>NZ_JAHUTG010000017.1:0-103349 GCF_020889545.1 Rhodococcus sp. I2R
GGGTTGCGGATCGAGTTGGGTGAGATCGAGTCGGCGTTGTTGGCTGAGGGTGTGGTTGCGCAGGCGGTGGTGCTGGTTCGTCACGATCAGTTGGTGGCGTATGTTGTGCCGTCCGCCGGCTCCTCGGTGGATGTCGGGGTGTTGGAGTTGTCGGTTGCGGGGGTGCTTCCGGGGTATATGGTTCCGTCGGCGTTTGTGGTGTTGGATGGTTTTCCGTTGAGTGCGGCGGGGAAGTTGGATCGTCGGGCGTTGCCGGATCCGGTGTTTGTGGTGCGGGAGTTCCGTGAGCCGGTGTCGGAGGTGGAGTGTGTGGTGGCGGGGGTGTTTGCTGATGTTCTCGGGGTTTCGGGTGTGGGATTGGATGATGATTTCTTCGCTCTTGGTGGTAATTCGCTGATTGCTACGCAGGTCGTCTCACGCATCGGTGCCGCCCTGGACGCACAGATTCCGTTGCGGACGATCTTCGACTCGTCCACCGTCGAGGGCATGGCTGTCTCCGTCTCACGTGTCGCAGGCACGGGGGCACGGTTGCCCCTCGTGTCCGGACGACGGCCTCGTTACGTTCCATTGTCGCTCGCACAGCAACGCATGTGGTTTCTCGACAAGTTCGAACCGAACTCGGCTGCCTACAACATTCCGATCGTCGTTCGGCTTCAAGGAGACCTCGACTTCGAGACGCTGTCCAAAGCTATCGATGACGTCCGTGAACGCCACGAATCGCTGCGCACGATCTATCCGGAAATCGATGGTGTCGGGCATCAAGTGGTGGTTCCACTGCAGGCGAACTCATTCGAGCTCGGATTCGACGAGTGCACCGAAATCGAAGCACTGGAACGCATCAAGACACTGGTCACGCGTGGCTTCACACTGGCGCAGAGTGCGCCGTTCCGAGCGCACCTGTATCGACTCGACGATGCCGAGAATCTTCTTGCCGTCATCGTCCATCACATTGCAGCCGATGGATTCTCGATGGGCCCGCTGGTGCGCGACATCGTCACCGCATATTCGGCGAGGTCCTCCGGAACGCCGCCGCAGTGGCGGCCGCTGGCGGTCCAGTATGCGGACTACGCTGTGTGGCAACGGGATATGCTCGGCGACGAAACCGATCCCGAGTCCGTCATGAGCAAGCAGATAGCCTATTGGACCTCTCGGCTCGCCGGTGTGCCCGAACAACTGGATCTGCCGACCGATCGACCGCGGCCCACGCACGCCACCGAACGCGGTGCTGTGCATTCTTTCGCTGTCAGTGCTCGTCTGCATCGATCGATTGTGGAGCTGGGACTCGAACTCGGGTGCACCCCGTTCATGGTCGTGCATGCCGCGTTCGCGGTACTCCTGGCTCGGTTGTCCAATACCGAGGACGTCACTATCGGTACTCCGATAGCAGGCCGCGGTGAGCGCGCCCTCGACGACGTCATCGGTATGTTCGTCAACACCTTGGTTCTGCGCACCGAGATCACCGGATCACGTTCTGTGCGAGACCTGCTCGCAGCAGTACGTGAGATCGATCTGGACGCGTTCGCACACTCCGACGTTCCATTCGAGCGCTTGGTCGAAGTACTCGATCCACCGCGATCCACGGCACGACAGCCGCTCTTCCAGGTGATGCTGGCATTCCAGAACCTCGAGCGAAGCAAGGTCGAGCTCCCCGGCATTGGCGCCGCCGGAGTCGAACTCGAAACCGGTCTGTCCAAATTCGACCTGTATCTGACCGTGTCCGAGAAATTCGACAGCGCGGGTGAACCGCTCGGCATGCTCGCGCAGTTCCTCTATCTCACCGACCTCTTCGACGAAGCCACCATCGTCACCGCAGGTGAGCGCCTCAGAGAAATTCTCGAAACCATGGTGGCCGACCAGTCCGCGCTGATCGGCGACATCGACATCCTGACCACCGACGAGGCCATGGCCGTCAACGAGAGGTGGGTAGGAACAGCCGCGCCCGAGAGCAACGAACTGCTGCTAGACCGCTATCTCGCCGCAGTACGACAGCAGCCCGAGTCCGTTGCTGTCACCTTCGAGGAGAAGTCGCTCACCTACTCGCAGTTCGATTCTCGGGTGAACGAGCTCACCCGGTATCTACTCGCTCGGGGCATCGGGCCCGAGTGCGTCGTCGCCGTGGCGATCACCCGGTCGGTGGAGATGCTGGTCTCCATCTATGCCGTGGTCCGGGCGGGTGCTGCGTACCTACCCGTGGACCCCGACCAGCCACACGAGCGAATTCGGTACGCGCTCAGCAGCGCCGATGTATCGCTGATCCTGTCGACCTCGAGCGATCTCCTCGGCGTGGACGGATTCGAGATCGTCGAAGTCGATACGCTCCCACCGGGGCGCTACTCGAACGCCACGATAGACGAGAACGAACTGGCTGCCGGTGGCCCCGACAACGCCGCCTACGTACTGTTCACATCCGGATCGACGGGACGCCCCAAGGGCGTCGTGATCAGCCACCGGGCAATCGTGAACCGACTGAACTGGATGCAGTCCGAGTACAGTTTGCGCGGCGAAGACGTCGTGGTGCAGAAGACACCGATCACATTCGATGTTTCGGTGTGGGAACTGTTCTGGCCGCTGCAGTACGGCGCCAGGATGGTGGTTGCTCGTCCGGGAGGCCAGCGCGATCCCGCCTACCTCGCGCATCTGCTGCGCGAGCACTCTGTCACCGTGGCCCACTTCGTGCCATCGATGTTGGCGGTGTTCGCAGAGGAACAAGCGGTTGGCCACATCGACTCGATCCGCTGGCTCTTCGCCTCGGGCGAAGCGCTGCCCACAACAACAGCACGGGCCGCGGTGCAGGCATTGCCGTCGACACGGTTGGTGAACCTGTACGGGCCGACCGAGGCCGCCGTCGATGTCACGTTCCACGAGGTGACCGAGGACGATACCGTCGTCGTACCGATCGGCCGCCCGGTTTCGGGCACCCGAGTCCACGTCCTCGACGGGCGCCTGAAGCCGGCCGTGCCCGGTGTCATCGGCGAGCTCTACCTCGGTGGGGTACAGCTGGCCCGGGGCTATGCCTCTCGCGCCGACCTCTCTGCCGAGCGGTTCGTCGCCAACCCCTTCGGTAGCGGCGAGAGGCTCTACCGCACAGGAGATCTCGTTCGGTGGAACCGAGCCGGCGAGATCGAATACGTCGGTCGCAGCGACTTCCAGGTCAAGCTACGCGGCCAACGCATCGAACTGGGTGACATCGAAGCTGCGCTGTTGACGAATTCGGGTGTGTCTCGAGCCGTGGTCACGCTCGTCGACGATCCTGATGTGGGCGAGACGATCGTCGGATACATCGTGTGCAGGGCGGGGCTCACGCTGGACCCAGACGAGGTTCGCGGGACGGCAGCCGGCGCACTACCGGACTACATGGTGCCCACCTCGATCGTGATCATGGACGCTTTCCCGCTCGGACCCAACGGCAAGCTCGACCGACGCGCACTTCCCGAGCCGACGGTGCGGATTCGTCCCTTCCGTCCACCGTCGACCCCGGTCGAAGAGATGATCGCCGAAACGTTCGGAGCTCTGCTCGGTGTGGAACGCATCGGGTTGGACGACGACTTCTTCTCCCTCGGCGGCAACTCGTTGATTGCAACCCGGGTGGTCGCGCGACTCGGGGTGGCATTCGGCGTCGAGATTTCCCTCCGCACTCTGTTCGAGGCTCCCAGCGTCCACGCACTCGCTGTGCGAATCGAGCACGAGAGGGCTACCGGCTCGGATGCAGGCAGCTCGTTGGAGAGCAGTCTGTTCGGACGGCAGCCGATGCAGGCCCGACGCGACCGCGACACACCAGCGCCACTGTCGTTGGCCCAGCAGCGGATGTGGTTTCTGAACCGTCTCGACCCGGATTCCGCTGCGAACAATGTGCCGGTGATCATCAGCCTCGAGGGTGAACTCGACGTCGACGCGCTCGTCCTGGCGTTCCGGGACGTCCTCGCGCGCCACGACATCCTGCGGACCGTCTATCCCGACATCGACGGTGTGGGGTACCAGGTGGTCGAGCCACTCGCTGCGGGCGCAGTATCCTCGGATCCGGTTGTCTTGGAGATCGAGCAGATCGACCCGGGAGAGGCGAGGCCTCGCGCACTCGAGATGCTGGGCGGTGGTTTCGATGTCACTGCCGGTGTGCCGGTGAGGGCAGCGTTGCTTCGCGAGTCCCCCCAGTACCATGTACTGGTCGTTGTGGCCCATCATATTTCGGTCGACGGCTTCTCCATCGGTCCGCTCACACGCGACCTCGCCCAGGCTTACGCGGCGCGCGCGTCAGGTCAGGCCCCCGGCTGGTCGCGTCCCGCACTGCAGTACGCGGACTTTGCGGTCTGGCAGCGAGAGATCCTTGGGGCAGAAGATGATCCATCCTCGATTGCCTCCGCGCAGCTCGACTACTGGATAAGGCAGCTCGCAGGTCTACCGGACGAGATCGAGCTTCCGACCGATCGCCCACGCCCGGCCGAAATGTCGTATCGAGGGGCAGCGACCTCGGTCGCCGTCGACGCGGTACTGCGTCGTCGGATCACCGCCCTGGCCAACGCAAGTGGTGTGACGCCCTTCATGGTGATGCACGGTGCCTTGGCGGTACTGCTCGCGCGCATGTCCGATACCGACGATGTGGCCATCGGCACGCCGGTCGCGGGGCGGGGCAGCGCCGAGCTCGACGACATGATCGGCATGTTCGTCAACACGCTCGTTCTCCGCACACAGGTGGATTCCGCGCTCACGTTCGCCGACTTGCTCGCCGAGGTCCGCGAGAGCGACCTCTCTGCGTTCGCGCACTCGGATGTGCCGTTCGAGCGGATCGTCGACGTGGTGGATCCGCAGCGCTCCCGTGGGCGGCACCCGCTGTTCCAGGTGATGTACACGTTCCAGAACCTCGAAGGCACCAGACTCGAACTCGGGGGACCTGACCGTCGGCGGGATCGAACTGGACACCGTCCATGCGAAGTTCGACCTCCAGATCACTGTCTCGGACAGTCACGACTCCGCGGCAAGTGTCTCCGGGTGGAATGTCGAATTCGTCTACGCGACCGACCTGTTCGATCGATCGACGGTCGACGCTATGGGGGCGAGATTGATGCGCCTTCTGACCGGACTGCTCGACGCACCCGATCGACCGGTCGGCGACATCGAACTCGTCGATCCGTTCGAACGCGCGCGCCTGCTGCAGACCTGGAGCGCGTCGAGCCCGGACCACCCGATGGCAATCGGGACCCTCGTCGACCGCTTCGACGCCGTCGTAGCTGCTTCACCGGATCGCACCGCGGTGCGATGGGATGGGCGACCGTGGTCCTACGACGAGATCGCGCGGCGAGTCCGTGCACTTGCCCACCAACTGATTGCATTCGGCGCCGGTCCGGAAACCCTGGTAGCGGTCGCGCTTCCGCGGTCGGTCGAGTTGGTGGTGGCCCTTTTGGCTGTCTCGACCTCCGGAGCCGGCTACCTGCCCATCGCCCCCTCGTACCCGACCGACCGAATCCAGTTCATGGTCGACGACGCAAAGCCGATCGTCGCCGTCGCGTCCGGGCTGGACATCGATTTCGGTGGTGTCCCGGTGCTCGACCCGAACGCAATCGATCTTCTCGGCACAGGTGGAAGCCCGCTGACGGATGCGGACCGGCGTGCGCCGTTGACGCCGCAGAACGTTGCCTACGTGATCTACACCTCCGGATCCACCGGCACTCCCAAGGGGGTGGCCGTCACCCATGAGAACGTGCTGCGTCTGTTCTCGAACACGCAGCCCGCCTTCGGTTTCGGTGCGGACGACGTCTGGACGATGTTCCATTCCTACGCGTTCGATTTCTCGGTCTGGGAGATGTGGGGGCCGTTGATCCACGGAGGCACGCTGGTCGTGGTCGACTTCGACACCTCCCGCGCTCCCGAGGCTTTCAGAGATCTGCTCGTCGACGAGAGGGTCACCGTCGTCAACCAAACGCCCTCGGCCTTCTATCAGCTCGCCGAAGCCGACCGCGTTCTACCGGATGCAGAGTTCTCGCTCAGATACGTGATCTTCGGAGGCGAAGCCCTCGAACCTCGACGTCTGGAGAATTGGCTGACCCGGCGCGGCGACGGGACAGAGGACCATCAGCGCGGTCCGGTGCTGGTGAACATGTACGGCATCACCGAGACCACCGTGCACGTATCGATCCGCTTCATGACGGCACACGACGCGCCATCGGCCTCGATGATCGGCGTCCCGCTCCCCGGGTTGCGCACCTACGTGCTGGACCGCCGCCTGCGGCCGGTCCCCGTCGGTGTCGCCGGGGAGATGTATGTCGGCGGTGGCCAGGTGAGTAGGGGGTACCGGGGACGATCGGCATTGACCTCGACGAGGTTCGTCGCCGATCCCTTCGGGTCTGATGGCGATGTCCTCTACCGCACGGGCGACCGAGCGCGATGGGTGAGCGCGCACGGCGGAGCCGAGTTGGAGTACCTCGGCCGCGCCGACGATCAGGTCAAGTTGCGAGGCTTTCGGATCGAACTGGGTGAGATCGAAGCAGCAATCTCGGGTCGCGAGGATGTCTCGGCTGTCGCGGTGATCGTCCGCGAGGATCACCCGACGGGACCGCGCTTGGTCGCTTACCTGGTTCCGGTAGACGGCGATTCGCTCGATCTGGACGACATCCGCCGCGGTGTGGCAGCTCAGGTACCCGACTACATGGTGCCCTCGGCCTTCGTTCCGGTCGAGACGATCCCGCTGACGGTCAACGGCAAGCTCGACCGACGCGCCCTGCCCGAACCGGAGGCAGGCTCTCGGGTGTTCCGGGCGCCCTCGGGCGCAGTGGAAGAGATCGTCGCCGTAGTATTCGAAGACGTATTGGGCTGTGGGAGAGTCGGTTCCGAGGACGACTTCTTCGCTCTCGGAGGCAACTCGTTGATCGCGACGCGCGTGGTGTCGAGGCTGAGTTCTGCACTCGACGCTCGGGTCACAGTTCGATCTCTGTTCGATGCTCCGACGGTGGCAGGGCTCGCCGCACTCCTCGGGGCGTCCGTCGGTGAGGGCAGCACCGGGAAGCTGTCCGCTCGTCCTCGTCCCGCGGTCGTTCCCCTCTCGTTCGCGCAACAGCGGATGTGGGTCCTCAACAGGATCGATCCGACATCGACGAGCTACAACGTCTCCCTCGCTCTCAGGCTCAGCGGGCAGCTCGATACCGATGCGCTCGCGGAGGCGATCACCGATGTGCTCGCAAGGCACGAGACCCTGCGCACACGGTATCCAGAGGTCGGCGGAACCGGTTCGCAACAGGTCATGTCGGTGACAGACGTCGAGTGGGACACCACTCCCGTGCCCGTTCGCGACCGAGATGTCGCCGAGCAGGTGCGCACCCTGCTCGGGACGAGCTTCGACGTGAGCACCTCAGTTCCCGTGCTGGTCCGCATCCTGGCGCGGTCGGCGGACGAACACATACTCGTACTGGTCGTCCACCACATCGCGATCGACGGTTTCTCCCTGGGCCCGCTGACTCGGGATCTGATGACGGCCTACGCGGCGCGTTCTATGGGGCAGGAACCGGGCTGGGCGCCCCTCGACGTCCAGTACGCCGACTTCGTTCTCTGGCAACGCGATGTGCTCGGCGAGAGCAGCGACCCTGCCTCGATCATGTCCGCTCAGGAATCGTTCTGGCAGCGCACGTTGGCCGAGATCAGGCCGCAGACGGGCATCGCCACCGACCGCCCACGAGCGGCATCTGCGTCCGGACTGGGCCGAACTCACGAGTTCACGGTGGACGGCGCTGTGGTCCGGGCGCTGCACGAGACTGCGCGCGAACACAATTCGACGCTGTTCATGGCCCTGCACACCGCCCTTGCGATAGTGCTGTCCAAGCTGTCCGGCGACGAGGACATCGTGGTCGGTACTCCGGTCGCGGGGCGAGGCGAGGCAGCCCTCGACGATATCGTGGGGATGTTCGTCAATACGCTCGTTCTGCGAACCCCGGTGTCGCAGGACGTGTCGACATCCGACGTCCTGCAGATCGCGCGTCGGGTGGATCTCGAGGCCTTCGCGCATTCGGATGTGCCGTTCGAGCGCGTCGTCGAGTTGGTGGACCCGCCGCGCGCCCGGTCGAAGTCTCCGTTCTTCGATGTGGTTTTGGCGCTTCAGAATCACGGCGTCGCCAGCCTCGATCTGCCCGGCCTGTCGATCTCCGGCCTCGAGATGCCGAATCCGGAGGCCAAGTACGACCTGCAGTTCGTCTTCTCGGTCGGTCCCGATTCGGACCGGCCGCAACTGAACTGCTCGCTGATCTACGCCACCGACCTCTTCGATGCGGCCACCGTCGCCGTGCTCGAAGAGCGGTTGCTCGCAGTGCTGGACGTGCTCGCTCGCACGCCAGATGCACTCGTTCGTGACATCGACCTCCGCACTGCCGCCGAGCGAGCCGAATCCGACGGCTCGGGTGGGGTAGCAACCTCGGGTGGGGTAGCAACACTGCCGCACGCCCGAACCGTCGCGGACATGATCGACGCGATTGTCGAAGCGGACCCGGACGCGCCGGCGGTGATCGCCGAAGACGAGGTGACTTATCTGGAGTTGGGTGGCAGATCTGCCCGTCTCGGACGGTACCTGGCGTCCCGCGGCATCGGCCCCGGAGACCGCGTGCAGGTCGATCTGCCGATGTCGGTCGACGGGGTCGTAGCTCTCTGGGCTGTGTGGTGTGCGGGTGCGAGTGCCGTCGTCGTCGTAGGCCAGGTGGCCGGCCAGGTCGACTCGGGGCGATCGATCCGCGCGGACTGTGTTCTCACGGCCTCGGCGGCTTCGGGCCACCCCACCGGCACAGTATCCGGCTTCGCACTCGATGATGCTGAGGTCCGAGCGGCCATCGCAGCGCAGTCGCCGCGGCCGATCGGCCACGCCTCGCGAGCGGGAAAACTGTCTGTAGACGAAAACGCGCTCGTAGTCGTCTCCGACCGCGGCCAGGACGTCCTTACGCACGCCGAGCTGGTGGCGCGGGCGCTGGCAGAGGCGGACGCGTGGTCCGTCGGCTACGACTCGCGACTGATGACCGGTCTCGGTGGTTCGGCCGAGTCGGTGTCGGGTTGGGACGCGTTCGGTGTGGCCGTCGCAGCTGCGCTCGGGGCGGCAGTGATCGTGCTGGGGCAGCCTGCATCGACGGAAGCTGACCTGGTGACGGTGCTCGAAGAATACGACGTCACGCACGCGTTCGTACCGTCCGCGGTGTCGCTCGATGGATTCGGGTCCGAACTCGAGGCGGTGGTCCGAACCGATGACGACCGGCCAGCGCCGTGGGCACACGCTCGATGAGGCGTGAACCCGAGGATCGGGAACAGCGGTGCGCAGTAGGGCTGCACGAACTAACATTTCCCGGACACTGCCGGCGAATTGTCGGTTATCGGAAGGGCGCACCGAAATGGAACCAGTGACATCCGAACCGGAGGGCTCCGCTTCGACGGCTTTTTCGGAGCCGTACGACATCAGCGCCTTCCACCGGTTGCAGCTGCAGGGAACCGGCAACAAGCTCGGCTACTACGCCGGCGCGGTCAAGCGCGGGCTGCGCTACCAGGTATTGCCCCACTACTGGGGAAACCCTCCATGGTGGCGATTGAAACACCGCTCACTCGTCGGCAGCCGGGTGCTGCCGGACTTCGCATGTCTCGGCGCGATCAAGAGCGGCACGAGTGATCTGTCCACCTACCTGTTTCAACATCCGTCGATCCTGCCGCCGCTGTCGAAAGAAATATTCTCCGACCGCCCCGAGACATGGCGTCCGCACTACCCGACGGTTGCCGAGATGGACACTGTTCGGGCCGATACCGGGCATGCATCCACCGGGTATTTCACCCCGTGGATGCACCATCACCCGCTGATGGACAACTATCGAGCGGCGTGCCCCGACGCCAAGATCATCCTGATGCTGCGTGACCCCGTCGAGCGTGCGTACTCCCACTACAAGTGGGATCTGTTTCTCGGCGGCCGAGCTCAATCGCGGATCCCGTACTACGCGACATATGCCGAGTACGTGGACATGTCACTCGATCTCTTCCCCGGGATGCCGTATCCATCACCTTCGGGATTTCCCCTGCTTCAAACTGGCATCTACGCCAAGTCGACAGCGAAGTGGCTCGATCGCTTCGGCCGTGATCGCGTGCTCGTCGTCAAATCCGAGGACTTCTTCGCGAACCCGGTTTCAACCGTGTGTTCGATTCACGAGTTTCTCGGGCTGCCGCCGACGCCGCCGACCATGCACAAGGCGGTCAATCAGAACCCTCTGACTGCGCCGCGCCAGGACCCGGAGTCTCGAGCCCGCCTGGCCGAGTTCTACCGACCGTTCAACGAGGAGCTCTACGCCCTACTCGACCGCGACCTGCAGTGGACTTGATACAACATGTCATTCGGATTCGGCGCACACCAGTGGGTTCGTGTTCGAGTAATTCGGGTCCAGCGCGGTACTGATCATGTACGACACATCCGGATCCCGCGTGAGACCCATGTGTGACGCGGTATTGCCCGGGCACAGGTCCTGGGCCCACAGGTTGGTCACCTGACCCGTCCCACGGTCGTCCAGAAAGGTGCGCTCGGGCGGAGTCACGATCTGGTCGTCCCGCGTGGCAATGACGGTGTAGTCGACGCCGGGCATGACCTCGCTACCGGCGTTGAGTTTGCGCAGCATCGGCGATCCGATGAGCTGCTGACTGCCGGCGACGCCGAAGACGAGTTGTGAGGTGAAGTCGCGAGGGATTCCCACCGATGTGGCCAACAGATAGAGCTGTTGCAGGCCGTTGAAGTTCGTTCCGTGATTGGTGGCTCCCAGCGTCACCAGGTTGCGAACCTTGCTTGCGGACGGGTCTGTGGGATTCGAGCCACCGTTGAACTTGAGGTATTGCCGTGCCATGGTGCCGCCTTGCGAATGGCCGACGAGGTCGACCTGCTCAGCGCCGGTGCTTGCGAGCACCGCGTCGACGAACTCGGCGAGTTCAGCGGCCGAGTTTTCGATGTCACCGATTCCCCACACGAGCTGGCTGTGGTCCCACATCACCGGCATGGCGCCGTAGTTCAGGGCGAACACGCAGTAGCCCTGGGCTGCGAGTTCGGGGGAGAGGACGGGCCAACTCTCCTGCATGTCCGTGTCGGTGCCGTGTACCAGGACCACAGGGCGCGGGTGCGCTTCCGACGGGCTGCAGGACCAGTCGTTGGCTCCCTCGGGCGGGGCTCCCATTCGTTCGAGCGAGTCGAGTCGAGGAGTTGCGGCCGGCTGGGCTCCGGCCGTGGGAGCAGTTGCAACCGCGCCGACCAGTACGAGGAGTGAAAAGAAGATCGAAAGTAATGTCCTGGTGTGACGCGACATGCAGTCGACCCTCACTCTGACTCCTTGCTGTGTGGATTCCGGGGCTGTGTGGATTCGGGGGATGTGTGTATTCGCTAATCCCGAAACATCTCGATAATCCAGCATTACTGGAGCTGGCACAAATTGCAAATCCCGGTAGACGGTAAAGGCGATATTCGGCGGCGTCGTCAATTGATGCGTCGTTGGCCGACCGGCCGTTATGGCCTTTAGCTGCAGTTTTGTTCCGAGGAATAGTGAAACGAGCGAGGGCCCCGATTAGGTGCGAAAACTTGCCCGAATGCATGTTGCGTGGACATGGAGCAATTGATTTATCGGCGGAAACTTCCTATGGACCGAAAAGTAACAATGAAACCGTTCGGTGCGTGGTGACGCTTATGCGGTCGACGATGCACGTCGATAGCCCTTGATTGCCGGATAGAGAAACACCAACACCATGCCCAGTGACCACGCCAATGTCTGCAATACCGGGGTCAGAGTCGGACCGCCGAGCGCCAGCGCCTTCATCGCGTCGACCGCGCAGGACATCGGCTGCGCGGCGACGACGGGCTGCAACCACGTCGGGTAGGCCTGAACGGGGACGAAGCCGGAGTTGAAGAACAGCAGCAGTGTGCACAGAATCGAGACGAGTTCGACGAGGGGAGCGTCGCCGGAGACGGTCGCCAGAAACGTCACCATCACCGCGAAGCCGACCCCGAACACGATCGGTAGCAGGATGAGACCGAAACCCGCCAACAAGCCCTCGTTGAAGCGAAACCCCAGCGCAAAGCCCATGGCAACGATCACCAGGGTGGTGACGAATATCCGGACTACCTCCGCCATCATCCGGCCGACGAGTCCGGCGGCGCGGTGCGTCGGGAGGGTCCAGAAGCGAGCGAGCAGTCCGTTGTTGCGCTCCTGCTTGAGTCCCACGGCACTGACGATCGACCCGAACATCGCACCGATCAGGGCGATCAGGGGAACCTGGCCGTACACCGCCGGTTGGCCGGTCGCCATCGAGATCGAGTTACCCAGGACGACACGGAACATCACCAGCATCAGTGCCGGGTACAGCACGGCCTGAATCATCGTGGTGGGGTCGCGTAGCCAGCGCGTCAGCAGCCGTTTGCATTGGATGAGGCTGTGCGTCCACAGCGCCGCCATCGACGTCTCAGGCCACGGGTGGGTGGGTTCCGGGAAATCGAGCGTGCTCTGCGTGGTTCGGCGCTGCTGAATGTCGGTCAAGGTCAGTCCCTCCGTCGAAGGCTGGCCCACAGTGCCAGCGGAATGAGGACGACCGTCAGACCGACGATCCACGCGATGGCCGGGAACACGCCCGCGAACGTGACGGTCCCCTCTGCCATATCGCGCATGGCCGAGGAGAACTGCGAGATCGGTTGATTACGCACGAACGGCCGAATCCACTCGGGAAAGCCGCTTTCGGGTACGAATCCGGTCGATGCCATGCCCAGGATCAACTGCGGCAGCGTCAGTGCCTGGCTCGTGGCCTCGGGGCTTTTCGACAAGGTGCCGATCGCGTCGGCGCCGAACGACAGGACAGTACTGATCGCCAATGCCATTGCGCCGAACATGAGTGCTTGCCCGACGCCTGCACTGAAGCGAAAGCCGATGACGTGGCCGAAGAGCAGTGCCGCGGTCAGTGTCACCGTCGATCGGATGAACGCACTCGACATCCGAGCCATCAGCGGAGCACCGATGACCACGGGCATGGTCTTGAGCCGTGTGGACAGACCTGTCGCTGCCTCGGTCGACGCGCGCTGCGCGGACGAAATTGCCGTGAATGCCATCGCCTGTAGGACGATGATCGGCATGAGGAACTGTGCGTAGTCGATGCCCTGAAACTGCATGACGAACTTCAGCGGCAGGTAGAACCCGATGGTGAAGATGAGCGGCGCGATGACAGCGACCAGCAGTTCGCCCTTGCGCACCATCGTTCGAACGGTCCGGGCCGTCAACACCCGCCACTGAACGAAGCCGGAGGGCTCGAAGCGCCGCTTCTTGGACGCACTCGCACGGCCGACCGTGGGGGTGGAAGCGGAACCGACCGTCGTATCTTGGGCTGTCGTCGTCACTGCGTCGAAACCGTGTTGGTGTGACCGGTGAGTGACAAGAACACGTCATCGAGCGAGGGTCGCCGCAGCGCGATATCGGCCAGCGCGATGCCGGCTTGGTCGATGCGACGCAGGACCTCGGACAAGGTGGCCGCGCCGTCCGGAGCCGGAATCGACAGTCGATCAGCACCCGGCGCAAGATCGGTGGCCACCGCAGCCGGAACGAGCTCGCCCAGCACGCGGACCACGGCGGGGAGCTCGTCTGGATCGACCGGGACCACCTCGCAGAAGTTTCCGCCAGTCATCGCCTTGAGATGGTCCGAGGTGCCCTCGGCAATGACGGTGCCCTTGTCGATCACGATGATGTTGTCGCTGAGTACGTCGGCTTCCTCGAGATACTGCGTGGTGAGCAGCACTGTGATCCCCTGAGCCTTCAAGGCCTCGACGAGTGACCACACGCCCTGCCTGGACCTCGGGTCCAGACCTGTCGTCGGCTCGTCGAGGAACACCACTTTGGGTCGAACGACCAGCCCACACGCGATGTCGATGCGTCGGCGCATCCCGCCCGAGTACCCGCGAACCGGCCGCTTACCGGTGTCGACCAGGTCGAATTCCTCGAGCAGGGCGTGTGCGCGGGTGCGGGCGGCCTTCTTGTCCAGGCCCATCAGGCGGCCGAACAGTTCGATGTTCTCCCGCCCGGAGAGCGTGTCGTCCAGAGCGGCGTACTGCCCGGTCATCATGATCGAGCGGCGAACCTCGGCAGCGCTTTCGGCGACGTCGTGTCCCGCTACGACGGCGCGACCGGAATCCGGACGGATCAAAGTCGAGAGCACCTTGACCATGGTGGTCTTGCCCGCGCCGTTCGGGCCGAGAATTCCCAGGACGCTGCCACGCGGCGCAGAGAAGCTGATCCCACGTAGCGCGTGGACGTCGTCGAAGGACTTGTGGACGTCCTCCACCAGTACAGCTACGTCCTCGGGTAAGGGCATCGATTCTCCGTGCGGTCGGTGTCGAGAAGAGTGTGCGGACGATCGTGGGACTTTGTCCTACCCATAGTCAATCCAGGCATCCGCCGAAAACGTTACCCGCAGCAAAGGCGTAGCCCGCCGCCCGCTTACGTCCAGGCGATCCCGATTTCGTCCTCGACGTCGAGTCGGCGGCACAGCGACCGGATCCCGCTGTAGTCCTGTACCAGCTGGCGGCGGGTGTCGTCGGCGGCGGTGTCGGCGAGCATCCGGTCGGCGTCGACGACGCCCTCGGCGCGCAGGATGGCCGCCCATGTACCGAAGTCGTTGCTGGAGAACGCGTCCATGCCCGCGGCGAGCCCGCCGAGAAAGTGACGCCTATCGCCTGCGCTCAACGTCTCGAACACGATCGCAGCCATCTCGTCGGCGATCGAGGCGTGGCAGTGCTCGTCGCGGTTGTGCAACTTCACGGTGGCGCGATTGACGGGTTGAATCGCCTCGTCGTCCTCGATCAGGTCCAGGTAGGACGTGATCGAGATCTCCGCGACCGTGGTGTAGGCGAGCGTGCTGAGCGCGGCCGCAGACTCGTCGACGGCACCGAGCTGAGCGGCACGTTGGCGACGAACTGTGGCGCTGACGGGGAGGGTTCCATCGGGCATCGCCCATCCGCGCTGTCGCCGGGTGAGCGCGGAGGCATTGAGGTGCATCAGCGTGTGGTATTGCTCGTCGACCATCGCCTGGGTCACCGCAACAGCGAGAACGTCGCCCATTCCGGTGTCGAAGGCGTCGGCAGCGAGAAGCGCGAATCCGGGGTTGACGACGTGCTGCTCCACGTCCATGACGTTCTTGTTGAACGCGATCCATCCCCAGGCGCGGATCCGTTCCTGCGTGGTCTCCGGCAGAGCCCGGTAGACGTCGTGGTCAGCGAACGGAATCAACGCCTCGGGGTAGTCGTGCTTGGCGAGGTCGAACAGATCGTCGAGGTCGGGCTCCGGCTTCTTGACGGTGGCGCGTTTGCCCCAGTTACCGGCCAACCGCGACACAACGGCACTCTCCACGGCGTCGTTCGGGTCGTGCTCGGGTAGCTGTGGCATCTGGATCGTCATCGGTTCCCCTCGGGTCCTTGGTCTCGAACGATACCGAAAAGATCGGCGCACAGTCTGCGATACGACTCGCCGTCGGGTACGGCAGCACCAGCCCGTTCGACCAGAGCGCCGAACTCTTCGCCGGTGCCACTGCCGACGGCTGCATCGAGCCGCGACGCGGCTTCGACGAGCGCCATTCTGGCCTGGTGGGCGTACGGGTTGCCGGCCTGCACGTCCCAATACACTTCGGGTTCGCCGCCGGCGATCCGTGCGAGCAATGCCAGCGAGGTGCGTGCCGGTGGCGGCGCGATTGCGTCGACCAGTGACGGGTCGAGGCCGAGCGAGCCCAGGGCGGACCCGAACGCGAGCACGCTTGCATGGGTCAAGGCCTGGGTCGCGGCCGCCGCTCGATCGTGCATGTCGGAATCGACGTCGACGACTCGTCCGCCCCAGGCCGTGATGCGAGCGACGAAGTCCTCGGCGGCCACACCGGGGCGGTGTCTCACGCACGCCACGGGACGCCCGTCGAATCCGAGTGCAGGAGCGAACATCGGGTTGATGCCCAGGACGGCGTGCACTCGGCCGGACGTCTCGACGGCAGCCGCGAACGCGGATTTGACGGACAGTGTTTCGACCACCAGCGCAACCCTGTCGAACAGAGACAGATCCGTACCGAGCGCAATGTGCTCGGGGACCGCCAAGACCACGAGACGGGCATCGGCCGCTGCTTGGATCAATCGAGCCGACGGATTCAGAATGTCGGCGACCTCGTGCTCGACCCCCTCCGGCGAGGACGGGGAGGTGCGCTCGGATACGTCTGTCGCCAGGACGGAATACCCGTCGTGCGCGAGAGCCTGGCACAGCAATGAACCGACCGCACCATTACCGCCCACCACAACAGCGTCGTGCTTTCTCATCGTTCGAGTATGCGTGTGCGGGCTGAACCTTACGACGAGTCGGTCACCGGCTTCCGTGCCGCGGAGACCCAGACGGTGATATCCGCGTGCACTACCTCTGCGCCTGTGCGATCTCGGATGTAGACGGGAATGACGACATCGGCGCCCTCGGCGATCGCGGCGAAATCCGGGATCTGCGGCAACTCGGCTGTTGCTGTCAGCGAGGTCGTTGCGGGGCGCAAGTATTGGACCTGCATGCCCTTGGGGATCCAGCGATGCGAGGTGGGCACTGTGGCCTCGGCGAGCATCCCCATCGCGACCTCGGCGAGATTGCAGGCGGCGATGGCGTGGAAGGTGCCGAGGTGGTTTCGAATGCCCCACCATTTCGGCGCGCTCACCGTGCATCGGCCCGGTTCCAATGTGCGGACTCGGGGGAGTACCGAGCCGAAGTAGGGCACTCGCAGACACATTCCGACGGAGAAGACCGCGGATCCCAGCAGGTTGTCGGGCAGTCGACGCCAGAGGCCGAAGGTCTGTCCGTAGGTGGGTGAGGTGGAGTTCATCGGTCGACCTTACCGCTCGGTAATATCCGGTATGAGCCCTGTGCGCAGCCCGTGCGCCCCGGATTTGAACTCGACGGCCGCGTACGGCATACTGGTCGGGTTGCCTGGACACGGGACGCGCCTTCGTGCGGCCACGACCAGGTTGAAGCAGAACGGAACCAGCACTCCACGTGAGTGCGTCCGGTTCACCAGCTCGGAGATGCATCGGAAGCCTCGCGCTCACGGTCATCGAAGAAGAGCAAGCGGAAAGAAGTGTCAGTAGAAATCCGACACGCCCGACCGCGTGGACCGGAGAACCATGACAGATGAACAGCGGCAACGGATCGGGTCTTTCCTGATCGCCAACGTTCGGTTCGTCGTGTGAGCACGAGGGCAGTTCGAGTCCTTTCGGCTTCGGTCGAGCGACTCGGGGACTGTGCAGACGAGGTGGGGCAGGCCGAACGGCAGGCCTCACGACAAGCGGCAAGAAAAGGACACTAAGCGTGGCGGGACAAAAGATCCGCATCAGGCTCAAGGCCTACGACCATGAGGCGATCGACGCGTCAGCGCGCAAGATCGTCGAGACGGTCACCCGTACGGGTGCCCGCGTCGTCGGACCGGTGCCGTTGCCGACCGAAAAGAACGTGTACTGCGTCATCCGTTCGCCCCACAAGTACAAGGATTCGCGCGAACACTTCGAGATGCGTACTCACAAGCGGCTCATTGACATCCTCGACCCGACGCCGAAGACGGTCGACGCGCTCATGCGCATCGATCTGCCCGCCAGTGTCGACGTCAACATCCAGTGAGCGCGGAGACAACGATGACTGATAACAAGAATCGACCTGCCACAGGCATTCTGGGCACCAAGCTCGGAATGACCCAGGTCTTCGACGAGAACAACCGCGTCGTTCCCGTGACCGTGATCAAGGCTGGACCCAACGTGGTCACCCAGGTCCGCACGCTGGAGCGCGACGGCTACAGCGCCGTCCAGGTCGCCTTCGGCGCGATCGATCCCCGCAAGGTGAACAAGCCGACCACCGGCCAGTTCGAGAAGGCAGGCGTCACGCCTCGCCGCCATGTGGTGGAGATCCGCGTCGCCGACGCTTCCCAGTTCGAGGTCGGCCAGGAGCTCACCGCAGCTGTGTTCGAGGACGGCGCTTTCGTCGACGTCACCGGCACCAGCAAGGGCAAGGGCTTCGCCGGAACGATGAAGCGTCACGGCTTCAAGGGCCAGGGCGCGAGCCACGGCGCTCAGGCCGTGCACCGTCGTCCGGGATCCATCGGTGGCTGCGCCACTCCGGGTCGCGTGTTCAAGGGAATGCGCATGTCCGGACGTATGGGTGGCGACCGCGTTACCACGCAGAACCTCTCGGTCCACAAGGTGGACAGCGAGAACGGTCTTCTGCTGATCAAGGGAGCAATCCCGGGCCGTCGCGGCAACGTCGTGATCGTCAAGTCTGCATTGAAGGGTGGTGCACGGGCATGACCAGCCTCGAGAAGAAGACCGAAACCAAGCTGACGCTGGACGTCAAGGAGCTCGGCGGCAAGACCAACGGAACCGTTGATCTGCCTGCCACGATCTTCGACGCTCCTGCCAACATCGCGCTCCTGCATCAGGTCGTCGTTGCACAGCTCGCTGCTGCTCGTCAGGGAACCCACTCCACGAAGACTCGTGGCGAGGTTCGCGGTGGCGGCAAGAAGCCGTACCGCCAGAAGGGAACCGGTCGCGCCCGTCAGGGTTCGACGCGTGCACCTCAGTTCGTCGGCGGTGGCACGGTCCATGGACCGCAGCCGCGTGACTACAGCCAGCGCACACCCAAGAAGATGAAGGCAGCCGCTCTGCGCGGTGCCCTCTCGGACCGGGCACGCAGCGAGCGTATTCACGTCATCACCGAACTGGTTGCCGGACAGGTTCCGTCCACCAAGGGTGCCAAGACGTTCCTCGCCGAGCTCTCGGACCGTAAGAAGGTCTTGCTCGTCGTCGGTCGCGAAGACACCGCAGCGTGGAAGAGCGTCCAGAACCTGGAAGGCGTGCATCCCATCGCACCCGACCAGCTCAACACGTACGACGTGCTCGAAGCAGATGACGTCATCTTCAGCGTGGAAGCGCTGAACACGTTCATCGCAGGGCCTGCGAAGAACGAGGAGGGAAGCAAGTGACCACGATCGCCGATCCCCGCGACATCTTGCTGGCGCCGGTCATTTCGGAGAAGTCCTACGGACTGATCGAGGAAGGCACATACACCTTCCTGGTCCACCCGGACTCGAACAAGACGCAGATCAAGATCGCCGTCGAGAAGATTTTCGACGTCACTGTGACCAGCGTCAATACGCAGAACCGTCAGGGCAAGCGCAAGCGGACCCGATTCGGTTACGGCAAGCGCAAGGACACCAAGCGCGCGCTCGTAACGCTCTCCGCCGACAGCAAGCCCATCGAGATCTTCGGAGGTCCGGTCGCATAGCGGCTGGGACTCTTCGGATATAGAGGACGAGAAGACTCATGGCAATCCGTAAGTACAAGCCGACCACTCCGGGCCGTCGCGGCTCCAGTGTTTCCGATTTCGCGGAAATCACTCGCAGCACGCCCGAGAAGTCGCTGATTCGCCCCCTGCACGGTCGCGGTGGACGTAACGCACACGGTCGTATCACCACCCGGCACAAGGGTGGCGGTCACAAGCGCGCGTACCGTCTGATCGATTTCCGTCGCAACGACAAGGACGGCGTGCCGGCCAAGGTCGCTCACATCGAGTACGACCCCAACCGCACCGCCAACATCGCCCTTCTGCACTTCGCAGATGGCGAGAAGCGCTACATCGTGGCACCGAAGGGCATCGCTCAGGGCTCGCCCATCGAGTCCGGTGCCGGCGCCGACATCAAGCCGGGCAACAACCTGCCGCTGCGCAACATCCCGACGGGTACGACCATCCACGCGGTCGAGCTCCGTCCGGGCGGCGGCGCGAAGATGGCCCGCTCTGCCGGTTCGAGCATCCAGCTCCTCGGCAAGGAAGGCCCCTACGCCACCCTGCGTATGCCCTCCGGCGAGATCCGTCGCGTCGACGTGCGCTGCCGCGCAACCGTCGGCGAGGTCGGTAACGCCGAGCAGTCGAACATCAACTGGGGCAAGGCCGGCCGTATGCGCTGGAAGGGCAAGCGCCCAACCGTCCGTGGTGTCGTCATGAACCCGGTCGACCACCCACACGGTGGTGGTGAGGGCAAGACTTCCGGTGGACGCCACCCGGTCAGCCCGTGGGGACAGGCCGAAGGCCGTACCCGCAGTAAGAAGAAGGCGAGCGACAAGCTCATCGTCCGTCGTCGCCGTACCGGCAAGAACAAGCGCTAGGAGGGAGTTCAGAATGCCACGCAGCCTGAAGAAAGGCCCGTTCGTAGACGATCACCTCCTCGCGAAGGTCGACGTTCAGAACGATAAGGGGACCAAGCAGGTCATCAAGACCTGGTCCCGTCGCTCGACAATTCTTCCCGATTTCATCGGTCACACGTTCGCCGTCCACGACGGTCGCAAGCACGTGCCGGTGTTCGTGTCCGACTCGATGGTCGGCCACAAGCTCGGGGAGTTCGCACCGACCCGCACGTTCAAGGGTCACATCAAGGACGACCGGAAGGCGAAGAGGCGATGAGCAACACCGAAACCGCCAACCCGACGGCCAGGGCAGTCGCTAAGCACGTCCGCGTCACGCCCATGAAGGCACGTCGCGTCGTGGACCTGGTTCGTGGGCGTTCCGTCGAGGATGCGCTCAACATCCTGAAGTTCGCACCGCAGGCCGCCAGCGAACCGGTCGCCAAGGTGATCGCGTCCGCATCTGCGAACGCGGAGAACAACCTGGATCTCGATCCCAGCACTCTGATCGTGGCGACGGCATTCGTGGACGAGGGCACCACCCTCAAGCGATTCCAGCCGCGCGCTCAGGGTCGGGCATTCCGGATCCGCAAGCGCACGAGCCACATCACGGTGATCGTCGAGAGCCTGCCCAAGACCGGTGGAACCAGCCGTAACCGCCGTAAGGGCCAGGCATCCAAGGAAGGGGCTCAGTAGTGGGTCAGAAAATCAACCCGCACGGCTTCCGCTTGGGTATCACCACCGATTGGAAGTCGCGCTGGTACGCAGACAAGCAGTACGCGGAGTATGTGAAGGAAGACGTCGCGATCCGCAAGCTCCTGGCCACCGGCATGGAGCGTGCGGGCATCGCCAAGGTCGAGATCGAGCGCACCCGTGACCGTGTTCGCGTGGACATCCATACGGCACGCCCCGGCATCGTCATCGGTCGTCGTGGCGCCGAGGCAGACCGCATCCGCGGAGCTCTCGAGAAGCTGACCGGCAAGCAGGTTCAGCTCAACATCCTCGAGGTCAAGAACGCTGAGTCCGAGGCTCAGCTCGTGGCCCAGGGTGTTGCAGAGCAGCTCAGCAACCGCGTCGCATTCCGTCGCGCGATGCGTAAGGCCATTCAGTCGGCCATGCGTCAGCCGAACGTCAAGGGCATTCGTGTCCAGTGCTCCGGTCGTCTCGGCGGCGCCGAGATGTCTCGCTCGGAGTTCTACCGTGAAGGCCGTGTGCCACTGCACACGCTTCGCGCGGACATCGACTACGGACTGTACGAGGCCAAGACCACCTTCGGTCGTATCGGCGTGAAGGTCTGGATCTACAAGGGCGACATCGTCGGAGGCAAGCGCGAGCTCGCCGCTGCAGCACCCGCTGCAGGCGCCGACCGCCCGCGCCGCGAGCGTCCTTCGCGTCCGCGTCGCTCCGGTGCCTCGGGTACCACGGCGACGAGCACCGAAGCCGGCCGCGCGGCATCCGCAGAGGCTCCGGCCTCGACCGAGCCGAACAAGGAGGGCTGACGATGTTGATCCCCCGCCGGGTCAAGCACCGCAAGCAGCACCACCCGAAGCGATCGGGCGCTGCCAAGGGCGGAACCGCTGTGACGTTCGGTGAGTACGGCATCCAGGCTCTCGAGCCTGCCTACGTCACCAACCGTCAGATCGAGGCCGCTCGTATCGCGATCACTCGCCACATCAAGCGTGGCGGCAAGGTCTGGATCAACATCTTCCCGGACCGCCCGCTCACGAAGAAGCCTGCCGAGACCCGCATGGGTTCCGGTAAGGGTTCGCCCGAGTGGTGGGTCGCGAACGTCAAGCCGGGTCGCGTGATGTTCGAGCTCTCGTTCCCGGACGAGGCCACTGCACGTCAGGCGCTCACCCGCGCAATTCACAAGCTGCCGATGAAGGCACGCATTATCACCAGGGAGGAGCAGTTCTGATGGCTACTGGAACCCCAGCCGCAGAGCTCCGCGAGCTCACCGGTGAAGAGCTGGTCACCAAGCTGCGTGAGTCGAAGGAAGAGCTGTTCAACCTTCGTTTTCAGATGGCTACCGGCCAGCTGGACAACAACCGTCGACTGCGCACCGTTCGTCACGAGATCGCGCGCATCTACACCGTTCTGCGTGAACGTGAGCTCGGCCTGGCGACAGGTCCCGCCGACGACACTGCAGGTGACGCGGCATGAGCGAGGAAAACACTGTGACAGAAGAGCGCAACAACCGTAAGATCCGGATCGGCTATGTCGTATCCGACAAGATGGAAAAGACGATCGTGGTCGAGCTCGAGGACAGGGTCAAGCACCCCCTCTACAGCAAGATCATCCGTCGTACCACCAAGGTCAAGGCACATGACGAGAAGGGCGACGCCGGAGTAGGCGATCGCGTTCAGCTCATGGAGACCCGCCCGCTGTCCGCCACGAAGCACTGGCGACTGGTCGAGGTCCTCGAAAAGGCCAAGTAAGCAATTCGCTGCGACAATGCCCGCTCCCGTTCTGGGGGCGGGCATTGTCGTGTTCGAGGCAGGTTTTCGTCCAGCGCCTTTCTCGTGCTCTAGCGTCCGAGCAGCCCGCCGAGCGCACCGCCGACGCCAGCTTGTTCACCACTGCCGGAGCCGCCGATAATCCCGCCCGGCGGTTGCTCGGACGGTTGCACCACGACGAAGCCTCGGCCGACGAACTCGAGCGTGAAGCGCTCGCCGGTGGAACGTCCGATCAAGGTCCCGAGACCGAACGAGTCATTCTTCTTCACCCTGGTAGACAAGCTCGACGACCACGCAACTGCCGCCTGCGGATCGGCGAACGTGGCCTGGTCGACCTGCAGGACAACGGGAACCCCGTCGGTCGTGATGGCGATTCGACCGCGACCGGTGAACACGCAATTGAAGAAGCCCGCATTGCCCCCCGACGCCGCGCCTTGTACTCGCTTGACGTCGTAGGACAGGGACGAATCGAACGCCAACACGTTCGCACCGTTGATGGTGAGGCCGTCGGTGCCGTCGAGATCGATCAGGTGGACGTCCTGAGCAGCGTTTGCCAGAAAGAGGTCGCCGCGTCCGGACACCGTCATGAGCGGAACGCCTTCACCGGACAGTGCCTGCTTGAAAGCGCGTCCGATACCGCCCGCCCCCTTGGCCTCGAACTTCAGATCGCCCTGGTACGCGACCATCGACCCTGCGCGGGCCATGATCTCGCCGTTCATCCCCACACGGCACATCTTGCTGCCCTGCTTCTGGATGCCGGCGCCGGGAACCTCGGCGTGTGCGGGCGCGAACAGTTCACTTCTCACGGGTGTGGACCCTTCTGTCGTGGCGGAGGGGAGTGGCGGGATGCTGCTCTGTCCGGCACCGGTCGGAGGTGCGGTTGCGAAGGGTGCGCTCTGGTCCTCGTCCTCGTCCGGGCTCTCGATCTCGATGCCGTAAGCCGTCGCCAGCCCGGCTAGGCCGTCGAGAAAACCCTGACCGATTGCGCGTACCTTCCACGCGTCGCCGCGTCGGTAGATCTCGAGGCATACCAGGGCATTCTCCTGTCCGAGCGCGTCGGCGCGGTAGGAAGCAAACGGTGTGCCGGCGGCATCGGCGATCGTCGTCGATACCGGCCCAGCATCTGCGAACGTCGGCGGTCCAGTTCCGTCGAGCGAGGCGGTTATTGCGACGGTGACGATCTCGGCCGGGATGGCCGCGCAGTCGAGAATGATGCGATGAGAGCCGCCGTGGGCCTGGTACTCGACGCCGGGGCCTATGGGTTGGTTGTAGAAGATCAGATCGGCGTCCGAGCGAACTCGGCCGTCGGTTCCGAGCAACAGCGCCGAGACGTCCACGCGTGTGGACGTCTCGAGCGTGGCAGTCATCTTCGAAGTCGGAGCGGGGCAATTTTCCCCGCGAGCGAGGGGCTTCACCCGGTCCAGTGTGCCCGAGACGAACACGCGCCCGGCGACCGTCCCTGTTTCACTGCTGTCGTACCGGGTATAACCAGGACGCTTGAGGTAGATGAAAGTTGTCCGGGAATTGTTCGCGCTGCGCACGATCATTATTGTCGATAGTGTGACTGCAATTCATCTTTCTAAAATCGTCGATATGCGCGACCACCCGAGAGAGTGAAGCAGTCATGACCGACACGAGCAGAACTGCGTCCGACAATCAGCCGGCAAACGGTTCCACGCCTGATGGTAAAGAAGTGGTTTTCGTATCCGTCGTCATTCCCGCACGCAATTGTCTGCCCGATCTCGACGACCAGTTGGACGGGCTTGCCAAACAGACGTACACGGGGCCGATCGAAGTAATCGTCGCGGACAATGGTTCCGAGGACGATCTCCAGGCTCACCTCCGCGAATATGCGCAGAGAGGTCTGCTGTCCGTGCGGCACATCGACGCTGGAGAACGCGCTGGGGCGTCGTACGCCCGCAATCGCGGCGCGGAAGCGGCACGTGGCGATTTCCTCGCGTTCTGTGATGCCGACGACGTAGTGCATCCAGAGTGGCTTTCCGCACTCGTCGAGCTGGCAGAAAAGAACGACGTGGTCGGTACAGCAATAGAGACCGAATCCATCAATTCGCCGCGCGCGCTCGACTGGACGCCTACCACGCCCCCGGAAAAACAGGGAAAAACACCATTTCTGCCGCACGCTATCGGTGCGAGTTTCGGTTGTTGGGCGTCTGTATATCGGGAACTCGGCGGAATGAGCTGCGAGTTGCGTGCAAGCGAGGATGTCGAATTCTGCTGGCGGGCCCAATTGAATGGTTACCGTTTTGCATTTGCACAGACACCGTTGGTGGGATACCGACTGCGAGCCGAATTGATTCCCTTGATGAAACAGTCCTACCAATTGGGATACGGCTTCGCGCAGTTGCAGGGGATCTACCGCGCCCAGGGATGTCCGCCGGTGCACGTGCGCCGTGTGCTGCGGTGGTGGGGCCTGCTGCTGTTGGCCAATCCACTCGTACCGCGCGTTCTCACTGGCATATCCAAGGGGCAGTGGCTGCGGGCGGTCGCCGCGCACATCGGAGAGGTGCGAGGCGGCGTCAAGTATCGAGCCTTCGTGTGGTGACCAGCATCGATTTGGATTCGGCGGCGTAGTTCCCTACACTTGACCAGTTGCCTGTGGCAGCGGTGTGCCTTCGTGCACCCGTGGGCCAGGTGGCCGACCGCGCGTGTCGGGACGGAAATCCGGCACGTCTGTACATCCAGGTCTAGGAGAAGTTTGTGATTCAGCAGGAGTCGCGAGTACGCGTTGCTGATAACACGGGCGCGAAGGAAATCCTTTGCATCCGCGTTCTCGGTGGCTCGTCACGTCGCTACGCCGGGATCGGCGACATCATCGTAGCTACGGTGAAAGACGCCATCCCAGGTGGAAATATCAAGAAGGGTGAGGTCGTCAAGGCCGTCATCGTCCGCACCGTCAAGGAGCGTCGCCGCCCGGACGGTTCGTACATCCGTTTCGACGAGAACGCTGCCGTGCTGATCAAGCCGGACAACGATCCTCGCGGAACCCGCATCTTCGGCCCGGTGGGTCGCGAGCTGCGTGAGAAGAAGTTCATGAAGATCGTCTCGCTCGCCCCGGAGGTGCTGTAAATGAAGGTGCACAAGGGCGACACCGTTCTCGTGATCGCAGGCAAGGACAAGGGAGCCAAGGGCAAGGTCATCCAGGCCTACCCCGAAAACTCCAAGGTCCTCGTCGAGGGCGTGAACCGGATCAAGAAGCACACCGCGGTCTCCGCGAACCAGCGCGGCGCATCCTCGGGCGGAATCGTCACGCAGGAAGCCCCGATCCACGTATCGAACGTCGCAGTCATCGACTCGGACGGAAACCCCACTCGCGTGGGCTACCGCACCGACGAAGAGTCCGGCAAGCGCGTTCGTGTTTCCCGGAAGAACGGGAAGGACATCTGAGATGACTACCACTGAGAACAAGGCAGGCGTGCAGCCTCGCCTCAAGGCGCGCTACCGCGCCGAGATCAAAGACGCCCTCAACACCGAGTTCGCATACGAGAACGTCATGCAGATCCCGGGTGTCGTCAAGGTCGTCGTCAACATGGGTGTCGGTGACGCTGCCCGTGACGCGAAGCTGATCAACGGTGCAGTTGCCGACCTCGCCGCGATCACCGGTCAGAAGCCGGAGATCCGCAAGGCACGCAAGTCCATCGCGCAGTTCAAGCTTCGTGAGGGAATGCCCATCGGCGCACGCGTCACGCTCCGTGGCGACCGCATGTGGGAGTTCCTGGACCGTCTGACCTCCATTGCCCTTCCCCGAATCAGGGACTTCCGCGGCCTCTCCGGCACGCAGTTCGACGGCAACGGCAACTACACGTTCGGCCTCAACGAGCAGTCGATGTTCCACGAGATCGACGTGGACAAGATCGATCGTCCGCGCGGCATGGACATCACTGTGGTGACCACCGCAACCAACAACGAAGAAGGCCGCGCGCTGCTCAAGCACCTCGGCTTCCCGTTCAAGGAGAACTGAGTCCATGGCTAAGAAGGCACTGGTCAACAAGGCCAACAAGAAGCCGAAGTTTGCGGTGCGTGGATACACACGCTG
This sequence comes from Rhodococcus sp. I2R, assembly GCF_020889545.1. NCBI lineage: Bacteria > Bacillati > Actinomycetota > Actinomycetes > Mycobacteriales > Nocardiaceae > Rhodococcus > Rhodococcus sp. I2R. Next base: position 26,687 of record NZ_JAHUTG010000017.1, read on the forward strand.
CAACCGCTGCGGCCGTCCCCACTCGGTGTTCCGCAAGTTCGGCCTGTGCCGTATCTGCGTTCGCGAGATGGCACACCGCGGCGAGCTCCCCGGCGTTCGCAAGAGCTCCTGGTGAACTGAGGCCTTCGGGCTTCACCGCATCACGCTGACGGGCGTGGGTTCCTTCACGGAACCCACGCCCGTTTTGTTGTATGTCCTGCCGTGACCTAGCACCGATATTGCCGACCCCGCACATTGGTTCAGGTCATAGCGCCTGTGCGTACTCGGCAAAAACGGTGTCAGCTCTGCAGGCATCGAGCCCGCCGTGAGACACGAGCGCGAGCCGCTTCGGGCCGACCTGTGGACCGTGATCAGTGCCCCGCGCCGGCAACCTTCAGAGCGGATGATTTGGTGTTTTCAGCCTGGTTGCCTACACTTGTGCGGTTGCCCGGGCTTCGTCGTGCCTGCACGCGAGTCCTTGCAGTTTCAACGCAACCTCGGGTTCTCCGCACTTGGAAAGAAGAACACGCGGAAGCTCGAAACACCTGGCAGTGCAGTGATGCATTGCTTGGAGCGCAACCCCTGACCGTCAACAGTCGGTCAGGACATGTTCACTTCGCTGTAGGCCCACGATGTGACGAGCCAGGCCCCCGGGTCGAGAACAACCCAGGGGCACCAGCTCGCGCGTGCTGCATGGGAACCGCTGCGAGAAAGGTGCACAGGTCACACCATGACGATGACCGATCCAATTGCAGACTTCTTGACCCGTCTGCGCAACGCCAATTCGGCGTACCACGACGAGGTGAAGCTTCCCCATTCGAAGCTGAAGGCGAACATCGCCGAGATCCTCAAGCGTGAGGGCTACATCGCTGATTTCCGTACCGAGGACGCCGAGGTGGGCAAGACCCTCATCGTCGATCTCAAGTACGGACCCAGCCGTGAGCGCAGCCTCGCAGGCGTGCGTCGCATCTCGAAGCCTGGTCTTCGTGTGTACGCAAAATCCACCAATCTGCCCAAGGTTCTCGGCGGCCTGGGCGTGGCGATCATCTCCACGTCCACCGGTTTGCTCACAGAGCGTCAGGCGGCCAAGCAGGGTGTGGGCGGAGAAGTCCTCGCCTACGTCTGGTAGGGGAGGCCACCACCATGTCACGTATTGGAAAATTGCCGGTCACGGTCCCCGCGGGCGTCGACATCACGATCGACGGCCAGAATGTCGCGGTCAAGGGTCCTAAGGGGTCTCTTGCACTGACGATCGCCGAGCCCATCCAGATCGCCCGCTCGGACGACGGCACCATCGCCGTCACCCGCCCGGACGACGAGCGTCGTAGCCGCTCGCTGCACGGCCTCTCGCGCACCCTCGTCGCGAATCTCATCACCGGTGTCACCAACGGGTACACCACCAAGATGGAGATCCACGGCGTCGGTTACCGCGTTGTCCTCAAGGGCAAGGATCTCGAGTTCGCGCTCGGGTACAGCCACCCTGTGCTGATCGAAGCACCGGAAGGCATCACGTTCACGGTCGAGTCGCCCACGCGATTCACCATCAGCGGCATCGACAAGCAGGCGGTCGGTCAGATCGCTGCCAACATCCGTCGTTTGCGGCGCCCGGACCCGTACAAGGGCAAGGGCATCCGCTACGAGGGTGAAGTTATCCGCCGCAAGGTCGGAAAGACGGGTAAGTGATATGAGCCAGCAAACAGCAGACAAGGCGAACGTCGTGAAGCGCACTCCGCGCGGCACGGACGTGTCGACCAAGCGTCGCCTGTCGAAGGCGCGCCGCCACTTCCGCCTTCGCAAGAAGATCTCCGGCACGCCCGAGCGTCCTCGCTTGGTCGTCAACCGCTCCTCGCGGCACATTCACGTGCAGCTCGTAGACGACCTCGCCGGCCACACGCTGGCCAGTGCATCGTCGATCGAAGCAGACGTGCGTGCCCTCGACGGAGACAAGAAGGCCCAGAGCGCAAAGGTCGGCGAACTCATCGCTGCTCGCGCAAAGGCAGCCGGCGTCGAAACGGTCGTCTTCGACCGTGGCGGCAACGACTACAGCGGCCGCATCGCGGCGCTGGCAGATGCCGCTCGCGAAGGCGGGTTGGCATTCTGATGATGACTGAAACTGACAACGGAAGGACAGCCTGATGCCGGGACGTCAACGGCGTGACGGCGGAAGCGGCCCCGCCGGACAGAACAGTGGACCGAACAGCGGTGGTGACAACAGCCAGCGCGGTGATAACCGTGGTGGACGTGACCGTCGCGACAACTCGCGTGGCGGCAACGCTGCCGAGAAGTCGAACTTCATCGAGCGCGTAGTTGCGATCAACCGCGTCTCCAAGGTCGTCAAGGGTGGTCGTCGCTTCAGCTTCACCGCCCTCGTGATCGTCGGAGATGGCAACGGCTTGGTCGGCGTCGGCTACGGCAAGGCCAAGGAAGTTCCCGCGGCGATCCAGAAGGGCGTCGAGGAGGCTCGCAAGAGCTTCTTCCGCGTTCCGATGATCGCGGGCACCATCACGCACCCCGTTCAGGGTGAAGCAGCAGCAGGCGTCGTCATGCTCCGTCCGGCCAGCCCGGGTACCGGAGTCATCGCCGGTGGTGCTGTCCGCGCCGTGTTGGAGTGCGCAGGCATCCACGACGTGCTCTCGAAGTCGCTCGGTAGCGACAACGCGATCAACGTCGTTCATGCCACCGTGGCAGCCCTGCAGGCACTGCAGCGTCCCGAGGAGGTCGCGGCTCGTCGCGGTCTGACCCTCGAAGAGGTTGCGCCCGCTGGCATGCTCCGTGCGCGTGCACAGGCAGGAGCGACCAAGTAATGGCACAGCTCAAGGTCACCCAGATCAGAAGCACCATCGGCCAGAAGTCGAACCAGCGGGACAGCCTGCGGACTCTCGGCCTCAAGGGGATCCGCAAGTCCGTCGTCCGTGAGGACACCCCGCAGACCCGCGGACTGGTCAATGTGGTGCGCCACCTCGTAACTGTTGAGGAGGTCTAACCATGACCATCAAACTGCATCACCTGCGTCCCGCTCCCGGATCCAAGTCGACCAAGATTCGCGTCGGCCGCGGTGAAGGCGGCAAGCGCGGCAAGACCGCGGGTCGCGGAACCAAGGGAACCGGCGCACGCAAGAACGTGCCGGCGCGTTTCGAGGGCGGCCAGATGCCCCTCCAGATGCGACTCCCGAAGCTCAAGGGCTTCACCAACCCGAACCGTGTCGAGTTCCAGGTCGTGAATCTTCGCGACATCGAGCGCTTGTTCCCCGAGGGTGGACAGGTCGGCATTGCCGATCTGATCGCCAAGGGCGCAGTGCGCAAGAACGAGCCCGTCAAGGTGCTGGGCGACGGCAAGTTGACCGTGAAGGTCGATGTCTCCGTCAACAAGTTCACCGGTTCTGCCAAGGAAAAGATCGCCGCTGCCGGCGGTTCCGCAACCGAGGTATAACCCAGATCGACTCCGGTCGATCACGCTCATCGTGTGTCGATGGCCGCAGCAACGAGCCTCGGTAGAGGCTCTCGCTGCGGCCATCGCGCCGTTGTGGCCGCTGGGTCGACCAGAGGTCGTCGGCCGCCCGGTCGGGACACTGCGCGGGTAGGTCGCTGCATCGTCCGAATGGGCGGGTGCGCACTGATCGACCGGCCGTCGGATGCACACTGTTAGAGTTCTAGAGTTACGTGACAATGCCTTTCATGCGGGTGACTCGTGTCACCCGCAATCCAAGGTCGGACGTCGTGTAGGTCGAATGTGACCGGACGGCTGTTCGACACCAACGCGCCTCGTGCCAGGAGGATCTTTGCTTTCCGCCTTCGTGTCGGCCTTCAGGACTCCTGACCTGAGACGAAAGATCCTTTTCACGCTCGGTCTGGTCGCCTTGTACCGCTTCGGCGCTACCCTGCCTTCGCCCGGTGTTGATTACGCCAACGTCCGAGCCTGTATCGAACAGGTCTCCGGTGGCGATCAGGCCGGTATCTATTCGCTGATCAATCTCTTCTCGGGTGGGGCGCTGCTGCAGCTGTCGGTCTTCGCGATCGGCATCATGCCGTACATCACCGCGAGCATCATCGTTCAGCTACTGACGGTGGTCATCCCCAAGTTCGAGCAGCTCCGCAAAGAGGGACAGTCCGGCCAGGCCAAGATGACGCAGTACACGCGCTATCTGTCGATCGCGCTGGCTATCCTCCAGGCCACCGGACTCGTGGCCCTGGCTTCGCGTGGGCAGCTCCTTCAGGGATGCCAGCAGGACATCATCGCCGACCAGAGCATCTTCGGGTTGGTCATCATCGTGCTGGTCATGACCGCCGGTGCGGCCATGGTCATGTGGTTCGGTGAATTGGTCACCGAACGTGGCGTCGGCAACGGTATGTCCCTGCTTATCTTCGCCGGTATCGCATCGCGAATCCCGTCCGAGGGCAAGTCCATCCTCGACAGCCGCGGCAGCTTCGTCTTCGCGATGGTCTGTGTGGCCGCTTTCCTGATCATCGTCGGCGTCGTGTTCGTCGAGCAGGGCCAGCGCCGCATCCCGGTGCAGTACGCAAAACGGATGGTCGGTCGCAAGATGTACGGCGGATCGTCGACGTACCTGCCTCTCAAGGTGAACCAGGCGGGTGTCATCCCGGTCATCTTCGCGTCCTCGCTGCTGTACCTGCCGAATCTGATCGCGCAGCTGACCTCGGCGAGTACCGCGACGGATCCCAGCTGGTGGCAGCGGATCATCAACGAGTACCTGGTGAACCCGTCGAACCCGGTCTACATCTCCATCTACTTCGGCATGATCGTCTTCTTCACGTACTTCTACGTCGCCATTACCTTCAACCCGGAGGAACGGGCCGAGGAGATGAAGAAGTTCGGTGGATTCATACCGGGGATCCGGCCAGGCCAGCCGACAGCCGACTATCTCAACTACGTGCTCAGCCGCATCACCCTTCCGGGTTCGGTCTACCTGGGCACCATCGCCGTGCTCCCGAATGTTTTCCTCGACATGGGAAACAGTGGGGGAGCGCAGAACCTGCCGTTCGGCGGCACCGCCGTCCTCATCATGGTGAGCGTCGGCCTCGACACCGTGAAGCAGATCGAAAGTCAGTTGATGCAGCGCAACTACGAAGGGTTCCTCAAGTGAGACTCGTACTTCTTGGTCCTCCCGGTGCCGGCAAGGGCACCCAAGCCGAGATCTTGTCCGAGAAGTTGGGTGTACCCCACATCTCGACCGGCGACCTGTTCCGCGCCAACATCGGCGAGAAGACCCCGCTCGGAATCGAGGCGAAGAAATACCTCGACGCCGGTGACCTGGTTCCCAGCGAACTGACTGTCGACATGGTTCGCAGTCGTTTGGCCGAGCCCGATGCGGTCAACGGATTTCTGCTCGACGGCTTCCCTCGGTCGGTCGGTCAGGCCGAGTCGCTCGTCGAGATCCTCGCAGACCTGGGCGCCAAGCTCGATGCTGTGCTCTCGTTCGTGGTCGATGAAGATGTCGTAGTCGAACGGATGCTCTCGCGAGGTCGTGCGGACGACAAGGAAGACGTCATCCGCAATCGGCTCAACGTCTACCGCGACGAGACCGCACCCCTGCTTGACCACTACTCGGACCAGATCCTCTCCGTCGATGCGATGGGCGAGGTCGACGAGGTCAGCGCCCGCGCGCTGAAGTCCATCGAGGGCCTCGGCAAGTAATGGCCTTCGGTCGCAAACGCAAGGTTGTCCCGTTCCGCAGCGCCGGTGAACTCGACGCGATGGCTGCGGCGGGTGCGATCGTCGGCGCTGCGCTGGTGGCGGTGCGGGACGCAGCGAAGCCCGGCGTCTCGACTCTCGAACTGGACCGTGTCGCCGAGGCTGTCATCAGGGATGCCGGTGCCGTTCCGTCTTTCCTCGGATATCACGGCTTCACGGGGAGCATCTGCTCGTCCGTGAACGACCGGGTGGTTCACGGCATCCCGTCCGCACGGGACGTTCTCGCCGCGGGCGACATCATTTCCATCGATTGCGGCGCAGTTCTCGACGGCTGGCACGGTGACTCGGCCTGGACATTCGGAATCGGCGAGATCATCGAAGCAGATGCACTGCTCAGCGAGGCAACTCGGCTGTCGATGGAGGCCGGCATTGCCGCGATGCTCCCAGGCAACCGTCTCACCGACGTCTCGCATGCAATCGAGACCGGTACACACGATGCGGAGAAGCTGCACGGGCGCAAGTACGGCATCGTCGACGGGTACGGCGGGCACGGAATCGGCCGTGAGATGCACATGGAGCCATTCCTCGCCAACGAAGGTGCACCCGGTAAGGGGCCCGAATTGGTGATCGGCTCCACCCTGGCCATCGAGCCGATGTTGACCCTCGGAACCTACGAGACCGAGATCCTCGATGACGATTGGACCGTGGTCACCACCGACGGGTCGCGGGCTGCGCATTGGGAGCACACCGTTGCCGTGACAGAAGACGGCCCTCGAATCCTGACGCTTCGTCCCGAATAGACGAGTCCGAGCGCAGTCGGCCGACCCTGCTCCTTCGACCGCGAAATCCGATCGCGGGACAGTAGTCGACAGCACGGCATTTGGCCTGGTGAGAGTTTGCCGGTAACATAGTTCGACGGTGCGCTCTGCGTACCGGTTGTTTGCATGCCTGCGCGAGCCGGCCTTACATCGACCGGTCCACACCGCCGACGCAAGTCGGTGGCCAGTGAGCATCACGTTAACGGAAACAGATGCAATCAACCAGGTGTCAAACCAGGGACGCGGAGGATATGGCTAAGAAAGACGGTGCCATCGAAGTCGAGGGCCGAGTAGTCGAACCCTTGCCCAATGCGATGTTCCGCATTGAGCTGGAGAACGGTCACAAGGTGCTCGCACACATCAGTGGAAAGATGCGCCAGCACTACATTCGTATCCTCCCGGAGGATCGAGTCGTCGTGGAGCTCTCTCCATACGACCTCACGCGGGGTCGCATCGTTTACCGCTACAAGTAACAAGCTTCTCCGGCCAGGTCCGGTCGGAGAGAACCATGCTCGAATCGCGCCGTAGGTATTCGTGCGGCGTGCGCGAGCTACACACAGGAGATCAGCGACGTGAAGGTTCAGCCGAGCGTCAAGAAGATCTGCGAAAAGTGCAAGGTGATTCGTCGTAACGGACGAGTCATGGTGATCTGCGAGAACCTGCGTCACAAGCAGCGTCAGGGATAACCACCGAGCATTTCGCGTTTCTGCTTGGCACACAGCAAGAAGAAGACCTCCCAGCACCAACCGTGACACACGCGTTACGGCACACCCCCGGCACGGAGGCCGGGGCCCCACTGAGTTAGTTGAAAGACGCTTCTCCTGCCTACGGGTTCACACCCACAGGTGAGAAGGACACAGGGGACGGACTGGGAGCAGACCTCCGGCACACGAAAAGGAATGCCACATGGCACGTCTCGCAGGTGTGGATCTTCCGCGCGAAAAGCGCATGGAGATCGCACTGACTTACATCTACGGCGTCGGCCGTACCCGCTCGAAGGAGATCCTGGACGCAACCGGCGTCAACCCGGATCTGCGTAGCAAGGATCTGTCCGACGAAGATCTGACCAAGCTCCGCGAGTACATCGAGGAGTCCCTCAAGGTCGAGGGCGACCTGCGTCGCGAGGTGCAGGCCGACATCCGTCGCAAGATCGAAATCGGCTGCTACCAGGGCCTTCGCCACCGTCGTGGTCTGCCCGTACGTGGACAGCGCACCAAGACCAATGCGCGCACCCGTAAGGGCCCCAAGCGCACCATTGCCGGCAAGAAGAAGGCGAAGTAATGCCCCCTAAAGCACGCGGTACCGGTCCGAAGAAGACGCAGAAGACGCGTCGCAGGGACAAGAAGAACGTCCCCCACGGATCTGCGCACATCAAGAGCACCTTCAACAACACGATCGTGTCGATCACCGACCCGGCCGGCAACGTCATCTCGTGGGCGTCCTCGGGCCACGTGGGCTTCAAGGGCTCGCGCAAGTCGACTCCGTTCGCTGCTCAGCTCGCTGCCGAGAACGCAGCGCGCAAGGCTCAGGAGCACGGCGTCAAGAAGGTCGACGTGTTCGTCAAGGGACCCGGCTCCGGCCGTGAGACCGCAATCCGCTCACTTCAGGCCGCAGGCCTCGAGGTCGGCACCATCTCTGATGTCACCCCCCAGCCGCACAACGGTTGCCGTCCGCCGAAGCGGCGTCGGGTCTAGCGGGAAGGAAAGGTTTAGAAAATGGCACGTTATACCGGTCCTATCACCCGCAAGTCTCGTCGTCTGCGCGTCGACCTCGTCGGAGGAGACCAGGCATTCGAGCGTCGTCCCTACCCGCCCGGCCAGCACGGTCGCGCGCGGATCAAGGAGAGCGAGTACCTGCTCCAGCTTCAGGAGAAGCAGAAGGCTCGCTTCACCTACGGCGTCATGGAAAAGCAGTTCCGCCTGTACTACAAGGAAGCCAACCGGCGTCCCGGCAAGACCGGCGAGAACCTGCTGACGATCCTCGAGACCCGTCTCGACAACGTCGTCTACCGCGCCGGTCTGGCACGTACGCGTCGCCAGGCTCGTCAGCTGGTCACGCACGGTCACTTCCTCGTGAACAACAAGCGCGTGGACATCCCCAGCTACCGCGTCTCGCAGTACGACATCATCGATGTACGCGAGAAGTCCGCACAGACCTTGCCGATCCAGATCGCTCGCGAGAGCTACGGGGATCGTACGGTCGCGCCGTGGTTGCAGGTCGTCCCGAACCGTCTTCGCATCCTGGTTCACCGGGTACCGGAGCGCGCACAGATCGATGTGCCGCTCCAGGAGCAGCTCATCGTCGAGTACTACTCGAAGTAAGGCGTAGCGCGTCTGCGGGTGGCCGTCCCGGTCACCCGCAGACGTTCTCGCCTCCACACGTGGACGTCAAATAGCGGACGTCCGTACAGGAGGAACACACAATGCTCATTTCACAGCGACCGACGCTGACCGAAGAGGTCATCGCGGACAACCGCTCGAAATTCGTCATCGAGCCGCTCGAGCCTGGCTTCGGTTACACACTCGGCAACTCGCTCCGCCGTACCCTGCTGTCGTCGATCCCCGGAGCCGCTGTCACCAGCATCCGTATCGACGGCGTTCTCCACGAGTTCACCACTGTCCCCGGAGTCAAGGAAGACGTCACCGACATCATCCTGAACCTCAAGGGCCTCGTGGTGAGCTCCGAAGAGGACGAGCCGGTCACCATGTACGTCCGCAAGCAGGGCCCAGGCGCTGTGACCGCAGGCGACATCGTTCCCCCGGCCGGCGTCACGGTGAACAACCCGGATCTGCACATCGCGACCTTGAACGACAAGGGCAAGTTGGAGGTCGAGCTCGTTGTCGAGCGTGGCCGCGGCTACGTTCCTGCCGTCCAGAACAAGGCATCGGGCGCAGAGATCGGCCGTATTCCGGTCGACTCGATCTACTCGCCCGTACTCAAGGTCACCTACAAGGTGGAGGCCACCCGCGTCGAACAGCGCACCGACTTCGATCGGCTCGTTCTCGACGTGGAGACCAAGAATTCCATCACCGCGCGGGACGCGCTCGCTTCGGCGGGCAAGACCCTGGTTGAGCTCTTCGGCCTCGCCCGTGAGCTGAACGTCGAAGCAGAAGGTATCGAGATCGGACCCTCGCCCGCCGAGGCCGATCACATCGCTTCCTTCGGACTCCCCATCGAGGATCTGGACCTGACGGTCCGTTCCTACAACTGCCTCAAGCGCGAGGGTGTTCACACCGTCGGCGAGCTGGTTGGTCGTACCGAGTCCGATCTGCTGGACATCCGTAACTTCGGACAGAAGTCCATCGATGAGGTGAAGGTCAAGCTGCACTCGTTGGGCCTTTCGCTCAAGGACAGCCCCGCTTCCTTCGATCCGACCACAGTGCCCGGATACGACGCCACCACGGGAACGTGGAGCGATACGGACGCAAGCACCTTCACCGACGGTGAAGGTACCGAGCAGGACTACGCCGAGACAGAACAGCTGTAATCAGCTCGTTGGAGCTCTTACTAGGAGATTCATCATGCCCAAGCCCACCAAGGGCCGCCGTCTCGGCGGGTCGGCGTCGCACCAGAAGGCCATCCTGGCCAACCTGGCGACGGCACTCTTCGAGCACGGCCGCATCACCACCACAGAGTCGAAGGCCAAGCGCCTTCGTCCGCACGCCGAGAAGCTGGTGACCCACGCAAAAAAGGGTGACCTGGCTCATCGTCGTGAGGTACTCAAGACGATCAACGACAAAGATGTCGTGCACAAGCTGTTCGCCGAGATCGGGCCTTTCTTCGCCGATCGCGACGGTGGCTACACGCGCATCATCAAGACCGTCCCCCGCAAGGGCGACAACGCGCCGATGGCCATCATCGAGCTCGTCAACGAGCAGACGGTGTCCAACGAAGCAGATCGCGCTCGCCGCGTGAAGGCTTCGAAGACCGCTCCGGCTGCCGCCGAGGCACCGGCCGAGGAGAACGTCGTCGAGGCTGTCGAAGCCGACGCGACCGATGCCGAGGTCGAGAACGCCGAAGCAGTCGTCGACGGCATCGAAGACAAGGACGCACACGCGTCGGACGCGTCCGACGCAGAAGACGCCAAGAAGGACTAGTCCTCTTGGTTTCGGAGCACGAACGAAGCGGGCCCGCCATTCCTTCCGAGGATGGCGGGTCCGCTTCTTTGCGTACCGCTGCTGCCGTGCGCCGGTACCGGATCGACATCTCTTACGAGGGCACCGACTTCTCCGGCTGGGCCCGCCAACCCGGTATCCGCACGGTGTGTGGAGTTCTCGAGCAATCCTTCTCGACGGTGCTCCGTGAACCGATCGAGCTGACGGTCGCGGGACGTACCGATGCCGGAGTTCACGCCAGCGGGCAGGTAGCGCACTTCGATGCAGTCGGCGAAATCGAAGAACCGGAGCGTCTCGTCCGCAGAATGGCACGGTTTCTTCCGACCGATGTGAGGGTCAAGGCGATCACCCGAGTGTCCGCGGACTTCGACTCCCGGTTTTCTGCCCTCCGCCGCCACTACGAATACAGGTTCAGCACGGCCCGGTACGGAGTCGACCCGCTCGACGTTCGCGGCGTGGTGTCCTGGCCCCGCGACATCGACCTCGACACCATGCGTGAGGCATCGTCGACACTGCTAGGGCTGCACGACTTCGCTGCCTTCTGTAAGCGACGTGAGGGTGCGACGACGGTGCGCGAACTGCAACGTTTCGATTGGGAGCGCGTCGGAGATCGGGTGACCGCCTACGTCAGCGCTGATGCGTTCTGCTGGTCCATGGTGCGGAGCCTGGTCGGTGCGATCCAGGCAGTCGGGGAGGGGCGACGCACTCCCGAGTGGACCGCCGCTCTTCTCGATGCACGATCGCGTTCGAGTTCGGTGACGGTGGCACCGGCGCACGGACTCGCACTCGTCGCTGTCGACTATCCGGACGCAGCCGAGCTGGCGAGCCGCAATGTCGCGACCCGGGAAATGCGAAGCGGCATCCCCTCCGGGCCTGGTTGCTGTTGATGCCTGCCGCTCGAAGCTGGTGCTGCGCAATGGCTACGCTGGGACCGTGACACCAGCACCCGTTCGGCTCACCGTAGTCGTTGCCAGCGTCAGGCCCGAGCGTTTCGGTCCGGTGGTGGCCGAGTGGTTTTCGCGTACCGTGGCCGAGCGCTCCGACTTCGAAGCCTCGACGCTGGACCTCATCGACCTCGACCTCCCGATCGACCTGTCGCCCTCGCAGGGGGCCGAAGCGCTCGTCTCCGCGATCGGCGCTGCGCAAGCAGTGGTCGCCGTGACTCCCGAATACAACCACGGGTATCCGGCATCACTGAAGGTCGCGCTGGACACCGTCAAGTACGAGTGGCGCGGAAAGCCGATCGGGTTCGTCTCCTACGGCGGCATCTCGGGCGGCATGCGCGCAACCGAACAACTTCGACAGGTCGCGGCGGAACTGCACATGGTATCGGTCCGGGACAGTGTTGCCTTCCCGCGCGCCCGAAGAGCGTTCGACGAACAGGGTTGCACATCGAACGAGGCTGCCGCCGATTCTGCGACGCGCATGCTCGACCAGCTGCACTGGTGGGCGACCGCATCGACGATGGCGGCCTCGGTCCGGCCCTACCCCGGTCAGTAGGTTCCGACCGGGTTTCGAACACTCCGGGGTCGTCCGATGAATGCAGTTTCCTGCGCGATGGTCACCAGTATCAACTCGATGTCGTGACGAGATGTTCTTACGAGAACTCGGTCCCCGGCGGCGCCCGGCTGCACGATACTCACGTCGGGATCGCGCATCGGTGTCAGCGAGGGATGCTCGGTCAGGGTCAACACCGTGGTGCCGTCGAAACGGCTCGGTAGCCCCACATCCACCGTGTCCGTGAAGTCCTGCACGACAAGGTCGATGGATGGACCGTTGCGGCGCGCGCCGTCGTCGATCCGCAGGTTGTCAGGCGTTGCCAGCGAGTCGACGAGGGGCCGCCAGGCATGCGGTCGGTCGGTTCGGACGAGAATTCTTGCGCCGGTGGCAACCGCGCGAAAGACAAGTTGCTGCGCGAGGTACAACTCACCGGCGACGAGTACGGAGCGCACTCCACGGCCGTGCATGCGCGTGGCGATGCCGTGGCCGGACGCGTCCGAGCCCAGCAGTTGCCCACATCCGCTCGTGGGTGGGCTCAGTTCGGAAGCTCGGGTGCGTGCGATGCGCCGCCCGGGCTCGGTGTGGCCGGGAGCCGGGACGGCAATGGGCAGAGTCAACAGAAGGGCCAGGCGGTGTCTACCGTTCATCGACGACAACCCGGGTGCATCCAGTGCTGGTGCGCCCGAACGCGTGACGAGATTGCAGAAGCCGCTCATGTTCACCTGCTCGTCGGCGGCACCCGGCGTCAGCCGAAGGGATACCGTCGTCGACAGCGACGGCGTCGCCCACACATCCGCCAGGAGTTCCTCGTCGATTGCCCGACAGTCGATTTCGTAACCGGTGGCAGCCGCGCCGGGTAAAGGTGCCGTCCGCCAATTCTGGGTGAGGTCATCGATGGCGACACCGCGGCACAGGTGCAATACGACGTCGCGAATTTGGTTGCGCGTCAGGACCGTCGACGCAACTCCTTGCGCATCGAGCGCTCGCGCAACGCGTTCGGTCGCGATACGCACGGTGGCGGCAGCTCCGACACTGCCTCCGCCGCGTACTCGAACCGCCTCGGTGTTGGATCGCAGATCTGCGGTGACCGTGACCCAGACCGTCCTGTCCGCGACAGCAGGGAGCGGCCCGATCAAACGTTCGTACACATCCGCTGCGGGTGTGCCCGAAGCAGTCCGCCGGCCGTGCGAGACGACATCGATGCCCGACAGTGAGATGTCGTGCTGGGTCAGACACCGTGCCAGAGTGCCCAGATCCAGTGTGGAGTCCGTCGTGGCACCCGCGCGTCCGAGGCGGGTCGCCGCACCCTCGGCCGGGCGAAGCTCGAGAATGCAGGACACCAGGTCACCGTGTCGGTGGACTCCGAAGGGATTGCCGTCGACATCGATATGGTCGACTGTCGCGCCAACGGACGGCGCCCACCCGGACGCGTATCGAATCGCCGTCACTGCCCAGTCGAACGGTGTCCTACCCGCTGTGGTGACGAACGGGATCGCTGCGGTCAGCACCGCCACGACGAGCACCGTGCGCATCGAGAAGCCGGCGGCTATGGCGGCGGCGCACAGCAGGGCCAACACCAGTTCGATACAGACCAGCCGCCGGAGCGTCGGGACGCGAAGTCCGATTCCGAGCCGCACGCTGGACCGACTCCGCCGTCTGGGTGCAACACGATCGAGCGGATCGGCAGCACGCTGCGCGCCAGTCATATCCGTTGATCCCTCCCCCCGAAGGCTGTGCCACGAGCGTGCGCCGGACAGCGCGTTCATCACTCGTTCGGTGCACTCTACAAGGCTCGGGTGACCCGGGTACCTCGACGGCCACCGAGTGGGTACTGTGACCCGCGGGGCGGCCCGTGGGGGAACGGGCCGACGGATCGGTTTCGGGGGAGGGCTCGTGGCGGCGACGCCGACAACGAAGTGGCAGGTCGGCGGATACAGGTTTCTCGTCCGACGGATGGAGCACGCCCTGGTGCGTCGCGACGTGCGCATGCTGCACGATCCGATGCGGTCCCATTCGCGTGCGTTCGCGGTGGGAATGGTGGTGGCGTGTCTCGGACTGGCCGGGTGCGCCGCGCTGGCGTTGCTGAGACCTCAGGACAAGATCGGCGACGCGTCCATCGTGGTTGCGAAGGATTCCGGCGCCATGTTCGTTCGGATGGACGACACTCTGCATCCGGTACTCAATCTCGCGTCGGCCCGTTTGATCGTCGGAAGCCCGGACACCCCGACGATGGTCGATTCGGCCGAACTTGCGGATCGCAGGCGTGGCCCGCTCGTCGGCATTCCCGGCGCTCCCTCCTCGCTGCCGCACGACGAGGCAGGCATAGCGGTTCCCTGGACAGTGTGCGACACGCTTGGAAGCAGCGGCGCGACAGCGGGAACCACCGTGCTGGCCGGCGATCCCCAGTACGATGAGGACAGCGCGCCCCTGTCCGATACGCAGGCTTTCCTGTGGCGAACATCGGACGGTACCTATCTGGTGTACGACGGTGTTCGGGCTCGGATCGATCTTGCCGACCGTTCGGTGGTGCGCGCGCTGGGACTCGAAGGCGCAGAACCGTCGAGTGTCAGCTCGGCGCTCGCGAACGCCGTCCCGGTCGTCCCTGCCATCTCACCGCCCCCGATACCCCGGGCGGGTGAGATACCCGACTACGAGATCGCAGGCAAGACCATCGGTTCGGTGGTCAAGGTGTCCGGGGTCGCGGTCGACTACTATGTGGTGCTCGAGGATGGCATCCAACCGGTGAGCCAGGCGACCGCTCAACTCGTGAAATTCGCGGACTCGCAGGGCAGCCCGGAGATCGAGGCGCTCAATCCGGATGTCCTGAGGCGAGCACCGACGGTGACCCGTCTCGCAGTCGGCTCGTTTCCGGATATTGCGCCGACCATCGTCGACACCTCGGCCCAGCCGGTGAGCTGCCTGTCTTGGATTCCGCAGAACGCACCGGATGGCGGACCGAAAGCGCGTCTGGAATTGTCCGCCGGAAGGACGCTGCCGTTGCAGGAGTCAGCTGCACCGGTCCGGTTGGCGCAGGCGGACGGTGGCGGTCCCGCAGCCGACGAAGTCTATCTGTCGCCGGGCAGCGGCGGGTTCGTGCAGAGCACTGGAATCGCACCGACCAGCTCGCGCCGCGACGGCCACTTCTTCGTGGCGGACACCGGAGTTCGCTTCGGGGTTGCCGACGGCGAGGCCGCCGCTGCACTCGGCTTCGGCGCGGCCGCCCCAGCCCCGTGGCCGATCGTCGAATTGTTGGGAACGGGCCCTACGTTGAGCCGGGCGGATGCCCTCACCGCTCACGACGGAGTCGGTCCGGACCCGGCCGGGGCTGCGCTTCCCGCGGGATGACGTCTCGTCCTCTTCGGTAGTAGGACGGACACGCTCAGTCCGGCGCCGAGAAGGACGAGCACCACCGCCGTCCCGGTTGCAGCGACGGTCCTGGGGCGCAGATCGGGCGGGGCAGCCGGAATCGGTGCGGCCATCGCCGACGGTTCGGCCGGTGCCGGAACGTACTTGCTGTCGATGTTGCCTGTGACAGCTGCCAGCGGATCGACGACGCCATGGCCGACGAGATGGTTCCATCCCTCGGCGGGCGCATGCGCGGTCGCTTCGATGCGTTCGATGACCTCCGCTGCGCTCAGGTCGGGTCGGTGGGCCCGCACCAGCGCAGCTACCGCTGCGACAAGGGGAGCCGAAAAGCTGGTGCCCTGGATCGGCGCGAATCCTCCCTGACTGTCGACGGTGCCGTCGGCCAGGCCTGAGCCCGTCGGCGACAACGAGGTCATCGCGGTCCCGGGCGCGGCGACGTCCATCCAGGGTCCGGCGAGACTGAAGGCTGCGGGAGTGCCGTCCGGGTTCACCGAACCGACCGTCAACACCTGATCGTCGAACCACGCCGGTGTTGCGATGGTGGCGATACGTTCCCACTGGTCGGCGAAGGGGTCTGCGGGATCCGGGGGTGGGTTCTGGCCTCGACACGGTGATGTCCCGCCGACGTTCCCGGCCGCTGCGACCACGACGACATCCTTCACGCGTGCGGCGTAGTCGATTGCTGCCCCGAGCGGGCCGTCGACGTATCCCGCTCCGCTCGGCACACAGGCGACCTCCGAGATATTGATGACGGTCGCACCGAGATCGGCGGCAGTGCGCACGGCCATGGCCATCGTCATCACGTTGCCGTAACCCGAGGCGTTCTCGGCGCTCGGATCGCCCTCGTCTTCGGCAGTGCGCGCAGGTTGGAAGGCATTGCTGGACTGCCTGATCGAGATGATCTGCGCGTCGGGAGCTCCACCGGAGAAGCCGCTAACGTCCACCGATGATCCGGCGATGAGCCCCGCGACCAGAGTGCCGTGCGCGTCGCAGTCCGAGAGCCCGTCGCCGGTGTGCACGTAGTCCCCGCCTGCCCTCAATCCCGGCAATCTGGGGTGGGGAGTCACACCGGTATCGATCACGGCCACGACCTGACCTGCTCCACGGGTGATCGGCCAGACGGCGCCGAAATCGAGCGCGTCGATCGCCACCGGGACTGCGGGCCCGTCGGGTACGGACGACACGGGCATGCAGGCGTTTCGCTGCTCGGTCGGCTCGAGTGGCGCCGCGGGTGCAGCTTCCGGCAGCAGTCCCGGATCGACGAATGGGCGGTCGGCGGCGGCGGACCGCATTCCGAAGGGCATCAGAGCGCAGCTCACCGCGAGTCCGAGGACGAGTACGACTCGCGCGGTTGCGGCCCGGGCGTTCACAGTCCGCGCATCGCCGCGTACAGACCGCATACCCAGCACGCGAGCGGAATGACAGCGGCGATAGCGGCGTATTCGACGAGTTCCGCGGCGCGGCGCAACACGGGTGAGAAGACGCGAGTGGGCACGAGGGAACCGAATATCAACGCCGCCACGGTTGCGGCGAGTGCCGCGACGAAGGCCCCGATCTGCGGGAGCGGCGCCGCGAACACGACGACGCCGAGCAGGCTCAGCCCGATGGTCGATCCCGCTGCCACGAGTGGGACCGCGTGCTGTACCTCGGCGAAGGTTCGCCCGCGCAGGGTCAGGGCCAACGCCGTCACCAGTGCCAGCAACACACCCGGCCAATACATGCCACGTGGTGGCTCGGAGCCGAACGCGGCAAGCAAAGCACCAGTCGTTGCTGCGGCGCCGGCGGCACACACGAGCCCGGTCAGGTAACTGCGGGCCCGTCCGGAGGCGCTCTCGAGCTCGGCGACGGTGGGTAGCTCCTCGTCCGCGACCTCGTCGAGGGAAGCGCCGGCGGTAGGTACCGGCGGCAGGGGCAGGCGTGCCTGCATCATCGACAGGCGCGGCGCGGTGGCCAGGGCTGCAAGTGCGACGAGTGTGACGCCGGCGCCGACTGTGCTGAGCGGAAGTTCGGTGAACGAGGCCGTCGCCGCCGCTGCGGACGCGATTGCCGAGGCCGTGGCCATCGCAGTGAAGAGCGCGTATCCGTGTGCGCCCAACCGCAGTGCAAGCACCGCACCCGCACCTGTCGCGGCGGCTCCGAGAAGCAGATGCGGCGCGCCGAGGGACCCGGGCACGAACATCACTCCCGAGGTGAACATCAGCGGTAGCGCACAGCCGGAAAGGAAGATCCCTGTCCTGTCGTCGCCGTAGATCCGCCCAACGATCGAGCCCGCGACGAGAAAGAGCACTGCTGCGGTGGCAGCGCCGATGCCTGCATCGAACGAGATTCCGGTGTCGCCGACAGGCGGCGTGCCGGACAGGGCGCCGAACTGCGACTCGAGCAGCGACAGGCAGGAGAGCGCGATGGCGAAGGCGCCGACGCCGAAACCGACGAGTTGCGCAGTACGCGCCGTCCACAGCCCGCTCGGGGCATGGCCGGTCGTGGCGACCGCGTACATCAGGTCGTCGAACAGCGGCGGTGGCGCGGGCGAGTCCGCGGTGCCGAGAACGAGAATCTCGCCGTCACGGATCGATGCCTCGTCGAGCGTCATGGTCCCGTGAAGCGGTGATCGGCCGATCTTCGACAGCACCCAGGGGCGACCCTGTCGGTCGGCGGCGGTCTCGTGTCCGGTCTCGCTCGAACCCGCACGCGAATTGAGCAGCCCGACGATCCCTGGGACGAGCACGGAGATCGGCACATCGGTGGGCAAGGCGAGGTCGACCTGGACCGAGTCGGAGAGGACGGTGAGCCGACACAGGTCGACGGGCTCGACAGGTGCAGTGTTGTCGAGCTCCCGTGTGCCGGAACTACCGTTCTGCGACGCGGGCGCCGGCACGCCGGCCGCGTTCACGGCCTGCGAAAGATCCCCTGTCATGCGTTTCCCCCCGGAATATGCGCGTCCCCCTGCCCGGGAGCGACTCTACGACATCGATGTGCAGCCGAGCGCGGACGGTAGCGGGGGCAGGGGATTGCCCCGGGGAGGGCTCAGGCAGGTGTGCCCGCGTGCGTTCGATTTTTGAGATCGGTGACCTCGGCGAGGAGTTCGTAGGACCGTAACCACGACCGGCGATCACCGGAGCCCGAGGCGACGATGAGCTCGTCGGCGTCCGCGTGTCGTGTGAAGCGATCCAGATAGTCCTTGACCGCCGACGGCGTGCCCACCGCGGAATACTTCGTCATCTGCAGGATCTGTCTGCCCTGCGGTGCATCCAGGATCAAGTCGGCTTCCTCGTCGGTGAACTTCCGTCCTCGACCGAGAAGTAGGCGGACGCGGCTTCGTTTGGTGGCCAGGAACTGTTGCTGCGCTTGCTCGTCGGTGTCCGCGGCGATGACGTTGACACCGGCGATCACATGAGGGGTCTGCGACTGTTCGGACGGCCGGAACTCTCGACGATAGATTTCGACGGCCTGCTCGAGTGCATCCGGAGCGAAGTGCGAGGCGAACGCGAACGGAAGGCCCAGCGCAGCCGCCAGCTGGGCGCCGAAAAGTGAGGACCCGAGTATGTACAGCGGAACCTCGGTACCGGACCCGGGTGTGGCGACGACGCCGTGCACCCGTGACTCATCGGAGAGGTACCCCTGCAATTCCTGCACGTCCTGGGGGAATCGTTCGGCCGAGGCCGGATCTCTGCGCATGGCGCGCATCGTTTGTTGATCGCTACCGGGCGCGCGACCCAAGCCGAGGTCGATGCGGCCCGGGTGCAGCGTCGCGAGCGTGCCGAACTGTTCGGCAATGGTCAGCGGCGCGTGGTTGGGCAGCATCACCCCACCGGATCCGAGCCTGATTCGACTCGTGTGGGCGGCGATATGGCCGATGAGAACGCTGGTGGCCGAGGACGCGATCGAGCTCATGTTGTGATGCTCGGCGTACCAGATTCGCTGGTATCCCCACTCCTCTGCCTGCTGTGCGAGTAGAACGCTGGCGTCGAAGCTGTCTCTGACGCTTTCGCCCTCGCCGATGTGTGCGAGGTCGAGAATGGACAGGGGTACGGACACGGTGGCCAGCCTTTCGAATCGGTGCAAACGTCGCACTGCGACTCAACCGGTATCGGTGGTCAGGTATTCCGCCTTCCGGCACCGGAGCAGGCTGGCCGAGTGATCGTCGATGGGCTAGCCTTGCGCGGATAACAGACAGCTCGCCTGGGAACGAGAGTGTCTGCGGTAATGGGGGATACCGACAGGGGTGGGGGCTTTCGCAGCGTGAGTACGGTTCGGTTCGACAGGGGTGCACGCCGCCCGGTGCCGCGCACACCGGGCGGTGAGGTGGCACTGCAGGCGCCGCCGGAGATCCCACGTGTGGTCCCCGGCAACCTCATGACCAAGCTGATGCCCGTGGTCATGGTCGCGGCCATGGTGGGCATGGTGGCCCTGATGTTCACCTCGGGCATGGCTGCGAACCCCATGATGCTCATGTTCCCGGCGATGATGCTGGTCTCGATGCTCGGTATGGTCGCCGGCGGTGGTCGCGGAAACGGTGCGCGCACCGCGGAGGCGAACGAGGATCGCAAAGACTATCTGCGCTACCTGGACCAACTGCGCAAAGACGTCGGCGGCACGGCAGCGCGTCAGCGCGAGGCCCTCGAATGGTCGCATCCGGATCCCGACGTGCTGTGGACGATGGTCGGCACTGCCCGAATGTGGGAGCGCCGCGGCGCAGATCCTGATTTCTGTCACGTTCGTATCGGCCGCGGGGCTCAGCGGTTGGCGACGCGGCTCGTGCCGCCGGAGACCGGTCCCGTGGACGAGCTCGAACCGGTTTCGGCTGTATCGCTGCGACGGTTCGTACGCGCCCACTCCGTGGTCGAGCATCTTCCCACCGCGGTGTCGTTGAGAGGTTTCGCGGCCGTGTCCGTGGCCGGGGATCGCGATGCCGGACGTGCGACCGTACGCGCGATCCTGGCTTCGTTGTGCACATTTCACGATCCGGATCAGGTTCGGGTCGCAGTGGTCTGCGGGCCCGACACCGTGGCGCACTGGGACTGGACGAAATGGCTTCCGCACACCCAGCACGACATCGATCGGGACGGCGTCGGGACTGCTCGGATGATCTACGGGTCGTTTCTCGAACTCGAGGGCGCTCTCGGTGAACACCTCGCGCTTCGAAACCGTTTCACCAGGGGAGCCCCTGTCGCAGCAGGTGTTCCGCACCTGGTCATCGTGGTCGATGGCGGCCTACTCGACAACAGCGGCACCGATGTTCTCCGGACCGGATTGGACGCGGTCACAATAGTCGATCTGACTGATGTAGCGACTGCCCTCGCAGCGAGCCGAGGGTTGCGCCTGTTCACCGAGAACGGTTCCATCGGAGCCTTGACCGGGGCGCACGTCGAAGTCTTCGGTTCGGCCGACTCGATGAGTGTGGCTCAGGCCGAGACGGTTTCGCGGCGCCTGTCGCCGTATCGCACGACCTCACGTCTCGGCGCGGAGTCGGTGGCAGATGACCTCTCGTCGATGTCGAGCTGGAACACCCTGCTCGCTATCGCCGACGTGGGCCAGCTCGAACCGGCACGAGTGTGGGTGCCACGTCGAGGTCGAGATCGATTGCGTGTGCCCATCGGAATCGCACCGGACGGAAGTCCGGTCGAGATCGATCTGAAGGAGTCTGCGGAGAACGGCATGGGCCCGCACGGGCTGTGCATCGGTGCAACCGGCTCCGGCAAGTCCGAATTTCTCCGGACGTTGGTACTCGGCCTGATTGCGACGCATGCTCCGGAGCAGCTCAATCTCGTTCTCGTCGACTTCAAGGGCGGTGCGACGTTCGCCGGCCTCGACGAGGCACCGCACGTCGCAGCAGTCATCACGAACCTGTCGGACGATCTCGCGATGGTAGATCGGATGAAGGACGCCCTGGCCGGCGAGATGAACAGGCGTCAGGAGCTCCTGCGTGACTCGGGGAATTTCGCGAATGTCACCGATTACGAGAGGGCGCGCTCCACGGGAGCCGCTCTCGCGCCGATGCCTGCACTGTTCATCGTTGTCGACGAGTTCTCCGAATTGCTCAGTCAACAACCGGATTTCGCGGACCTATTCGTGGCGATCGGTCGTCTCGGACGGTCCCTGCACATGCATCTGCTGCTGGCGAGTCAGCGATTGGAGGAAGGCAAGCTCCGCGGACTGGACAGCCACCTCTCCTACCGGATAGGGCTGAAAACGTTCTCGGCGAACGAATCTCGGACGGTGCTCGGGGTCCCCGATGCCTACCATCTACCCGCCCAACCCGGCGCGGGCTACCTCAAATGCGACTCCGCCGAGATCGTACGGTTCGCGGCGTCGTACGTCTCCGGCCCCTATGTACCTCCGCGTCGTAGCGCCCGCAGAAGCAGGCGCTCGGGCGCCGACATCCGGCCGCGCTACTTCGGCGCCTTCGCTGTGCAGATAGAACGGCCGGCCACCGATGAGACGCTTCCGGCGTCGGTCACTTCGATCCCCGATGAGCTCGGCGCAGATGCCTCCATCGATCGCGCGGACGGGCGCACGGTGCTCGATGTGGTCGTCGATCGAGTCCGAGGTCACGGAGCGCCGGCTCACGAGGTGTGGCTACCGCCGCTCGATCGCTCACCGAGCCTCGATCGGTTGATAGCGGATACGAGAACCAGCTCCGCGGGTGGGGCGAATGCAACACTGCGCGTTCCCGTCGGCGTAGTGGACCGGCCCTACGATCAGCGACGCGAAGTATTGGAAGTCGATCTGGCCGGTGCGCAGGGGCATCTGGCAATTGTGGGGGGTCCGCAGTCCGGGAAGTCGACTGCTCTACGCACGCTCGTGATGTCGCTGGCGTCGACCCACACTCCCGAACAGGTTCAGTTCTATTGCCTTGATTTCGGCGGGGGAACTCTGAACGGGCTCATCGATCTCCCGCACGTGGGTTCCGTTGCGAGCCGACTCGACGTCGATCGAGTGCGCCGGACAGTCGCCGAGGTCGCCACCGTCGTCGGCCAACGTGAGCAACTCTTCCGGCGACGCGGAATCGACTCCATGGCCGACTTCCGTCGGCGCCGGGCGGAGCAGCCGATCGACGCGGAAGACAGCTTCGGTGACGTGTTTCTCGTGGTCGACGGGTGGGCGAGTATTCGCTCGGACTTCGAGACGCTCGAGACGCAGTTGGCATCGCTAGCCGCTCAGGGCTTGTCCTACGGAATACACCTGTTGATCACCGCGAGCAGGTGGGCCGAGATTCGACCGGCAACCAAAGATCTCATCGGTACCCGGGTGGAACTCAAACTCGGCGATCCATCGGACTCCGAGGTCGGCCGAGCGAAAGCCGGTCGCGTTCCCGAGGACCGCCCAGGACGAGGGATGACGAAGGACGGACTACACCTGCTGACGGCCCTGCCGAGAATCGACGGGTCCTCCTCCGCGGTCGACCTCGGAGCCGGTATCCAATCGGCAGTGGCGAAGATAGCTGCCGAGTACGACGGTAGAGCGGCCCCGCCTGTCCGGATGCTGCCCGACAACCTCACTCTCGTCGAACTCCGACGCCAGTTGGTCGACCGTTGGCCCAGGTCGCGTGAGAACACCCCGGAATTGTGGGTCCCCGTCGGAATCGACGAGGCAGAGCTGAAACCAGTTGCCGTCGATTTCGCCGAGCAAGCGCACTTCCTCGTGTTCGGGGACACCGAATGCGGAAAGACCGCGTTGCTGAAGTCGATCTGCTCCTCGCTGGTGGAGTCGAATTCCCCCGCGCAGGTCAAGATCGTCCTCGTCGACTACCGGCGCACGATGCTCGGTGCGATCGATGCCGAGCACCTCGCGGGCTACGCAGCATCTGCTCCTGTCCTGTCGACCATGATGGCGGAGCTGGCAACGAAACTCGGTGAGCGGATGCCGGGAGCGGACGTGACGCCGCAGCAACTCCGTGAGCGGTCATGGTGGAGCGGACCCGAGATCTTCGTGATCGTCGACGACTACGATCTCGTCGCGACCGCGTCGGGAAATCCGCTGACGGTGCTGGCGGACTACCTCCCGCATGCCCGCGACATCGGGTTCCATCTCGTGGTTGCCCGGCGATCCGGTGGCGCTTCGAGAACGATGTACGACCAGGTCGTCTCGCGTATGCGTGACCTCGTCTCACCTGGCCTGGTGATGAACGGCAATCGCGACGAGGGCAATCTGATCGGATCGGTCAAGCCGGGGCCGATGCCGCCAGGACGCGGAATGCTGGTCGACCGTCGTGGGCAATCGCTGATCCAGCTTGCATGGTCGCCGCAGTGAGCACAGACCGGACTTACGCTGCGATCCATCTCGGCGACGGTTCCATTTCGATCCTGCTGGCGACGGGATCGCACGTCACACATCGCGAGTTCTGGACGCAGGTGTCGATGCACGAAGGGGTGCTGGTGTGCCTCGACGACCGCGATTCGCGTGCGGAGATCGGCGAGCATGACAGGGAGCGGGACGTCGCTTCGTCCGAGGGGGAGGGTGTCGAGAGCTTCCCTTGGGCCTTCATCGACGATCCCGACATCCTCGTCGGCGAAACATTGGTCCGCACCGAGCATGTTCTCGGTGCGCTGGTGGAGCAAGCGTTGCGCGGTGCGGGCGCCGTTTGCCCGGTGGATCTGCTGGAAATTGCGTGCCCGTCCTCGTGGGGTCCACCGCGGCGCGCCACCCTTCGGCGGGCAGTGCAGCCGGTGGCTCGCGAGGTGCTGGTGGTGGACGCAGCTACTGCCGCGGCTCGATCACGGGGAGAGCGGGTACCCGCCTTCGCAGTGGTGGTCGAACTCGGTGAGCTGTCCTGCACCATCAGCGCACTGTCACTTCGTGCCGAGGCAGACGGATCCGAGGACGACTACGTCAGGTCGGCGCACTGGGCAGCGATCGGTTGCCGTGACCTGGACTCGGAGCCGAGTAGCGAAGGATCCATCCGCGACACCGTCGCCGGGCACGTAGCGGCCGGTGTGCGGACCGACCCGGTGGAGGTGTTCGTGTTGGATGCCTCGCGTCGCCGTGGCGCAAGAGCACTACTCGCCGACACCGGATACAGGGTGCACCGGCTGCGGGGACCCGACGTGGTCGTCTCGATGGCTGCGCGCGTCGGGATCGCCGAGCAGGCGGACCCATTCGGTCCGCGCTTGTCCCATCCCGTGCTTTCACACGATCTGGCCGAAGATCCTCTGCCGTTGACCTCGTCGCGCGCCGCAGCCTGGCTCGACGAGGTCCACGCAGCGCCACGCGCAGAACGACGGACCGGTGCCGTCATCGTGGGCGCCCTCGGTGCGCTCGTTCTGGCTACTGCGGCCGTCACCGGGATCCGCGCTCTGTGGCCGAACCCGTCCCCGGTCGCGGTGCACACGCTGGGGGACCCCTCGACTGTGCCGCTGTCCTCGTCGGTGTCACCGCCGCCAGTACTACCGTCCTCCTCGGTGTCACCGCCGCCGGCACCGTCGTCCTCGCCAATGCCGCCGTCCGGCACCTATTCGTTCGGTCGCGCGAGTGTCGAACTGCCCGCGACGTGGTCCGAACGAGCGGAGACGGACCGGTCGCTTCTGATTCCGCCGGATGGGCCGGATCGTCGCATCGTGCTCACTACCGTCGAGTTGGCTCCTGGCGTGTCGTTCGACGATGTCGCGGATGATCTGGCCGACCAAGTGTCCGCGCGCGGTGAGAGGCCGACCATCGACGGCTACACCCGAGCCACGGACTTCGGCGGACGGGTAGGTATCTCCTATGTCGAGTCCCCGGACGAGTACTCCGTCGTCCGATGGCGCGTATTCGTCGAGGACGGCATTCAAATCGGCATCGGATGCCAATCCTTGCTGGGTGCGGAAGCTGCACTCGAGGACGACTGTTCCCGTGCTGCGAGCACCCTGCGGGTCTCGCCTCCGTGACCGACCGCCCGGTTCTTCGGAAAGATCACCATCGAAATGGAACCTCCGATGGTGTGGGTGCGTCCAATCAGATGTAGGGGGGACATCCGCAGGTTTGCCGTAGCGAACCGCAGCCCCGACCGAGTATTCGCCCGAGTGCTCGCAACCGAAGAACACAAGAGGAGTCGACATGGCAGAAACCGATATTGCGACCATGCTCGCCGTCGCCGCGAAGGTCGACGGCCTGCGCGAGCAGATCGGCGGCTTGTTGCGCGCGCTGCGCGCGGACGTCGACATGGCTGCATCGGGAATCTGGAAGGGTTCCGCGTCGACGACATTCGCGCAGGTCATGACCAGCTGGGACTCCAGCGCCTTCAAGCTCGAGAACGCGCTGTCGGGCATCAGCGAGTCGATCAAGACGAGCGGTATTCAGTACGACCAGTCCGAGCAGGACAACGCGTCGCAGCTGCGCAGCGTGGGCGGATCGCTCAACCTCTGATCTGCTCACCCGATCTGATCGCAGAGTCGAATTCGGCTACACGAAAACATGATTGAGAATTCAACCCACAATCCACTGCGCGATGCGGAGTCGACAACGGTCGACCGAACGAACACGAGGAACTCATGATGAACGGTGAAATCAAGTACAACTTCGGCGCCATCGGCGACCTGACGGGCGGTCTGACGACCAAGTGGTCTGCCCTCAACGAGCGGCTCGACGAGATCAAATCGTCGATTCAGCCTCTCGTCGCCACCTGGCAGGGGGCAGACTCCGATGCCTACCAGGTCAAGCAGGCGGAGTGGAACGCGGCTCAGGCGGAGCTGAACGGTGTTCTGCAGAGCTTGATCGGTGCTGTGTCCTCGGGCAATCAGCGGATGCAGGAGCAGGAAGCGCTGAACAGGTCGCGCTTTTCCTGACCGACGCACAGCGGCCCCGGTATCGACGAGTGATCGGCGATATCGGGGCCGTTTCGGTCGGATGTGCGTGCAGAGTGCGCATCCGTAGTTCACTTGCTTCATGGATGAGTGCGCCGAGCGCAACCGCGAGCGGATAGCCGAGGAACGGGCCGTGGTGTCGGCGCGTCTCGAGTCGCTGCAGCGACAATTCCGCGCGATCATCGACGGGTCGAGGTGGTCCACCGACGACGACGAGCACGATCCGGAGGGATCTACCATCGCGTTCGAGCGGGCCACAGTTCTGTCCCTCGCGCGGGATGCGGAGGCTGAGTTGCGGGAACTGGACGCGGCAGCGGAGCGTGTGCGGACCGGTGCCTACGGACGATGCGAGCGGTGCGGAGTGGCGATCGCGGACGCTCGCATGGAGGCCCTGCCCGCAGCCCGACGGTGCATCGCGTGCGTCCGGCTGCGCTGATCTCCGCTGTGGGCGTTTTGACCTGGGGGAGTAGTTCCCGGTATCGTCGCTCGTTGGCGTGTATGGGGTCGCCGCGGCATGTGCTGCGCGGCGAACTCTTGCTCTCGGGTCTCAACTGGCCGCCGAGGTCATCAACACGTCTTGGCCAGCAGCGACATCATGAAGACAGGAATTTCTGTGTCTACATACAGCCCGAAGGCCGGGGACACCACCCGGACTTGGCATGTGATCGACGCCACGGACGTCGTGCTCGGACGCCTCGCCGTCCAGGCAGCGACCCTGCTCCGCGGCAAGCACAAGCCGACCTACGCACCCAACGTCGACGGCGGCGACTTCGTCGTCATCATCAACGCGGAGAAGGTTGCCATCAGCGGCAACAAGCGCGATGACAAGCTTCTCTACCACCACTCCGGCCACCCGGGCGGTCTGAAGTCGCGCACCGTCGGTGAGGTTCTCGCGAAGAACCCCGACCGTCTCGTGGAAAATGCCGTCAAGGGCATGATCCCCAAGAACAAGCTCGGCAATGCCATCGTGGGCAAGCTGAAGGTCTACGCGGGACCGAACCACCCGCACGCCGCCCAGCAGCCCGTTCCGTTCGAGATCAAGCAGGTGTCCCAGTGACGGCGCCGGAGGGAAATGACGTGACGTCGCAGGAAAACCCGGAAGAGGTCGTGGAGATCGCCGCGGACGAGTTCGTGTCCGTGGAAGAGCCCTTGGTGGTCGACGAAATCGAGGCCGCTGCTGCCGCTCCCGCGCCGATTTCGATCGATCGCCCGGTCCAGACCGTCGGTCGTCGTAAAGAAGCTGTCGCTCGCGTGCGTTTCTCGGGCGGAACCGGTGGTTTCAAGCTCAACGGTCGCAGCCTCGAAGACTACTTCCCGAACAAGGTTCACCAGCAGCTGATCAAGGCTCCGCTGGTGCTCGTCGATCGTGCGGAGTCCTTCGACATCATCGCGCTTCTGCACGGTGGCGGACCGTCCGGCCAAGCAGGCGCGTTGCGTCTGGCCATCTCGCGCGCCCTCATCGAGGTCACGCCCGAGGATCGTCCGGCTCTCAAGGCTGCCGGCTTCCTCACGCGTGACGCGCGTGCGGTCGAGCGCAAGAAGTACGGCCTGAAGAAGGCCCGTAAGGCTTCGCAGTACTCGAAGCGCTGACGCTTTACCAAGTTCTACCCGCGAGGGCAGGCGCCGATGCAGTATCCGGTGCCTGCCCTCGCGGCGTTTCGCACAATCGATTCTTTGTTCTGCTCCGGCGATAGGGGGGACGGGTCCGCATGACTCGACTGTTCGGTACCGACGGTGTTCGGGGTCTGGCCAACGGGCTGTTGACGCCGGAACTGGCGTTGAAAGTCGCCAGAGCCGCGGCAACGGTGTTGGTTCCGGCCTCGGGCGATGCTCGGCCGGTAGCTGTTGTCGGCCGCGATCCACGCGCGAGTGGGGAGATGCTGGCGGCCGCTGTCACGGCTGGGCTCACCGCATCCGGCGTCGATGTCGTGGACGTCGGTGTTCTGCCTACCCCGGCAGTCGCATTCCTGACGGCCGAATACGGCGCCTGCCTGGGTGTCATGATCTCGGCCTCGCACAATCCCATGCCGGACAACGGGATCAAGATCTTCGCTGCAGGCGGCCACAAGCTGGACGACGAGGTGGAGGTGCGGATCGAAGAGTGCATCGCGCGCGGCGGTGACACGGTATCGGCACCCACCGGTGCAGGTATCGGCCGTGTGAACTCGGCAACGGACGCCGCCGACCGCTACATCTGTCACGTGGGCGCCGCGCTTTCCGGTCGACTCGACGGCTTGACGGTCGTGGTCGACTGCGCGCACGGATCGGCGTCGTTCGTCGCCCCCGCGATCTACACCGCCGCCGGTGCGAGGGTCGTCGCGATCAACGCAGACCCGGATGGTCTGAACATCAACGACGGTTGCGGTTCGACCCACATGGAGGACCTACAGAAGGCTGTCGTCGAGCACGGTGCCGATCTCGGTATCGCGCACGACGGTGACGCGGACAGATGCCTGGCCGTTGACGCTTCCGGTTCGATCGTCGATGGGGACGCCATCATGGCGGTGCTGGCGGTCGGGATGAAGGAATCCGGCGTCTTGACCGACAACACACTGGTGGCGACGGTCATGAGCAATCTCGGGTTGCATATCGCGATGCGCGAGGCGGGTATCGCCATGCGGACCGCTGCCGTAGGTGACCGCTATGTTCTGGAAGAGTTGCGTGCGGGAGGTTTCGCCCTGGGCGGCGAGCAGAGCGGGCACGTGGTCGTTCCGCGCCACGGCACGACGGGGGATGGCGTGCTCACTGCGCTGCTCGTCATGGGTCGGATGTCGCAGACGGGGCGCTCACTCGCGGACCTGGCCTCGGTGATGACTACGCTGCCGCAGGTGCTGATCAACGTCGAGGTGTCGGACAAGGCCGCAGTTGCGACCGCGCCGACGGTTCTCGACGGGGTGGCCGATGTGGAGCGCGTTCTCGGCGACACC
This sequence comes from Rhodococcus sp. I2R, assembly GCF_020889545.1. Taxonomy (NCBI): domain Bacteria; kingdom Bacillati; phylum Actinomycetota; class Actinomycetes; order Mycobacteriales; family Nocardiaceae; genus Rhodococcus; species Rhodococcus sp. I2R. Next base: position 55,819 of record NZ_JAHUTG010000017.1, read on the forward strand.
GGCCGAGTCCTGCTGCGGCCGAGCGGGACCGAGCAACTCGTGCGTGTGATGGTCGAGGCAGCCGAACCTGGCCTCGCCCGCCGGCTCGCCGAGGAGCTGGCGAGCCGGGTCGGGCAGGTCTGAGAGGTCAGTCGGTCAGGTTCTTCAGTGCGCTGAGCTGCGCGACGCGTCCGGCAGTATCCGCGGCCAGCGGAGTGACGTTCAGGGTGGTCACGCCGGCTTCGGCGAACGCGGCCACTCGCTCCTTGACGAAGCTCTCCGGTCCGATGAGGTTGACTGCCCGCACCAGTTCGTCCGGTACAGCAGCGGCAGCTTCCTCCTTCTTGCCGGCGAGGTAGAGGTCCTGGATCTTCTCGGCCTCGGCTTCGTAGTCGTAACGCTGGGCGAGATCGTTGTAGAAGTTCTTTCCTTTTGCGCCCATGCCGCCGATGTACAGGGCGAGATGCGGTTTGACCCACGGTAGGTACTTTTCGGCATCGTCGCCGATGGCGAGGGCGGGGCTCGCGAACACCTGTAGGTCGCCGAGGGCGGGGTCTCGCTTGGCCTTGCCTGCAGCCAACGCCTCGCCCCAGACCTGTTCGGCCTTTTCTGGGTAGTAGAAGATCGGCTGCCAGCCCTCTGCAATCTCGGCGGTCAGTTCGACGTTCTTCGGGCCGAGCGCCGCGATGACGACCGGGATACGTTCGCGCACCGGATGATTGATCAGCTTCAGTGGCTTGCCCAGACCTGTTCCCTTCTCGGCCGGGAGCGGGATCTGGTAGTACTTGCCCTGGTGCTGAACCTTCTCGCGACGCCACACCTGGCGGCAGATGTCGATGACCTCGCGGGTACGGGCGATGGGTGCGTCGTACTTGACGCCGTGGAAGCCCTCGACCACCTGGGGTCCCGAAGCTCCGAGGCCGAGCACGAATCGCCCGTCGGAAACGTAGTCGAGGCCCGCGGCGGTCATGGCAGTCAGGGACGGCGTGCGGGTGTAGATCTGAAAGATTCCCGACGCGATTTTGATCGTCGAGGTCTTGGCCGCCAGGAATCCGAGCTGGCTCACTGCGTCGAACGAGTACGCCTCGGGTACGAAGATGATGTCCAACCCGGCTTTTTCGAGCTCGGCCACCTCGGCGACCGTTTCATTGAATCCCCCCGAGTAGTTAACCATGGTTCCGATGTGCATCGATGCTCCTCGCAGGTGAGATGTGCTCTGGCTCGCTTTATATTCTCGGACGTTACCTGCAGTGAGCGGAACCGTTTCCACGTGGGCTGCGTCGAACATGACAGGGGTTGATGTGCCTCGAAAAGGTTTCGACGGTGGGGGAATGGATCCGCAATGGAAATCGATGTCGAGAAGGTGGCCGGTGTCGCCGACGAGCTGGTCCGGTCTGCGGCCGCTCTGACCGACGCAGCAGATGCGGCGACCGAGCTGAGCTTCGGCCCGGCTGTCGCGGGCCGTGTGTACGCCGACCTCGGCGCGCGAATTGCTGCGGGTTACGGCGAGGTCGAGGCTGTGATTCGCCGGTGGAGCGAGGGCGAAGACGACAACGCGACGCGGCTTCGTAGCGCGGTGGCTGCGTACACCGCGGCTGATGGTGGGACGGCGCAGTCGATTCGCGGGGTGGCGCCGCGATGAGTCCGCCCGAAAAATCCATGGTCGAATCGCTTCTCGACGAGGGCAGTCGTGGACTCCTGTACTTCGAGCATTATCTTCCGATACTGCGCCGTGTGGACCCGGCATCGAACTGGAACCATCCCGATCTGTGCGCGCGATACGACGAACAACGTGGGCTGGATACGAACACGTTGGTCATCGACGCGAGCACGCTGTCCGGTTGTGTTGCGGTAGCGCGAGACCAGCTCGCTCTTCAGCAGGGGGCGATAGACCAGCTGGACAGCGCCTGGAGCGGTGCCGCGGCGGAATCCGCGGTAGCGGACCTCCGATCGGACGTTCGCCGTGGACGGGCGCGAACCGAGGCCCTGAACGAGCTGTGTGGAGCCGTGTCGTTCGCCGCTGAGTCACTCCACAGCGCCGTTGCGGACAAGGCAGCGGTGATCGGCCAATTCGATCCCACTTCGAGCGACTCACACGAGCGATCCTCGGTCGACGGTATGACATTCGACCAAGTCCGGGCTATCGATTTTCTCGCCACGATCGACCCGTCCGAGTCGTTGACCTTCGCTCAGGGCCTCGGTGACATCCGATCACTCGCTGCCGTGCTGCCGTCCGTCATCGCTCCGGCACCAGCCTCTCCCGGACCAGAGAATTTCGGACCCACCGAGCACGGGCCCACCGAGCAGTTGCGGCACGCACGGGCAGTAAGCGAGAAGTGGTTGCGTGAGACCTTCGCACCCATCGTGGACGGTGCCTGCCGGAATCTCGTGGACGTGTGTGCGGCGACGGATACCGAGGTGCGTGGCGTTCTGTCGACGCTCGCGGCGGTCGTCGATGCAGTGAACGGCGATGGACCTCCTGGGACCGAGGTGCCTGTACGTGCAGCAACCGCGGAGGCCACACCGCGCGCCGTAGGCGGTGAGAATCCAGCCGGCACCTCAGTCGCAGCGGAGCGTGCCCGAATGGCGGGAGGTGCACCCCTTGCGCCCGCGTCGGGTGAGGAGTCCACACCGACACCTGCTGACGAGCGACCTGCAGACGTGCGAGCTGCTGTCGAATCGGTGCTCGGAACCGAACCCGACTGCGAGCAACTCGGTCGGGCGTTCGAGCGGGCGGGGCACGAGCTGACCGAGCGGATGAAGTCACTGCTCGGCGAGGCCGTCGCTGCTCTGATGGCGAACGATGCCGGTGCATCGGATACGGGTGGGCAAGGGTGTCCAGGAGTTTCCGAAACCCCCAGAACTTCCCAAACTCCCAGAATTTCCGACAACCCCGATAACCCAGACGACCGCCCATCCGCTTCCGGCGGGGTGGGCCGCGACGAGGGCGGTGCCTCGGGAGCACGTCCGGCACCCGAGGCAGCGCCCCCGCATCCAATACCCTCGCAGCCAGCGCCCCCGGCCGGGGAGTTCGTCGAGCGCGGCCATTTCGAGGCGGCCCTCGACGGGCACAGTGCACGAATTGCGTTGGCACACAACGGGGCAGTGGCATTGGAGTTGGGTACGCCGATCGGGAGCAGTCGCTTCGAGCTGAAGCCTGGACCGTTCGGGCTGCCGATCGTGGTGTGCACGGACGAGCCGACGGACACTGTCGGAGCATTCACCCCGGCACCGGTTCAGCGGGTAGACAACGGGCCGCAAGCCCCTGCCGCACCCACACCGGCACCCGAGCCCGAGCCCGCTGCCGTTCCCACACCCACACCCACACCCACACCCACACCCACACCTGAACCCGCTGCGATGCCAGCGGCGGGGGAAGTGCACGGTAAATCCGGTGCACGATTGATGGAGGCTGGGCCGCTGTGATCACTCATACGCCGACCACTCATACGCCGTGGTGGCGCAGCGAGATGCGAAAATTCAGCGCAGAGCGTTCAGCAGCGCTTGCCGAGGCCGACCGAAAGTTCGGTCGAACAGTGCAGGCAGCGGCTCGGGTGCGCTCGGCCGGGAAATCGGTGCACACCGGCCAGCGCACGGCTCCGCAGCCGACTTCTCCCGACGAACCTACGTCGTACCTGGTGGCGGCCCATCTCGATCGCCGAACCCGCCCGACATGGCCGCAGGAGGAGGACCCAGACCTTCCTCGTACCAGCTGGCTGCAGTGAAGCCTCGGTCTCGATCCCGCAGGCAAGGTTGACCGTCAGCGACCGATCAGGGCGCGCACGGTGGAAATCGGGCTCGACTTCGCCTGGTCCTCGATGGGCTCGTGGGGATCGACGACGCGGGTGTTCTTCAGCTCTCCGCTGCCCGCGAGGTCCTCGTACTTCGACTCACCCGTGAGGTGGTAGAGCATGAATGCGGTCAGCAGTACCCGGGTGGTGTTGACCGTCCATCGCTCGGTCTTGGCGACCCCGAGCGGGCTCAGCAGCCTTCTGCCTTCCACCATCCCGTCGGATGATGCCTTCTCGAGCCGACGGAACGTGGATTGCTCTCCCATGGCCTGCGCCAGTGAGTTCGTGTTGTCGTTCAATGTGTCGGTCAGTGCTGCGTCGCCGAGAACCAACCCGGGCACGGTCAGTGTTGCGGCCGCGTCCTCCGCGCTCGGCGAGGTCGGCGCAGGGAAGAGCGCTGCGACGGCTTTGACATCGTGACGCGCTGCAGCTGCGAGAACCGCCACACCGGCGCCCATTCCGTGGCCTGCGACACCCAGCTTGTCGGGGTGGACGCTGATGTCGCCGCCGCCGAGTCGAACCCCTGTCACGATGTCGAGGACTGTGCCGAGATCGGTGGCGAGACCGCGGTGTGACGGCATCGGGCCGCGGCCGGTGTCGGGCGCTGCCGCCACGATTCCCCAGGAAGCGAGGTGTTCGAGGGTGCCCTTGTATCGGTTGGTTCCGAGAAGCCAGCCGTGGCCGAAAGCGACGGCAGGCAAGTTGTAACCCTCGGCTGGGGTGAATACCACTCCCGGTTGGCCGGCGAAAGCAAGGTCGCCGCGAAGCACCTTGTGCGGACCGCGTTTGCCGAGGAGTGCTGCAAGCTTCTTGGGTGTCGCCACGGCTGCAACGCTATCGGATCGGGTGGGCTCGAGGCAGGTATGGGGCCGATGCAATGCCGGGTACCCTGAACCACCATGTGCGGAATCGTGGGATACGTCGGACACCGCCCAGCTCTGGGTGTGGTGGTCGAGGCGCTGCGGCGCATGGAATACAGAGGCTACGACTCTGCTGGGATAGCCATTCTCGACGGTGCGGGGTCCACGGCCGTCGAGCGCAAAGCGGGGCGGTTGTCGAACCTGGAGGCCGAGCTCGATGAAATAGGCGCCGATAAGTTCGTGGGTACGACGGGTATGGGGCACACCCGCTGGGCCACCCACGGTCGTCCGACCGATCGCAACGCGCATCCACACCGGGACGCGTCGGGTGCGGTGTCGGTGGTCCACAACGGAATCATCGAGAACTTTGCGCCGCTGCGGTCGGAGCTGGAAGCAGCAGGAATCGAGTTTCACAGCGATACCGACACCGAGGTGGCCGTGCACCTCGTCTCCCAGGCTTACGCGAGCGGCGAGACCGCAGGTGACTTCATCGAGAGCGCCAAGACGGTCGTGCGTCGCCTCGAAGGCGCGTTCACCTTGGTCTTCACCCATTCCGACCACCCCGACACCATCGTCGCGGCCCGTCGTTCGACGCCCCTGGTAGTCGGCGTCGGCGAGGGTGAGACGTTCCTGGGATCCGATGTCGCTGCGTTCATCGAACACACCCGCGATGCGGTGGAGCTGGGGCAGGACCAGGTCGTGGTCATCACCGCCGCGGGCTACACGATCACCGATTTCGGCGGCGAAGAGGTGGCCGGCCGCCCGTTCCGCATCGACTGGGACCTGGCGGCAGCGGAAAAAGGTGGCCACGACTACTTCATGCTGAAGGAAATCGAAGAGCAGCCGGCTGCCGTCGCGGACACGTTGATCGGTCACTTCGATCATGGCCGCATCCTGCTCGACGAGCAGCGACTCTCCGATCAGGAGCTGCGCGACGTCGACAAGGTGTTCGTCGTTGCCTGCGGCAGCGCCTACCACTCCGGTTTGGTGGCCAAGTACGCCATCGAGCACTGGACTCGTCTGCCTGTCGAGGTGGAATTGGCCAGCGAATTCCGCTACCGCGACCCGGTCCTCGACCGCTCGACCCTGGTAGTGGCCATCTCGCAGTCCGGTGAGACCGCCGATACCCTCGAGGCCGTCCGTCATGCCAAGGATCAGAAGGCGCGGGTGCTGGCGGTCTGCAACACCAACGGCTCTCAGATCCCACGGGAGGCCGACGCCGTTCTCTACACCCGGGCGGGACCGGAAATCGGCGTGGCCTCGACCAAGGCATTCCTTGCTCAGGTCACCGCGAACTACCTCGTCGGCCTGGCGTTGGCTCAGGCCCGTGGAACCAAGTACCCGGACGAGGTGGCCAGGGAATTCGCCGACATCGAGGCCATGCCGGCGCTGGTGGCGCGTGTGCTCGAAACAGTCGAGCCGGTGCGTGAGCTGGCTCGTGAGCTCGCTCATTCGCCGACCATCCTGTTCCTCGGTCGGCACGTCGGATATCCGGTGGCGCTGGAGGGCGCGCTGAAGCTCAAGGAGCTCGCCTACATGCATGCGGAGGGTTTCGCCGCCGGCGAGCTCAAGCACGGCCCCATCGCGCTCATCGAGGACGGCGTCCCGGTCATCGTGGTGATGCCGTCGCCGAAGGGCCGCGCGGTGCTCCACTCCAAGCTGCTGAGCAACATTCGCGAAATCCAGGCTCGGGGTGCTCTCACCGTCGTGATCGCCGAGGAGGGTGACGAGGCCGTACGGCCGTTCGCCGACCATCTGATCGAGATTCCGGCGGCCCCGACGCTGCTGCAGCCACTGCTGTCGACTGTGCCACTTCAGGTCTTCGCCGCGGAGGTGGCCCAGACTCGCGGATACGACGTGGACAAGCCCCGGAATCTGGCCAAGTCCGTCACCGTCGAATAACCCGCTGGCACCGGAAGGGACGAGATGCGGCAGTACTACACCCCAGATCAGGTGAGGGCGGCCGAGCGGCCCCTGCTGGACTCGTTGGAACCCGGCGTGCTGATGCGTCGAGCTGCACAGGGTCTGGCGACCGTGGTGGCTGCCGAGCTGATCGCTCGAACCGGAGGCGTGTTCGGGCGCAGGGTGTGCGTTCTCGTCGGATCCGGTGACAACGGTGGCGACGGGCTGTGGGCGGGGGCGATCCTGCGCCGACGCGGGGCCGCGGTCACGGCTGTTTTGTCGAACCCGGATCGCACCCACCCAGCAGGGCTCGCTGCCTTCCGCCGTGCGGGCGGACGCGTGGTGTCGATTCCGGGGCCTGCCGATATCGTCATCGATGCCATCGTGGGCATCTCGGGGAAAGGCCCGCTGCGTCCGGATGCCGCCCACATGGTCGGCGCGATCGAAGCGCCGATAGTGGCGGCCGATATCCCCAGCGGTGTCGACCCGCAGACGGGGGCCGTCGACGGGCCGGCCGTCAGGGCGGCGGTCACCGTGACCTTCGGTGCGCGCAAACCCGCTCACGTGCTGGCCGTTCCCTACTGCGGTCGAGTCGAACTCGTCGATATCGGACTCTCGCTCCCGGAGCCGTATCTGTCCGCTCTCGAACCGGCCGAGGTGGGAGCGATCTGGCCGATACCCACCGCGGAGGACGACAAGTACACGCAGGGCGTCGTCGGTGTCATGGCGGGCAGCGATCGCTACCCGGGCGCGGCACTGCTGTGTACGGGCGCCGCGGTGGCTGCCACGTCGGGAATGGTTCGCTATCTGGGAACCGCCGCCGCCGAGGTTGTCTCGCACTATCCAGAGGTGATAGTCGCATCCGATCCGAATGATGCCGGACGCGTGCAGGGCTGGGTGATCGGACCGGGTTTCGGCACGGATGCGGATTCGAAGGCGTCGTTGGCCGAGGTTCTTCGATCGGACCTCCCTGTTGTCCTCGACGCCGACGCGCTCACCGTCATCGCCTCAGCGCCCGAACTGGTGAGCGGCCGTGCGGCGCCGACTCTGCTGACTCCGCATGCCGGCGAGTTCGAACGGCTGACCGGACACGCGACCGGTCCGGACCGCGTCGAGGCTGTTCGCGCGTTGGCCTCGCAATGGGGTGTGACCGTGCTGCTCAAGGGGCGTGCCACGGTGATCGCTGACCGGAACGGCAGAGTGCTCGTCAACGACGCAGGCGGGTCGGCGGCCTCGACCGCTGGGTCGGGAGACGTCCTGGCTGGCATCCTCGGGGCCCTCCTTGCCTCGGGCCTGGATCCGATGATCGCCGCGGCCTGCGGTGCTCGGGTGCACGCGCTGGCCGCGGCCACAGCCGCCTACGGGGCGGGAGGGGAGTTCGCGGCACCGATCTCCGCCGGTCCGCTGCTCGCATCGGTGCGCGACGCGATCAGGATCGTGCGTTCGGTCACGCAATGAGCGGAGAGCGAGAATGCTCCCCCTCGCGTGAACATGCACGCCCACGAGTGGCACTATCGACACTTGTGAAGAATGGACGGGTCGGTGCATCGGGTAGTTCCGACACCGTCTCCGAGACCGACAGGTTCTCCGAGACCGGGGGCGGCGGCTCGATCGTCGTCGATCTCGCCGCCATCGACCACAACGTTCGCGTTCTCCGCGAGCACGCGGGGGACGCCGCGACGATGGCCGTGGTGAAGGCAGACGGGTACAACCACGGCGCGGTCCACGTCGCGCACGCGGCTCTGGCTGCGGGTGCACTCGAGCTCGGGGTCACCACCGTCGCCGAGGCACTCGCGCTCCGAGACGCGGGCATCACTGCGCCGATTCTGTGTTGGCTGCACCGGACGGACACCGATTTCGCGCCGGCGATCGCCTCCGGCGTCGAGATCGGAGTGTCCTCGCTCGGGCAGTTGGCCGCCGTCGTCGATGCCGCTCGTCGCACGCATCGCACCGCGCAGGTCACGCTCAAGGTCGATACCGGACTCAATCGAAACGGAATAGCGGCCGGGGAGTTCGACGCCGTCTTGTCGCTACTCGCGCGGTCGGCGGCCGAGCAGTCGGTTCGCCTGCGCGGCATCTTCTCCCACCTCGCGTGCGCGGACGAGCCGGGGCATCCGGCGAACGACCGGCAGGCAACAGTGTTGCGGGAGTGTGTGGCCCGTGCCGTGGCGGCTGGAGTTCGCCCCGAGGTGGTGCACCTGGCCAACTCCGCTGCTGCAATGACCCGCCACGATCTTCACTTCGACATGATTCGACCCGGCATCGCGATGTACGGGTTGTCCCCGATTCCCGAACTCGGCGATTTCGGGTTGAAGCCGGCGATGACGGCGTCCGCACAGGTGGCGTTGGTGAAGAAGATCGGGGCGGGGGAGAGCGTGTCGTACGGCCACACCTGGACCACACCCGAGGACACCGTCGTCGGCTTGATTCCCATGGGCTATGCCGACGGTGTGCCACGGAGCTTGAGTGGCCGATTCGACGTTGCGATCGGGGGGCGCCGTTTTCCGTCCGTCGGTCGAGTGTGCATGGATCAGTTCGTGGTGAACCTGGGCCCGGATGGTGCGGGCGTGCAGGCGGGGGACACCGCCGTGCTGTTCGGATCGGGTGAGGCAGGGCAACCCCGTGCCCAGGAATGGGCAGATACGCTGGACACCATCCACTACGAGGTCGTCACCGGCGTCGGCGGACGTGCTCGACGTCGGTACGCCGGCCTGGCCCAGTTTGGACCTGTGGAAGGCGAACGGACACCGCAACCGACGGCACCCGAGGAGACGTCGACGTGAAGTTGGCACAGAACCTGGGAATTCTGAACAGTGTCGGAATCGCCCTTCGCGAGACAGTGCTGCGTTCCAACAAGGATCCGTTGGCCACCGAGAACTTCGAGTTGATGGATGCCGACCGAGGTTCGATCGTCATCGCGGACGACGGGGTTCCCCTTGCTGTGCGCGAGGTCGGTCCTGCGGACGCGCCGATCACCGCGGTGTTCGTACACGGCTACTGCCTGCGGATGGCCTCCTGGCATTTCCAGCGCCAGGCGCTGGAGCAGGAATGGGGATCGAGTGTCCGCATGGTCTTCTACGATCAGCGCGGGCACGGGCGGTCGGGTCTGCCAACACCGGAGAGCTGCACCATCGCTCAACTCGGACTCGATCTCGACGCGGTGCTCAGGTCGGTTGCGCCCCGCGGGCACCTCATGTTGATCGGCCACTCGATGGGCGGCATGACGATTCTGGCCATGACGCGTCAGAAGCCGGAGATAGTGCGAGAACGGGTAATCGGGGTCGCGCTGATCTCCACGACGGCAGCCGGCCTGACGAAGACCGGCCTCGGACGAAGCCTCTCCAATCCTGTGGTCGACGCATTTCGTCGGGCTGTGCGAACTTCCCCTGGCGTGGTCCAGCTGGGTCGCGGCGCGGCCAAGGCCATGGTGGCTCCGGTGCTGCGGGCCGCGTCCTACGGAACCCGCGTGAGCCCGAGACTCGTCGACTTCACACAGCAGATGATCGACGACACCTCCGTGGTCACGATCGTCAATTTTCTGGAGACTCTCGAGCTGCACGACGAGACCGACGCACTGGTTCACCTCGCCCGCATACCAGTCGCGGTCGTCTGTGGGGACGACGACTGGATAATCCCGTTCGACAAATCGGTTGCGCTGGCGGATGCGCTGCCGCACTCGGACATGGTGCGCATCCGCCAAGCCGGCCACCTCGTGCAGCTGGAGTTTCCGGACAAGGTCAACGCTGCGCTCGTGCGGTTGGGTACGCGGGCAAAGGAGATGCGGTCGAAGCGTCGATCCGGGCGGAGGGGCATTGTCTGATTCACACGGGGACGTGTCCGCCGCGGCCGAGAGTGCCGAGGACCGCGAGCGAGCTTTGCCCACCGTGGCGGACACCGAGGCCTTCGGGTTCGAACTCGCGCACACGTTGAACGCCGGGGACCTGGTGATTCTCGACGGCCCCCTCGGCGCCGGCAAGACGGCCATGGCGCGTGGGTTGGCCGCCGGACTCGGTGTGCAGGGCAGGGTGAGTTCGCCGACGTTCGTCATTGCGCGTGAGCATCGACCGGGACCGCGGCCCGGAGGGCTGCCTTCGGTGACCCTGGTTCACGTCGACGCCTACCGACTGGGGATGACCGGGCAGTCGGCGCTCGACGAACTCGATGCCCTCGATCTCGATACCGATCTGGTCGGCGCGGTGGTCGTCGTCGAGTGGGGCGAGGGCTTGGTGGAGACACTCACGGACAGTCACCTACTCGTCCAGTTGCGCAGAGACGACGAGTCGGATGTGCGACGTGTGCGTGTGCGTCGCGTCGGGGCGGTGCCCGCGCGCGGGGTGTGACTCTCGCGGCGCGGACCGAACCGGTAGTTGCGTGCGGGTACTCTGAACTACCGTGCTCGTTCTCGCCGTCGATACCTCCACTCCCGCTGTCACCGCCGGCGTCGTTCGTTTCGCACCCCGCTCGACGGCAGCCGAGGGAAGCGATGCCGGCATCGAGACTCTCGCGCAGCGCATCGTGGTCGATGCGCGACTGCATGCCGAGGTGCTCACCCCGAACATCGTCGAATGTCTCGAACAGTCGGCTCTCGCCCCATCCGATCTCGACGCCGTCGTGGTCGGCGTCGGCCCCGGTCCGTTCACCGGACTACGCGTGGGGATGGCTACCGCGGCCGCCTTCGGTGACGCCTTGGGCATACCGGTTCACGGTGTCTGCAGTCTCGACGCCATCGCCGCCGAATTGTTGTCGGAACCGGAGTTGCTGGTGGTCACAGACGCGCGCCGGCGTGAGGTGTATTGGGCGCGGTATCGCAATGGTGTCCGGGTGGCAGGTCCGCAGGTCTGTGGTCCCGAGTCGGTCGACCGCGGTGGAGCCACCGTGGCGGCAGGCTCCCCTGCGCACGCGGCACTGTTCGAGATGCCGGTGCGAGAAGTGACGTCGCCGACTCCGCACGGGCTGGTGCTGGTAGCGGCCACCGCATTGATCTCCGGAGCGACGCCGCAACCGCTCGTCCCGATGTACCTGCGGCGACCGGACGCGAAGACCATCGCCGAGCGGGAAGCAGCGAAGCAGGTCGGCAGATGAGCGTGGAGATCACGTCGATGGTGGCGGCCGATGCCGCGCGTTGCGCCGAACTCGAAAGCGTGTTGTTCCCGGGCGACGACCCCTGGTCCGAGCGTGCTTTCCTGTCGGAACTCGCTGCGCCGCACAATCATTACTTCGCTGCGCGAGAAGGGGACCACCTCGTGGGGTACGCGGGCATCGCTCTGCTCGGTCGGGGGGAAGCGGTCGAATCGGAGGTACACACCATCGGCGTCGACCCTGCCGCGCATCGCCGCGGAGTCGGCGGTGCCCTGCTGAAAGCGCTGCTCGACACTGCCGACCGGCACGGTGGCCCGGTGTTCCTCGAAGTGCGAATCGACAACACCCCGGCCATCGAGTTGTACAACAGGGAAGGATTCGTGGTGGTCGGCACTCGACGAAACTACTATCAACCCAGTGGCGCAGACGCTTTCACGATGCAGCGCCCGGTCGTGGGGGCGGTGAATCAAGCGTGAACGTCGACGGCCTGAAGGTTATGGGCATCGAAAGTTCCTGCGACGAAACCGGTGTGGGAATCGTGCGCTGGCATGAATCCGGAACCTGCGAACTACTCGCCGACGAGGTCGCGTCCAGCGTCGACGAACACGCACGGTACGGCGGTGTAGTGCCCGAGGTGGCCTCGCGTGCACATCTCGAAGCGATCGTGCCGACGATGCGGCGTGCACTGGCTACCGCCGATATCGACCGCCCGGACGCGGTAGCGGTGACGATCGGTCCGGGTCTCGCGGGCGCCCTGTTGGTCGGCGTCGCTGCTGCCAAAGCGTATGCGGCTGCGTGGGGTGTGCCCTTCTACGCGGTCAATCACCTCGGTGGTCACGTTGCCGTCGACACGCTCGAACACGGTCCGATGCCCTCGTGCGTGGCCCTGCTGGTTTCCGGTGGACACACTCACCTCCTGCACGTCGACGACCTCGGTGCGCCGATCGTGGAGTTGGGGACCACGGTGGATGACGCGGCGGGTGAGGCCTTCGACAAGGTCGCCCGACTCCTCGGACTGGGCTATCCCGGTGGTCCGGCTCTCGATGACGCTGCACGCGAGGGTGATCCCGCTGCGATTGCGTTTCCTCGAGGAATGACCGGCCCACAGGATGCGCGCTACGACTTCTCGTTCTCGGGTGTGAAGACCGCGGTCGCGCGCTTCGTCGAGGCGCGCCGTCGTGCCGGGGACAGCATTCCTGTCGCGGACATCGCGGCGTCGTTCCAGGAATCGGTTGCGGACGTGTTGACGATGAAGGCGGTGCGTGCGGCCGAGGACGTCGCTGTGGATACGGTTGTCCTGGGCGGCGGTGCCACGGCCAATTCCAGAATCCGATCGATGGTCGAGGCACGCTGCGGCGCAGCGGGTCTGACGCTCAGAATTCCGAAGCCGCGACTGTGCACGGACAACGGCGTCATGATCGCTGCATTGGGTGCGCACCTCGTCGCCGGGGGAGCCGAGCCTTCCGATTTGTCGGTGGCGACCGATCCGGGTCTCCCGGTTTCGACCAGTTTCGTCACAAAACGCAGCTAGCGGGTCAACCGACCGGTTCCGCCGCGTCGGACTCGGCAGTTCCGCTGCTCGGCGGCGGAGTCCATACCGTCGACGGGGGAGCCAGGGTGGGCGATGTCGGCTCGGCCTGGGCGTCCGTGGTGGGCGTGACCAGAGTGGGCGTCGCCCCTGTGGTAGCCGTGGGCGGTTCGGTCGTCGAGTCCGGCGTCGGCTCCACCGGAGTGTCCGATTCGGTGGGATTCTCGCTGGGCGGAACGGCGGTCGTCTCCTCGGGCGCCGGGGTGGCGTCGGGCTCCGTCGAATCGGTCGGGCTCGGCACTGCTGCGCTCGGTGGGGACTCCGGCTCCGTCGAGGTCGGCGCCGATCTCGCAGGGGTCGGGTCGGGCGCGAGCTGGCGGGTGGTCGATCGTGCGGGCCACTCGATGATCGGAAGGTCGGGCGCGGGCGTGAGTGTCGGGGTCGGGGTCGCGCGCGTAGTGGCAGGCCCGCCCCGAGGCATCGACGGCACACTGACGGTCGAATCAGTGCCGGTCGAGGTCGGAACCGAAGGCGCCTCGTCCTCGGGCAGTTCGGGCCGTGTCTCGTTGTTCGCCGATTCGACGGCCGAACCAGCCGGCGTGACATCGGCTTCGCCGCGCAGAGCAAGGGCCTGCACCCCGTAGGCCAGTACGATCACGCCGGCAACGAGTGCTGCGAGCACTGCGCCCGAATACTTGCCGACCGATCGACTACTGGTGTTCGTTGCGCCTCCGACGGTGTCGTAGGTGCTCGCGTAGTGCGTTCCGGCAGCATGCATACCTGCCGAGGAGTCGAGTGCGAGTCGAGCAGCGCCTTTCGCAAGCACGGTATCGGCCTCGTCGGGCACGAGCGTGGGGACCTTCAGCGCCGATTCGAACGTGGATCGCACGAGAGGAATGCTCGCGCCTCCGCCGATGAGAACGACAGCCTCTATCGCCGCGTCGACCGACGCGGCAGTCTCTCTCGTGAACTCGGCTACGCCGTCGACCCGAGGTCGTAGTGCATCCGCGAACGATGCCCGATCGACCGATGCGCCCTCGATCCCGCTCACAGCCGCGGAATCCGCAGTCGACAGGTGCTCCTTGGCCGCCCGGTATCGGGCGGAGATTCGGCTCCGCTCGCCGCGTTTGACCCCTCGGTCGTTACGCAGGCTCGGTTCCGCAATTGTGTTGTGACCGTGCACCAGGTTTCCCAGGATTCGGTCCGCCACCGTGCCGCCGAAGCGGTCGGTGCGATCGGCGGCGTGAACGGTGCCGGTGTGAGGGTCGATGATGGAAACTGTCGTACCGGAGGCGCCGATGTCGACGACGGCCACGGAGTCGTACCGCGCGACCAATCCCGAATTCTCGAGGAAAGCATGCGCCGCGGCGGCTTCGGGCACGAGAAGAACGCTGCGGTCCGAGTGGGCGAGCGCCGACCGGATCGACGAGGCTTGTTCGGTGGTGCGATACGACACGGCGATCGCGTTCGGCGCGCGTCGACCGGTTGCTTCCGGCGACGTGGGATCGGAAGGTGCGAGGGAGGCCATAAGTTCGATGGCCGAGGCCACGAGTTCGCCGATGTCGGAGTTGACATCCCCATCGGCGGAAATCGTTCGGTACTCGACCGAGTGGGTGCCATCGACGCATTCGACGAGGAGGACCGCGCACACCACGTCGGTGCCGGCGGATACTCCGATACCGATCTTCATGGTGCACCTCCCGCCTCGTTCGCATACGAACGCAGCCGGTGAGCCTGGTTCGCCGGTTCCGGCGCTTTCGGCCAGTCACCACGTGTATTCCTTCACGGATATCACGTCTCGTTATCTTAACGTTACAGAACCGAAAGGGTGAATGTGAAACGCGGCTCGCGCGAACGGGGGGCAAAAGCTGGAGCTCTGTTCGAGAATTCGAAGGTCCGGTCACAAACGATTCCTACGAAGGTGGAAAAGATGACGTCCTCGGATTCGTACCAGCAACTGGACGATTCTGCCAGGCGCGCGGTCATTCGGCGCGCAGTGCTCCGTCCGATCGCCACCGCGGTTGTGTTGACCACGGGCTACTTCGTTGTTCCGATGGACGACGTTGCCGATCTCGGTTCCGTAGTCTTGCTGGTGGCGACCCTGGTCGTGGTCGTACTGGTGTGTATATGGCAGGTGCACCGAGTGGTGCGTGCCGACTATCCGGCCCTGCAGGCCGGGGAAGCGCTCGGTGCAGTCATCTCCGTCTACCTCATCGGTTTCGCGGCGGGCTACTACCTCTTGGCTGAGCGTCATTCGGGCGATTTCTCCGAGTCGCTCACGCGCGTGGGAAGTCTGTATTTCACGCTGTCCGTTTTCTCGACGGTCGGCTTCGGGGATATCACCGCCTCGACCGATCTGGCCCGCGCAATCGTCTCGGTGCAGATGGTCTGCAATGTCCTTTTCGTCGCACTGGGCGGACGATTGCTCGTCGCGGCAGTGCGCCGCGGGCAAGCGCGGAAAGCTCGAGGCTAGTGCCGGTTAGGCTTTTTTCATGAGCAATCCCCCGTTCGAACTGGGAGTCACCACATTCGTCGAGACGTATCCGGATCCGCATACGGGCGATCTCACCTCGCACGGTGATCGACTCAGGCAGGTGGTGGAGGAAGCGCAGGCCGCCGAGGCGGCGGGTCTCGACATCTATGGCGTCGGTGAGCATCACCGTGAAGATTTCGCGGCATCCGCACCGGCCGTCGTACTGGGGGTGATCGCGGGCTCGACCCGGTCGATACGACTTACCAGCGCAGTGACCGTACTGAGTTCCGACGACCCTGTGCGGGTCTTTCAGGACTTCGCCACGCTCGATCAGATGTCGTCCGGGCGCGCCGAGATCATCGCTGGCCGAGGCTCCTTCACCGAGTCGTTCCCGTTGTTCGGCTACGACCTGCCCTGGCCGAGCTCGGCAAACCTCACGCCCCGATCGCAGCACATGCCCACGGGTATGTCGGCGATGCCACGCAGGCAGCAGCAGACGAGTTCTTTCCGCCCTACCGGGTGGCGATGTCCCACATCGGGCGCGAGCGAGGATGGGGACCGATTTCGCGGTCGTCCTTCGACGCTTCCAGGTCCCCGGATGGCGCACTCTACATCGGAGACCCTGCGGTCGTCGCCGACAAGATCGTCTCGACCGCGCAGCAACTCGGACTCGAGCGCTTCATGTTGCACATCAGCGTCGGGACCTTGCCGCACGAGAAAGTTCTGCATGCGATCGAGTTGCTCGGCACCGAGGTGGCCCCGCTGGTGCGTGCGGCCATGACGGACTGCACCTGAAGTGTTTGCACACGTTGGGGTTGAGTGCTGGCACTCGCGTGTATAGAGTGCTAGTTGGCGCTGAGCGAAGTCCCGGAACCCGCGACGACGGGAACGAGCGAAGAGCTGCGAACGTAGAACAATATCGGCAAAACACAGCAGTTCGGGGATCCGACCCCGGACGCGTACCCCATAACAATGGAGGGCTCAACGTGGCGAGCGTGAAAATCAAGCCGCTCGAGGACAAGATCCTCGTCCAGGCCAACGAGGCCGAGACGACGACCGCCTCCGGTCTGGTCATCCCCGACACAGCCAAGGAGAAGCCTCAGGAAGGCACCGTCGTCGCAGTCGGCGAGGGTCGTGTCACCGAGAAGGGCAACCGGATCCCGGTCGACGTCAAAGAAGGCGACACCGTCATCTACAGCAAGTACGGCGGCACCGAGATCAAGTACGCCGGCGAGGAGTACCTGATTCTGTCGGCACGCGACGTGCTGGCCGTAATCGGTAAGTAAGCCTCACGCATTCCGCCCCGGAGCCCGACACACTCGGTCCCGGGGCGGACTGCGTTTCGATCGACTTTCCGCACTCGAAGGAGTAGCCCCAGAAGATGTCCAAAGAAATCATTTTCAATGAGAACGCGCGTCGCGCTCTCGAGCGTGGCGTCGACAAGCTCGCCGACGCCGTCAAGGTCACGCTCGGGCCACGCGGCAGGCATGTCGTGCTCGCCAAGGCCTTCGGTGGTCCCACTGTCACCAACGACGGTGTGTCCATCGCACGCGAGATCGACCTGGAAGACCCGTTCGAGAACCTCGGCGCGCAGTTGGTCAAGAGCGTCGCGACCAAGACCAACGATGTGGCCGGTGACGGCACCACGACGGCAACCGTGCTCGCGCAGGCGTTGGTTCGCGGTGGACTCAAGAACATCGCGGCGGGTGCAAACCCCATCGCGCTGGGCTCCGGCATCGCCAAGGCTGCCGACAAGGTCGCCGAGGCACTTCTGGCTGCAGCGACTCCCGTCGAGGGCAAGGAAGCCATCGCGCAGGTCGCTACCGTTTCCTCCCGTGACCCTGAGATCGGTGAACTCGTCGGTGAAGCTCTCACTCGTGTCGGTGCCGACGGCGTCGTCACGGTCGAGGAATCGTCGACTCTGAGCACCGAGCTCACCGTCACCGAGGGTGTTCGGTTCGACAAGGGCTACCTCTCGCCCTACTTCGTGACCGATCTCGACTCCCAGCAGGCCGTGCTCGAGGACGCATACATCCTCCTGCACCGCGAGAAGATCACCTCGCTTCCGGATTTCCTTCCGCTTCTGGAGAAGGTCGCCGAGAGTGGCAAGCCGCTGCTGATCATCGCCGAGGACACCGAGGGCGAAGTTCTGTCCACCCTCGTCGTGAACTCGATCCGCAAGACGATCAAGGCAGCGGCCGTCAAGGCTCCGTTCTTCGGTGACCGTCGCAAGGCGTTCCTCGATGACCTCGCAGTCGTCACTGCCGGCCAGGTCATCACCTCCGATGTGGGTCTGAGCCTGAAGGAAGCCGGTCTGGAGCTCCTCGGCCAGGCTCGTCGCGTCGTGGTGACCAAGGACGACACCACCATCGTCGACGGGGCGGGCACCCAGGTCGATATCGACGCTCGCGTTGCGCAGCTGCGTCGCGAAATCGAGAACACCGACTCCGAGTGGGATCGCGAGAAGCTCGAAGAGCGTCTGGCGAAGCTGTCCGGCGGCGTCGCGGTCATCAAGGTCGGCGCCGCAACCGAGACCGAACTCAAGGAACGCAAGTTCCGTGTCGACGACGCCGTCAACGCGGCGAAGGCGGCGGTCGAAGAGGGCATCGTGCCCGGCGGTGGTTCTGCTCTGACGCAGGCCGCGCTGTCTCTCGCCGACGATCTGGGTCTCACCGGTGACGAGGCGACTGGTGTCGCAGTCGTGCGCAACGCGCTCAACGCTCCGCTGTTCTGGATCGCCACGAACGCCGGTATGGACGGATCAGTCGTGGTGAACAAGGTCGCCGAGCTGGCCAAGGGACACGGTTTCAACGCCGCGACCCTCACCTATGGCGACCTGCTCGCTGATGGTGTCGTCGATCCGGTGAAGGTCACTCGTTCGGCAGTGGTCAATGCAGCGTCCGTCGCGCGCATGATCCTGACGACCGAGAGCGCCATCGTCGAAAAGCCTGTCGAAGAAGAAGAGTCGGCGGGCGGGCACGGTCACAACCACTGACCTGAACTGCCGAGAACGAACGAGGACCCCGCCCGAGCAATCGGACGGGGTCCTCGTTCGTTTGATGTTCTCTTGCGTGTGCCCCGTCAGACGGCGATGCGGCGACGGTTGTGCCGTGCGTGCATTTCTCGTTCGGTCTCCGACATTCCGCCCCAGATTCCGTAGGGCTCGGAGACGCTGAGCGCGTGCGACCGGCACTGGGCGAGCACTGGGCAGCTTCGGCACATCTCTTTGGCGCGCATCTCGCGCTGGGCGCGTGCTCGGCCGCGTTCGCCGTCCGGATGGAAGAACATCGACGAGTCGACCCCGCGGCAGAGTCCGTGCATCTGCCAGTCCCAGATATCTGCGTTGGGCCCAGGGAGGTGGTTCGGTTGTGGCATGAGAGCTCCTAGGGGTGTGTGCTCGCCGGCTTCGGTTGTGGCGATGTTGCGGCGACGCGTCTGATCGACGCCCGGGATGGGGCTTTGTGTCCTCTGCGGTGAAGACGATGGTGTGGTCTACTCGTTCTGCAAAACCGTCGTGTGACGCCGGTCCGTAGGAACTGAAACAACGTTATGTGCGGCTGTGAAATGGCGTCAATAGCCCTCCACCGTGGCGTTTTGCATAGGTGAAAACCGAGAAATTAACTCCCGCGACATTTACTTGTACCACTTTTCGTGCGTGACGTCTGAGCGCTTGCGGATTCCCGGAGGCACTGCCATGGCGATGCGATGAGGATCGCAGTGTCGACCTCGGCGGTTGTCAGGTGCTGACAAGCGGTTGAGGTGGCGCTCACGTCGAACCGGCTACCGCCGTGAATCGCCTGCTCGCAGAGCTGTCAAGGAGTCATTGCGCGGATTGACGGCGGAGCCGGTACACGGCGGGGACAGGGTAGGAATTCGGGTCCCGCGCCACCGGTCCGAGTCCTCGGACGGGTGCGCCCGGCTCGAAATCGCAACCGGGTGCCTATCGACCGCAACAGTTCTGCCGAGAAGGCATTAACCTGTTGGATACGAAATGGACAGATTCAGCTCACATCGTGGTTACCGAACGAATTGTTAATTCCGTGAAACAAAGGGCCGAAGCGTCCATTTATCACCGTCGAGTCCGGGGAAAGTACCGAAACACGCAGTCGAAATGAGATCCGCAACCCCAACGGCTGGGGATCTTCTTACGTACTGTTCGACTCGTGAACGTGCCGACCGCTTGGGGACCCGATCCGGGCCGGTGGCCGTTACCCTCGGCCACCGATCCGACCGCGAAGTGGCACCGCGCAGTGGCGCTGGGCGGCCAGGGTAGATACAACGCCGCCGCCGCCGAACTCGACGCGCTCGAGGCCGAAGCAGGTGTGTCGGTAGCGTTGAGATCGCTGATGGCCTCGACGAGGGCTTCCTGGTCGAGGCAGACCGGAGGTCACGCCGTTGCCGCCGCGCACGATGGAGCCGCCCTCGCGCTGGTAGGCCTGACAGCAGACTCGGACTCGGCATCGGGGTCGGACTCGGCGGACGTCGTCGAGGCGCAGTGCGACGCGTTGACCGGACTGGCCGCAGACATGCTCGGCGTCGGACGTCTTGCCACCTCGGATGCCTTGCTCACCCGTTGTGGACATCTTTTGGATTCGGGTTGGCCCCCCGAGCCGATGTGGCGCCAGCAGCTGAGGATGCAGTGGGTACGCGCGGAACTCGCGATGGTCTCGGGTGACGGTCGGACTGCACTCCGACACGCCCTGGATGCACGTGAGCGTTCGACCGATACCATTTCGTTGCGCCACCGGGTGAAGACGGAGCTGATCACGGCGGCGGCGTACTGCACGGCAGGAGAAGTCGGGGATAGTCGCACGATCGCATACAGCGTGGTAGACGTCTGCGCCGAGCACGGGTTGGTCCCATTGCGCTGGGCGGCAGCGATGTTGCTGAACGGTCTCGGTGAGGTCACGACAGCACTGCCCATTGCCGACGAATGCGCGGTGATTCTGCGCCACCGTGGAGCGGTCCTCGCTGGTGCGTGAATCCGCGTACCGAGCGGTTCGAATCGGAGGGTGTGAGGTAGCTATTCTTACTAGGTTCCACCTACTGGTGGAAACGTCGTCGAACTCCGGCGGCGTCACTGTAACGCTGGGAAATCTTGAGCGATGAACAACACGGGTGAGGAGTTGGACTCCTTCGTCGTTGCCGCAGCGCAGGGCGAACGAGCCGCACTTTCCCGAGTGCTGGAAATCATCCGTCCACTCGTCGTGCGGTACTGCCGCGCGCGAGTGGGGTCTGCTGAGCGCGGTCAGCTCTCGGCGGACGACGTGGCTCAGGAGGTCTGCTTGGCCGTCATGACCGCCTTGCCGCGTTACCAGGATCAGGGCCGACCGTTCATGGCCTTCGTGTACGGAATAGCGGCTCACAAAGTTGCCGACGCGCATCGAAGCGCCTCGCGTAACAAATCGGACCCGGCCGCCGAAGTACCGGATGTCGTATCCACCGAACACGGACCCGAGCAGCGTGCGCTCGAATCCGAGTCCAGCAGACAGATGACCGAACTGCTGGGAACGCTTCCGGCGAAGCACCGAGAAATTCTGGTACTCCGTCTGGTCGTCGGTCTGTCGGCCGAGGAAACGGCGGCAGCAGTGGGCAGTACGGCAGGCGCGGTACGCGTGGCTCAACATCGAGCCCTCGCGAAGTTGAAGAACGAAGTTGTGAAAGCGGGTGAAATGTATGGCTAGGAACAACGGCCGTGATGGCATTCCCCGTATTGGTCGCCACGATCATTCGGCGCCGAAGCATGCCTCTGACGGGACTGTCGGCGATCTGTCGACAGAAACCGGTCCAGTAGACATTGCTGCAGTGCGACGAGACGACGAGTTCATCGAGGCGATCCGCGGTGACGGCCCGGTCGCCACGGACAACGCCGACGAATACCAGCTCGCACTGCTGCTGACGAACTGGCGAGCCGAGATCATCGCTCCAGCGCTTCCGTCGGGTCCCGAACTGGATGAGGTGGCCGCAGCGGTCGATCACGAGATCGCCGCCGCCGGTTTGTCCCGAAGGGCATCGGTCGGTAGGCGATCGAGTCTGCTCAGGCCAGTGGCGGGTGCCGCGGCGGCGATTGCCGTCGTCGTGGGCGGCTTGGTCGCCTTCTCGTACGATTCCGCGCCCGGAGATCCGCTGTGGAGTGTGAAGTCTGTCGTGTTCTCGGAGCAGGCCGATTCCACCGTCGCTCAAATTGAGACGACGTCGAAGCTGGAACAGGCCGAAGAACTGATCGCATCCGGCGATGTCGACGGAGCTCGGGCTCTCCTCGACGGGGCGGCTGCGAGTACCGGGTCGGTCATCAACCCCGCTCAGCGCTCCGATCTCGAGATCTGGATGCAACGATTGCTCGATCAAGTGCAGACGTTCGTGCCGACGATCCCGCCGATTCTCCAGGCCCCCATTCTGCCTGCACCCCCGGTCGGCACCGTGGCACCGGAAGCAATCCCCGGTGTTCCTGTGACGTCGGTTCCGCAGCAGCCGCTGCCGCCGATCACAACCGAGCCCGCGCTTCCGCCGGTATCGAGTGCGCCGGTATCGCCCGCACCCTCGGAACCGCCGGTTACCACCACCGTTCCGAATCCGACCATCTTGCGCGAGCCGAGCCCGACGGCAACTGCAAGTGGCTCGACTTCGGGCGGGACATCACAGCAACCGCGTGTCGACACGGCCGACAACGGCGGCTGAGCAGGATTCAGCCGAGTCACATGCAAAGGTGCCCTCCACGATTTCGTGGAGGGCACCTTTGCATGTTGGTCCGTACTCAGGGGCGCCGAAGCAGCCTGCGTCAGTTGTCGTAACCGTCGCCGTGCAACGCATCGTTCATCGATGCGTCTGCGTAGCCACGGCAGTAGTCCCACGTGACATACGCGTCCGGCACCGGATCGTATGCGGGCTCGTGAGGACGCACGGTGCCGTCGACGAGCAGCTGGAGAAGATTGGCTCGGAGCATGTCCCAGTCGTGGTAGTGATCCTGCTGGCAGTCCTCGCAGCACACGACGAGACCGCGGATGCCTCGGTGTCCGAGGAGAGCCTCGTACACGGCAAGGTCCGCCAAATCTTCCTCTACGGCGAGCCGCTCCTGAGGATCGAGTGGCTGGCCGGGTTCGATCGCGTCGAGGGCGGCCGAGGGGTCGGCGGGGTCACCGGCGAAGGGATCCGGCGGTAGACCTGGAGGCAATTGATCGCGCACGCCTCCACGGTACGCAGGATTGGTGGGTCTGCGCCAGCCGTTCGACTATCGGCACACCGAGATCAATGCGCGATCGTGGTTGTGCAGTCGGCCTCGACCGCGGCTCGTGCACGGGTCGAGCGCCCCCTCCGATGCGCGTTCACGCTGGTTGGGCGGAGCCGATACCATAGGCAGGCGCCGCGCGAGTGAGCGCGCGTACTCGCCGAAAGTTCTCCATCCGTTCTCGACACGCCTCTCGTCCACGCATCGTCTCTTGCGTGCAACGAGGAGCATCCAGGCTCTAGGGAGGGCCAGATCCACATGAGTAGTTCCGGAGCCCACGTCCGTACCGGCGGTGACGACCCCAACAAGGTCGCCATGCTCGGTCTGACCTTCGACGATGTCCTTCTACTGCCTGCTGCGTCGGACTTGATCCCCAGTGCGGTGGACACGTCCAGTCAGCTCACCCGTGAGATCAGGCTGAGGGTTCCGCTCGTCAGTTCGGCGATGGACACGGTCACCGAGGCGCGGATGGCCATCGCCATGGCGCGAGCCGGCGGCATGGGGGTCCTGCACCGCAACCTCTCCTGGCAAGACCAGGCCGCACAGGTGGAGACGGTCAAGCGGTCCGAGGCCGGAATGGTCACCGACCCGGTCACCTGCAAGCCGACGGACACCCTCGCCGAGGTCGACGCGATGTGCGCACGATTCCGGATCTCCGGGCTGCCCGTCACGGACGAGACCGGCGCGCTCGTCGGGATCATCACCAACCGCGACATGCGCTTCGAGGTGGACCAGAACCGTCGCGTCGCCGATGTGATGACCAAGGCTCCGCTCATCACCGCACGCGAAGGTGTCACGGCCGAGGCCGCGCTCGGACTGCTGCGACGCCACAAGATCGAGAAGCTCCCCATCGTCGACGGGCAGGGAGCGCTCACCGGACTGATCACAGTCAAGGATTTCGTCAAGACCGAGCAGCATCCGTACGCGACGAAGGACCGCGACGGTCGGCTGCTGGTCGGCGCCGCAGTTGGCGTCGGGCAGGACGCGTGGTCGCGGTCCATGGCACTGGCCGATGCGGGCGTCGACGTCCTCGTCGTCGACACTGCGCACGGGCACAACGCTCAGGTCCTCGAGATGGTCAGCAAGCTCAAGGCCGAGGTGGGCGAACGTGTTCAGATCGTCGGCGGCAACGTAGCGACCCGAGCGGGTGCGTTGGCGCTCGTCGAAGCCGGCGCCGACGGGGTCAAGGTCGGTGTCGGTCCGGGCTCGATCTGCACCACACGCGTCGTCGCAGGCGTGGGTGCGCCGCAGATCACCGCAATCCTCGAAGCGGTCACGGCGTGCAAGCAGCACGGCGTTCCAGTGATCGCGGACGGCGGACTCCAGTTCTCGGGTGATATCGCCAAAGCACTGGCGGCCGGCGCGTCGACGGCAATGCTCGGTTCGTTGCTCGCCGGTACGGCGGAGTCGCCGGGCGAACTGATTCTGGTCAATGGCAAGCAGTTCAAGAGCTACCGCGGCATGGGTTCACTGGGCGCCATGCAGGGACGTGGTGCGGTGAAGTCGTTCTCCAAAGACCGCTACTTCCAGGATGATGTGCTCGCCGAGGACAAATTGGTACCCGAGGGCATCGAGGGCCGCGTTCCTTACCGCGGCCCACTGAATCAGGTCATTCATCAGTTGACCGGCGGCTTGCGCGCGGCGATGGGCTACACCGGATCCAATTCGATCGAGGATCTGCAGAACGCCCAATTCGTGCAGATCACTGCCGCGGGTCTGAAGGAAAGCCACCCCCACGACGTCACGATGACAGCGGAAGCGCCGAACTACGCGACCCGCTGATCGCCTCGGCATCACAAGCGAATTTCATTGAACTCCAAGGAAAGGTGCGCGCGTGCGCGACCTCGTTGAAATCGGCATGGGCAGAGAAGCCCGGCGTACCTACCAGCTCGACGATATCGATATCGTGCCTTCGCGCCGTACGCGGTCGTCGAAGGAGGTGTCGACGGCCTGGCAGCTCGACGCCTATCGCTTCGACATACCGGTACTTGCTCATCCCACGGACGCGCTGGTCTCGCCGGAGTTCGCCATCGCGTTGGGCAAGCAGGGGGGCCTCGGAGTCGTCAACGGTGAAGGACTGTGGGCGCGCCACACCGATGTTCAGGCCAAGATCGACGAGCTGGTCGCCATCGCGGAGAACGACTTCGATGTCGATGCGCCCGTGGCCTTTCTGCAGAAGTTGCATGCCGCTCCGCTGCAGCCGGATCTGCTGGCCGCCGCGGTCGCTCGGGTTCGTGCGTCGGGAGTGACGGTCGCGGTGCGGGTGAGCCCGCAGAGCGCCAAGTGGTTGACCCCTGCACTGGTGGCGGCCGGTGTCGATCTGCTGGTCATTCAGGGCACCATCATTTCGGCCGAGCACGTTGCGCACAGCGACAGGGAGCCGCTCAACCTCAAGACGTTCATCTCGGACCTCGACGTGCCCGTCATCGCCGGCGGCGTGAGCGATCACCGCACTGCGCTGCACCTGATGCGTACCGGTGCCGCCGGTGTCATCGTCGGGTACGGCTCGGTCGAGGGCGGTACGACGTCGGGCGAGGTGCTGGGCATCGGCGTTCCCATGGCCACCGCCATCGCCGATGCTGCTGCTGCACGACGCGATTACATGGACGAGACGGGTGGACGCTACGTCCACGTCATCGCCGACGGTGACATCACCACCTCGGGTGCTCTTGCGAAGGCCATTGCCTGTGGCGCCGACGCTGCCGTTCTCGGCGCGCCGCTCGCTGCTGCCGCGGAAGCGCCGGGTGGAGGCTGGTACTGGCCGTCGGCCGCTGCCCACCCCTCGATGCCGCGCGGCGCTCTGCTACCCGTCGCTGCGGGTGAGCGCCCGTCCTTGGACGAGGTGCTGCACGGTCCGTCGAGTGAGCCCTACGGGTCCATCAACCTTGTGGGAGGTTTGCGTCGTTCCATGGCGAAATCCGGCTACTCGGATCTGAAGGAGTTCCAGAAGGTGGGCTTGAACGTTCGGGCGTAGCGCAATGGTGCCAGCTTGGTGACACTTCGAGTTACAGCTACAGTGGCATGTGTCAACTGTCATAAGCCCGTTGTCACCTCAGCGCGTATGTCACATACGATGTGGTCGCGATCACATCGTATGTGGGTGTCGATGAGCAACGGCTAGCTGCATCACGTACGGCGGAGGTCACCATGAGTGCACAAGCTCGGAGTTCACAGGCTCGCAAGACGGATTACGACGTATTGATCGTCGGATCCGGGTTCGGCGGCAGCGTCACCGCACTGCGCCTCGTCGAGAAGGGCTACCGGGTCGGCATTCTCGAAGCCGGACGTCGGTACGAGGACGAGGATTTCGCCAAGACCAGCTGGGATCTCAAACGCTTCCTGTGGGCGCCGAAGCTCGGTTGCTACGGCATTCAGCGCGTCCACCTGTTGCGCGACTGCCTGATTCTCGCGGGCGCGGGCGTCGGTGGTGGCTCGCTGAACTACGCGAACACGCTGTACCAGCCGCCGGAGCCGTTCTTCGAGGACAAGCAGTGGGCCCACATCACCGACTGGAGCAGTGAACTCGCACCGTTCTACGACCAGGCGACTCGCATGCTCGGAGTCGTTCGCAACCCGCACATGACACCCGCCGACGAGGTCATGAAGTCCGTTGCCGAGGACATGGGCGTCGCTGACACCTTCATCCAAACCCCGGTCGGTGTGTTCTTCGGCGACGAGCCCGGCAAGAAGGTCGACGACCCGTACTTCGGCGGCGCAGGACCCGAGCGGACAGGCTGCATCGAATGCGGCGAGTGCATGACCGGCTGCCGACACGGCGCCAAGAACACACTGCTCAAGAACTACCTCGCCCTGGCCGAACGAGCCGGCGCGGAGATCATCCCCATGACGACGGTAACCGGCCTGCGCGCCCTGTCCGACGGCACCTGGGATGTGACGACCGAGCGAACGGGCGCGTGGGTTCGTAAGGGCCCGAAGACCTTTACCGCCGCGCACGTCGTGCTGGCAGCCGGCACGTGGGGCACGCAGAACTTGCTCCACAAGATGAAGGACGAGGGCAAGCTGCCGAAGCTGTCCGACAAGCTCGGCGAGCTCACCCGGACCAACTCCGAGTCCATCGTCGGCGCGGCGAAGCTGAAAGTCGATCCGAACGTGGATCTGACCAAGGGTGTCGCCATCACCTCCTCGTTCCACCCGTCCTCGAACACGCACATCGAGCCGGTTCGCTACGGCAAGGGCTCGAACGCGATGGGACTGCTGCAGACGTTGATGACCGATGGCGGAGGCCGCATTCCGCGCTGGCTCAAGTTCTTGATCGCACTCCTGCGGAACCCGGCCGACTTCGTTCGCGTGGTCAACGTCAAGAACTGGAGCGAGCGCACCATCATTGCGCTCGTCATGCAGAACCTCGACAACTCCATCACCACGTTCACCAAGCGCGGAATCTTCGGTCGCAAGATCTCGAGCAAGCAGGGGCACGGCGAACCGAACCCGACCTGGATTCCCGAGGGGAACGATGCAACTCGGCGGATCGCGAAGAAGATCGGCGGCGTCGCAGGTGGCACGTGGGGTGAGCTGTTCAACATCCCGCTGACGGCGCACTTCCTGGGTGGATGCGCCATCGCGTCCGATCCCGAACACGGTGTCATCGACCCCTACCAGCGTGTTCACGGCTACCCGACGATGTTCGTCGTCGACGGTGCCGCTGTGTCGGCCAACCTGGGCGTCAATCCTTCGCTGACCATCAGCGCCCAGGCCGAACGCGCCGCAGCACTCTGGCCGAACAAGGGCGAGCAGGATCTTCGACCGCGACAGGGCTTGCCCTACGAGCGGGTGGATCCGATCGCTCCGAACAGCCCCGCGGTGCCCGCATCCGCTCCGGCGGCTCTGCGCTTGCCCATCGTCGAGATCCGTACTCCGGACCACAAACCGGATCACAAACCGGATCACAAACCTAAGCCTGCCACCTCGGGTGCTGCGTAATTCGCGGGCGGTGACCCCCACTAGACTGACCCGGTGACCGCATCGCAGCAGCCCGAAACTGCACTGCCCAGGCCCGTACTCGTCGTCGACTTCGGTGCTCAGTACGCACAGCTCATCGCAAGGCGTATTCGCGAGGCGAACGTGTTCTCCGAAGTCATCTCGCACACCGCTACGGTCGAGGAGATCGCCGAGAAGAACCCGGTCGCGTTGGTGCTCTCGGGCGGACCGTCCAGTGTGTACGCCGAGGGCGCTCCCGCTCTCGACAACAAGGTGTTCGACCTCGACATCCCGGTCTTCGGCATCTGCTACGGGTTCCAGGCGATGGCCCAGGCGCTCGGCGGAACGGTCTCGCACACCGGAACACGCGAGTACGGCCGGACGCAGTTGAGCGTCGACGGCGGTGTGCTGCACAAAGGTCTGCCTGCCACACAGCCGGTGTGGATGTCGCACGGCGACGCCGTCACAGCGGCACCGGACGGGTTCACCGTCACGGCGACGAGCGCGGGCGCACCCGTGGCAGCGTTCGAGAACACCGAGCGCCGCCTCGCGGGCGTGCAGTACCACCCCGAGGTGATGCACTCGCCGCACGGGCAGCAGGTTCTGAGCCGCTTCCTGCACGAGACGGCGGGCATCAAGGCCGAGTGGACGGCCGCGAACATCGCCGACGCTCTCGTCGAGCAGATTCAGGAGCAGGTCGGCCCCGACGGGCAGGCGATCTGCGGACTGTCGGGCGGCGTCGACTCGGCAGTGGCCGCCGCTCTCGTTCAACGCGCCATCGGCGACCGTTTGACCTGTGTGTTCGTGGACCACGGTCTGCTGCGCGAGGGTGAACGTGAGCAGGTTCAGCAGGACTTCGTGGCTGCGACCGGCGCCAAGCTCGTCACCGTGGACGCCGTCGACACCTTCCTCGGGGCACTCGACGGAGTCTCGGACCCCGAGGAGAAGCGCAAGATCATCGGCCGCGAGTTCATTCGCAGCTTCGAAGGCGCTGTCGCCGAGGTGCTGGGCGAGAACGCCTCGCACGGAGCCGAGGTGGAGTTCCTCGTGCAGGGCACCCTCTACCCCGATGTCGTCGAATCCGGTGGAGGTTCGGGTACTGCGAACATCAAGAGCCATCACAACGTCGGTGGTCTGCCTGACGACCTCCAGTTCGCGCTGGTGGAGCCGCTGCGGACGCTGTTCAAGGACGAGGTTCGTGCCGTCGGTCGTGAACTGGGTCTGCCCGAGGACATCGTCGGTCGCCAGCCGTTCCCCGGACCCGGCCTCGCGATCCGAATCGTCGGTGAGATCACCCGAGACCGGCTGGCTACGCTGCGTCAGGCCGATTCGATCGTGCGCGAGGAACTGACGGCCGCCGGGCTCGACGAGCAGATCTGGCAGTGCCCGGTGGTACTGCTCGCCGACGTGCGCAGCGTCGGTGTGCAGGGCGACGGTCGTACCTACGGTCACCCGATCGTGTTGCGTCCCGTGTCGAGCGAGGATGCGATGACGGCCGACTGGACCCGTCTGCCCTACGACGTGCTGGAAACGATTTCGACTCGGGTGACCAACGAGGTGTCGGAGGTCAACCGAGTCGTTCTCGATGTGACGAGCAAGCCACCGGGCACGATCGAGTGGGAGTGAGTAGCTAGTTTTTCTTGCGGCTCGGAGCCACCAGCAGAGTCAGTCCGATGACGATCGCCGCTATGACGAACACCCAGCGGAACTCGACGTTGCCGAGCGCTTCGATTGCCGGTGGCCCGATCAGCGCGCTCACGCTGACGATCATCGCAGCGAGGCCGACGAGGAAGAGCAGTGCCGACGGGCGGGAGCGGGCCATGTTCTGTTCGGGGGTGTCCTCGTCGCTGTCGCCGTATTGCCATGTCTCATTCACGGATGACCTCCAGGTTTCCGAATTGTACGTTTCCGTCGATCGTCAGGACGTGCGTGTTCTCGGCTGAGTTGCCGCGCTGGCGAACACTTTCGGGCTCGCACGAGGTCGAGCCGAAGACGGCTGTGCACTCGGTCAGCACGTTCATCGACGACGGGACGATCACGGTGGCGTTGCCCGCCGCGACGGTGATCTCGACCGTGGCGTCCTCGGTGAGCTCGAGTCCGAGCAGGTCGAGCTGCAGATCACCCAGCTGCACGGCGTAGCTCGGCTGCAGTTCGGCCAACGTGGTGGGCGCCACTCGCTGCTCACCCGAGTTGGCGCCGTCGATCGAAATCGGCCCCACGATCGAGGCGAGGACCACGAACGCCAGCAGGGGCCCGGTTACCACGAGCAACCCGTACCCCCTGCGTAGGAACGCACCGAGGATGAGTCCGACTGCGACGACGGCGAGAGCTACCGCGCCGATACGCGCGGGCGTCAGCCACGTCGAATCCGAGGCGTACGCGATACCCGCCGTCACGGCCGCGGCCACCAGTGCCAGTCCGATGAAACTCGTCGTCCACCGTGATCGGTGCTTCTTCTCCGCCGCCTCGGGTACCTGCGCCGACGCCGGTTCCGGCAGGTCCCAGGCGAATGGTGCGACCCCGAGCGGATCCCAGGACGGGGGTGTCGGCTGATCTGGGATCGCCGACTCGCCGGTGTCCTTCGTCAGATTCACCGATGTGGACTCCTCCGGCGGCGCGGCCGGACTCGGGTTCGGGACGTAATTGCTGGGAAGCGTCGTATACGGGGTGTACGGGGGGCGAGTGGCGTCATAGTTTGGTGGCCGGTAGTTGGCACCTGCCCAGGGGCTGTTCGGCACGCCCACGTTGGGGCCGTACGGGGAGTTGAACGAAATCGGAAAGCCCTGCTGGAGATAGGCCTGGGCGCCGTCCGGAAGAAACTCGGGAGGTTCGGGCCGGCGTTGATACAACAACCACCACCCAGCCAACAGAGCCACCATGCTGATCAATCCGGAACCGCCCATGCCGACTCCGACCGGTCCGATCGTCGAGACCACGATGACCAGAGCGACGATCAGAACCACGACCTTGGTCGTGGAGTCCGAGCTGCCGCCTTTGCCGATGAGAGATTCCGCGGGCGAGGCTGTGTCGCCTGCTTTGCTGAAGAGAAGCCAGGCCGCGAGGTAGAGGACGATCCCGGCGCCGCCGAAGATGGTTCCGACGACCAGGGCGACACGAACGAGAACGGGGTCGATGCCGTAGCGGTACCCGATGCCTGCGGCGACTCCCGCAATGTGGCCTCGCTGCGGCAACCGGTACGGACGAGTTCGCCACATATGTTGTAGCTGGTCGGAGACGGTTGCGTTGCTCATAGAACCATCGTGGTCCGTCTCGGCGGCAATTGCATCAGGGATCGCCCTGATCTTCTCCTGACCGAGTCTCGTCCTCGGTTCGAGTCGGTGGGCAGTGGAACATCAGGGCAGTGGAACATCAGGGGAGACCCTGATGCGGCAGACCTCCGATTCGTGCCAGGATCGGAGACGTGAACCATGTCGAGCTACTGCCCACGTCCGCGGGCCCCGATCCGGTGAAGTTCTACCGGCGGGGTGGCGGTCGCATCGTGGGTGGGGTGGCCGGCGGCCTGTCGGATCATTTGGGCGTCGACGTGTTCAAGGTCCGGGTGGCGTTCGCGTTGCTCGCCGTCATGGCCGGTGCCGGCATCTTCGCCTATGGGCTGCTGTGGGTGTTCACACCCGCGGGCACCGATGTGGACCGCCCGAGCGACGCGGAACGCCAGCGGGCGCTCGGACTCTCGGCGCTCGGTCTCGGTCTCGCCGCCGGATTGGCATGGTTGCTGGACGGCACCGCAGCATCGGTTCTGGTTCCGATCGTGGTGGTCGTGATCGGTGCGGCGCTGGTATGGCGCGAATTCGATTCCGACGGCCCACGTTCGGTTCTGGGCATGCCGAAGAAGCCGACCGTGCTCAGCTGGGCCCGGGTGGTAGGAGGTGCGACTCTCATCGTTCTCGGCCTGGGTGTCGTGGTTCTCGCACGTGTCGACATCGCAGCGGTCCGATCGTCGTTGTTGGCCGTCATCGTCACCCTTGTCGGTGCCGCGTTGCTCACCGTTCCGGTGTGGTTGCGGATGTGGCGCACGTTGAATACGGAGCGCTCGGCCCGTATTCGCAACGACGAACGAGAGGAGATCGCCTCTCACCTGCACGATTCGGTGTTGCAGACGCTGGCGTTGATTCAGAAGCAGTCCGATCAGCCGCAGGAGGTGATGCGGCTGGCGCGTGGTCAGGAGCGCGAGCTGCGAAAGTGGTTGTTCGAGGGCGGCGACCCGGACCACTCGTCGCTGTCCGAGGCGCTCAAGACCATCTCCGGCGAGGTCGAGGACCAGCACGGTGTGACGGTTCGGCCGATCACGGTCGGAGACGTGCAGCTTTCGGCAATCGACTCGGAATCCGGTCTGCCGCGTGAGCATTTCACCGCCTTGCTCGGCGCCACGCGTGAAGCACTGGTCAATGCCGCCAAGCATTCCGGGGAGACCAACATCGATTTGTTCGCCGAGACAGAACCGGACAAGGTGACGGTGTTCGTTCGCGACCGAGGCGCCGGATTCGACGAGGACCTCGTGCCGGTGGATCGGCAGGGCCTCGCCAAATCGATCCGAGGAAGAATCGAGAGGCGCGGTGGCGAGGTATCTGTACGCTCCCAGGTGGGCAAGGGAACGGAAGTCCGAATTCTGATGCCCCGCAACCGCACACCAGAGGAGCCTCAGCCAGCGGAACACGTCGATACCGAACAACCGCTACCGCAGCAGCCGATACCGCAGGAGCAGCCCAGGTGACCGACACTCTTCGTGTCTTTCTCGTCGACGACCATGCAGTGTTTCGTTCCGGGGTGCGCGCCGAACTGGGGCGTGAACCCGATCTCGAAGTGGTCGGTGAGGCAGGTGGCGTCGCCGACGCGGTGGCGGGCATCGAGGCCACCAAGCCCGACGTCGTGCTGCTCGATGTCCACATGCCCGACGGCGGGGGCGTCGCCGTCCTCGGGCGAATATCGGCCGGTCCGGTCTGCCTGGCGCTGTCGGTATCCGACGCGACCGAGGACGTCATCGCTGTCATCCGTGCAGGTGCGCGCGGCTATGTCACCAAGACCATCTCTGGGGCCGAGCTCGCCGACGGTGTGCGACGCGTCGCCGGGGGAGACGCGGTGTTCTCCCCTCGGCTCGCCGGGTTCGTGCTCGACTCGTTCACCGGAAAGTCGGCGGCGCCGGAGCCTCCCCTCGATCCCGAACTGGATTCGTTGACGCCACGCGAGCTCGAGGTGCTTCGGCTCCTCGCGCGTGGTTACACCTACCGAGAGATCGCCGAAGACCTGTTCATCTCGGTCAAGACCGTCGAAACCCACGCGTCCAACGTTCTCCGAAAGACGCAGCAGTCGAACAGGAATGCGCTCACGAGGTGGGCACACAACCGGCGCATCGATTGAGGGCGCTGACGCGCATGTGAGTGGAAATACACAGTGGGACACGTATTTCCGCGCACATGCGCGAAGCGCCTACAGGGCGATTGCGAGGATCGACAGTAGAACGATCACCGCGACGATTCCGGCCAGGATCACCGCGGGTGAGACGTCGACCTTGTCGCCGACGGCGTCGTCGATGCGGTCCAGGACCACATCGAGCGGATTCTTCTTCCTCGGGGGGTCGAATGGCGGCGGCGCGTACGGCTTCGGCTCGTGTCCGTCCAGGTTGCCACCGGAACGTACGGCGGGGAGTCCGGCGATGGTCTTGCCGAATTCTCGCGAGGGGCGGCGGGTTTCGGCGACGGGTGTGGACCGATGAGCCCAGGTGGGCACTGTGCCTTTGGACGAGGTGAGGGGTACACCTCGTAATTGCGCGATGCTCCCTCGGCTGTTGATTGCGCCGAGGATCATCTCGTCGCGTGCCTGCGTCATCGACGGTCGGCGCGACGGATCGGGTTCGAGCATGTGCAGCAATGCCTGGGTCAGATCACCGGACCTGGTGGGGGCGATGATCTGGCCTCGGGCAACTCGGTGGAGCAGCGCGATGGAATCCTGGTCGATGTCGAACGGCGGCTTGCCTTCGATGGCTGTGTAGAGCGTCGCGCCGAGGGAGAACACATCGCTCGCCTCGGTGGGATCCTGCCCGCGTGCGACCTCGGGGGCGAAGTAGGCCGGCGTACCGGTGATGACGCTCGAATCCGATTCCTCGACATCGCCTCTCGCGCGCGAGATGCCGAAGTCGCTGATCTTGACGATGCCCAGGGTGCGTCCGCGATCGGCGATCAGAATGTTACCGGGCTTGATGTCGCGATGGACGATTCCCGCCTCGTGCGCCTCGATGAGTGCGTCGGCCACCTGCGCTCCGACCTGTGCCACCTCGTACGGCGGTAGAAAGTCCGTGGTGTTGAGTGCCTGCGCGAGGCTGCGTGAGGGCATGTACTCCATGACCAGCCAAGGTTCACCGTCTTCGATCGCGACGTCGTACATGGCGATGGCGTGGGGGCTCGACAAGCGGGCGGCGATGCGGCCCTCGCGCATGGCGCGGTTGCGTACCTCGCGAGCCGCTTCGTCGCTCAGGTGCGCCGTCGAGGTGACCTGTTTGACGGCGACCTTGCGGGCGAGAAGTGTGTCCTGCGCAAGCCAGACCGCGCCCATTCCGCCACCGCCGAGCTTGTAGGCGAGGCGGTACCTGCCGGCGAGAAGGTAGTCGGGTCCCACAACCCGTGCGGTGCGTTGCTGCTCGGTCACGACCACAGGTTAGTGGACGGTGAGCATCACTGCCCGCAGGAGCCTTGTCATGGTCTCTACCAGCGAAAACGCTGTCGCCTTGACGAGCTGGCACCAGACCGGCTTTACTTGGAACGAGAATCGAAAGTGTGTTCGAATACTCCACTTCCCGTGTGTTCGAGCTCGCGAAATTCATGTGCTGGTTTCAGTGTGCAAGGGGAGTGACATGTCTGTATCGGATGCTTCCGCTTCGCCGGATGCGCTGGGTGGCCTGTCCCTGCCCGAGCGGGTTGCGTTGCTGCGTCGACG
The DNA here is from genome assembly GCF_020889545.1 of Rhodococcus sp. I2R. NCBI lineage: Bacteria > Bacillati > Actinomycetota > Actinomycetes > Mycobacteriales > Nocardiaceae > Rhodococcus > Rhodococcus sp. I2R. The sequence continues at coordinate 90,542 of NZ_JAHUTG010000017.1, forward strand.
GATGGCAGAGGTGCCCTCGCGAGGGGAATCGGCGTCGGAGCGTATCGAGCATCATGAGACACAACCGGTCGAGGAACGATCGACTGCTTCATCCCCGAAGGCGGCCGGGCGCACGCGTTCTGTTCTCCCGGTGCCCGAGGTCATAGCCGGTGTGCTGCCGCATGGCGGGTTGGTCCGGGGGACTGTGGTCTCGGTGTCGGGCGCAGGCTCGTTGTTGCTCGGTGTGGTGGCTGCGGTGACGAGTGCCGGAGGACACGTCGCTGTCATCGGGCTGCCGCGGTTCGGCGTTCTTGCTGCCGTCGAGATGGGGGCGCAGTTGAACAAGTTGGCATTGATTCCCGATCCAGGGTCCGATCCGGTGGAGGTCGCGGCCATCCTGCTCGACGGTGTGGACCTGGTCGTGCTCGGTCTCGGTGGTGAATCGGTCGCGCCCACCCGAGCTCGGGCCGTGGTGGCGAGGGCGCGCAGCAAAGGCGCGACGTTGCTGGTCACGGACGGACGCTGGGACGGAGCCGAATTACGACTCGAAGCCTCGGTGCACGGGTACGACGGGCTCGGGAGCGGCCGGGAGTTGGGGCGAGGACGGCTTCGATCGATTCGGTTGTCGGTGTCCGCTCGAGGCAAGGCGATGCGTACCCGCACTGTTCGGCTCGACCTGCGCTCCGTCGGTGGTCGTGTCGAGTGGTTCGCCGACGAGCGTGACGCTGCGCCCCTATCGCTGCCCGTCGCGGTGTCGACATGAGCCGCGTTCTTGCGCTGTGGTGTCCGGATTGGCCTGCGGTGGCTGCGGCCGCTCTGGCGGACCTTCCAGCCACCCACCCGGTGGCTGTCACGTCGGCCAATCGCGTCATTGCCTGCTCTGCGACAGCACGAACGTTCGGCGTCAAGCGTGGTGTGCGGCGGAGGGAAGCTCAGGCACGCTGCCCGGAGATACATATCGCTCTGGCCGACGCCGATCGAGACGCTCGGGTGTTCGAGCCGGTGGTATCGGCCATCGCGGCCATCGCGCCCGGCGTCGAAGTGCTGCGGCCGGGACTGCTCGTCCTTGCCGCCCGGGGCGTTGCGCGTTACTTCGGGTCCGAGCATCTGGCCGTGGAACGGCTGATCGACGAGGCCTCGGCAGCGGGCGTCGAATGCCAGGTCGGGATAGCCGACGAGCTGTCCACCGCAGTGATCGCGGCGCGGCATGCGCAGGTGGTGCCGCGTGGTGGAGGCGCCGGATTTCTGTCACCGCTGCCGGTGGCCGAGCTTTCTGCCGAACCGAGCATGGCTGCAGCGAATCGTGATGAACTCGTCGACCTACTGCGACGCCTGGGTTTGCGAACCATCGGAGATTTTGCTGCGCTGACGCCGGGGGATGTGGCGTCGAGGTTCGGTACCGACGCGATCCTGGCGCACCGGAGTGCGCGGGGAGAGCCCGAACGTCCGCCGTCGGCTCGAGCACTGCCGCCGGATCTCGATGTGGAGTATCTCTGCGATCCGCCGATCGATCGAGTCGATGCGGCTGCCTTCGCCGGTCGCGGAATGGCCGAGCAACTGCACACCAAGCTCGCTGCCGCCGCCGTCGCATGTACTCGACTGCTGGTGCACGCAAGTACCGGTAGCGGCGAAAGCCTGTCACGGACATGGCGGTGCGCCGAGCCGCTCACTCCTGAGGGGACGGCCGATCGAGTTCGTTGGCAGCTCGATGGATGGTTGACAGGACGAAGCGAGAACAAACCGACGTCGGGCATCGTGGTCCTACGGTTGGAGCCGGTCGAAGTCGTCGCAGCCGAGGAATTGCAACTGGGGCTCTGGGGGAGCATCGGCGACGAGGACGAGCGGGCGCGTCGAGCGCTCGTGCGAGTGCAGGGCCTGCTCGGTGGCGACTCGGTACTGGGCGGCGTGCTCAGCGGGGGGCGGGGTCCGGCCGAGCGGATCACGTTGCGTCCCCTCGGCGACGAGCTGGTACCGCTGACGGATCCAAGCGCTCCGTGGCCTGGGCGATTGCCCGAACCAGCGCCGGCAGCGGTGATCGTTTCGCGACCGGCAGTGACTCTGATGAATCGCGCCGGGTCGGGCGTCGGTGTCACCGAACGTGGCCACTTCGACACTCGACCGGCGCGCATGCGTTGGGGAACGAAGGAGTGGGACCTCGCCGGGTTGGCCGGGCCATGGCCGGTCGACGAGCGTTGGTGGGACGGTGGTCTCACAGCGACCGGACCGGTGGCTCGTGTGCAGGTGCTGCTCGCGGACGATCGAGCGTTGTTGCTGGTGTTCGATGGGGGACAGTGGCGGGTGGAAGGTATCTACGAATGACAGACCGCGCGACAGACACAACGGCCGCTACTGTCGAAGCAATGGAGATGACGACGGAGACTGTCGAACTGGGTGGCATCGATATTGCGTATCGCTCGTTCACCCCGGCGCTGAAAGCCGATGACGTGCCCGTTGTGCTGGTGCACGGGATGGGCGGCGACGGCGGTACATGGGATCGTTTCGCGCGGACGCTGACCACCAACGGCCGCCACGCCATCGCCGTCGATCTACGCGGACACGGCCGTAGCGCGCACACGCCGACCTACGAATTCGAGTCCTTCGGAGGAGATCTTCTTGCGTTGATCGACCATCTCGGGCTCACCGAGGTCGACATCGTGGGACATTCGCTCGGCGGTTACGCCGCCACCGTGGTGGCGCAGCGCCGTCCGACGCTCGTACGTCGGCTCGTTGTCGAGGAACTGCCGATTCCGATCAGACCAGGTGATGCGCCACCGAAGCTGACCGGGAAGTTTCCGTCGATCACCGAACTGTGGCATGCCGGAACCACCGTCATTCGGCACCCGCGCGCCGCGCTGGCATTCGATCGGTCGATGACCGCACCTGCGCTCGAACAGTTCCGCAAGCCCAATGCGCAGTGGTGGAAAGCGCTGTCGGATATCGCTGCTCCTACTCTGATTCTCCGCGGAGGTCCAGGTGGGATGGTCGATCCGGTACGTCTGGAGCTCATGACAGGTGCGATACGCGATTGCCGAGTCGAGGTGTTTCGCAGCGGACACAGCATCCACCGCGATGCCTACGCGGCGTTCGAAGCGACAGTTCTGCCGTTCTTGACCTACTAGGATTCGGCAATGGCCCTGAGCGTGCTCGACCGGAAACTAATCGTGTGGTCGGCGTTGTTCGTCGTCTCACAGGCCAACATCGTCCGGCTGCTCGGTCCTGCCGGACCGAAAGTGCTCCAGGTGCAGACAGCGTGGTCGGAAAGACGCTACCGAGAGATCTTGGCGAGCATGGGCGACGCCGAAACCGCGCGGTTCCGCAGCCACTACTTCCCGGATCTCGTCCACCCCGCGATCTACGCCATGGCGCTGCGGGCGGGTGCGAGGAGTCTGACCGCCAAGGCATCGCTGAACCCCGAGTCAGTCCCGGGACCCGCCACCGTCAGGGCGCTGGCAGTCGCGCCGGTGGTATCGGCTGCCTGTGACTACATCGAGAACATCGTCGGGTTGACCCTCGTCGACAATCGAAACCTGATCAGCGACAAAGTCGTTCGATCCACCACCGTTGTCAGTACCGTCAAGTGGGTCACCGCAGCCGGTTCGCTTGCTTACCTGAGCCAAGGATTCGTGCGTCACTGGCGACGGAACCTGTTGGGCTGACCCGGTCAGCGGATCACCAATACGTGCCGGGCACGAGCCTGCCTAGCCGGCGGGCGAGTTTAGCTACCCGCGCGGAGGGAGTGGAGGCGTCGTACACGTCCTTCGGAGCGTAGTCGGCTGGGAGGGAAGTCTCGGTCTTGTCGCCCTTGGCGGCAGCAGAATCAGGGTACCGGCGGTAGAACTGGTGCAATGTCCGATCCTTGCCTTTCGGAGTGAATATGCTGCCGAACTGACCGAGTGTGCCCAGTGGCGTATCGATTCTCTTCGGCTTGTCGATCAGCGCACGCATCACCATCGCCGCGGCCTTCTCTGCGGACACCACCGGGCCGACGTTCTTGTCACCGGTCGGAGTGATCATCGGTGTCGCAACAAGAGGCATGTGAATGGTCGTGAAGGTGATTCCGTCGGACAGTGTTTCCGCTGCAGCGACATCGGCGAACCCGTCGAGGGCCGCCTTGCTCGCCACGTAGGCGGCAAATCGAGGCGTGTGCCCCTGTACCGCGGCGCTGCTGATGTTGACGATGTGACCGAATCTGCGCTCACGCATGTGTGGCAGCAGAGCCAGCACCAATCGAACCGCGCCGAAGTAGTTGACGGCCATGGTGCGTTCGAAATCGTGAAGTCTGTCTGTGGACCTGTACAACGAACGACGAATCGACCGGCCCGCATTGTTGACGAGCATGTCCACGTGGTCGTGCTCGCTCAGAATGCTCTTCACTGTCTGTTCCACCGACTCGCTGTCGGTTACATCGCACGGATAGCCATATGCGTCGCCGCCCTTGGCGCGAATCCCCGCAACGACTGCCTCGAGCTGTTCAGCACCTCGTGCGAGCAGGATCACGGTGGCACCCTTGCGCGCTGCAGCTTCCGCACTGGCCTGGCCGATTCCGGACGAGCCGCCCGTGATGACGATGGTGCGTCCGACAAGCGGTCCACGTGGATCTGTGCGGCGTGCACGGACGGGATCCAGATGGTCGTGCCAGTACTTCCACACCGCGTCCGCGTACGACGCGAGCGGGGGCACGCTGATCTTGCTTCCGCTCAATGCATTTCGCGTTCTCGTGGAGTCGAACGTGGTGGGCAGTGTGACGTGGTCGAGCATGACGGGCGGGACGCCGAACCGGGCGAGCAGGGCATCGCGACCTGCTCGAATCGCATCGAACCGAGGTGAGAGAACTGGGGCTGCGACGGCCCCGGGCATCTCGACGATTCTGGCTTTCGAGCCCGCGGCCGCGCTGAATGCCGCATATACCTCGCGCATCGACTGCGGCCGCGGATTGACAAGGTGAAAAACTCTTTGGCCCAACGGGTTGCGGTGCATCAACTCGACGATGGCGGCGGCTACATAGTCGACCGGAACGAGATTTGTCGCGCCGATGTTCGGGACGGTGATGGGCAGCGCGTCGGGCAGTTTGGCGAGTTCGGCGAAGAATGGAAAGAAGAAGTACGGCCCGTCGATCTTGTCGATCGCTCCGGTCTCGGAATGGCCGAGTACCGCAGAAGGGCGATACACCCGCCAGTCGGTCGCCGATTCGCGAACGATTTTCTCGGACTCGTACTTGGTCCGGTGATACGGCGTCGGGAATTGTTGGCCCTTGTCGAAGTCGTCCTCGGTGAACGTTCCGGCATGGTCGCCGGCGACGGCTATCGAGGAGATGTGGTGCAGGCGAGCGCCGAGTCGTACCGCGAGTTCGGCGACCGATCGGGTGCCGTCGACATTGGTCGAGGCCTGTTCGTCACCGGCTGTGATGTCGTAGATCGCGCCGAGATGAACGATCTGATCGATGTTCGACGGTGTTTCCTCCAGCCCCAGCCCCAGCCCGGGCTCGGTGAGGTCGCCGATCAGCGGATGCACCCGGTCTTTCCCGCTCAGTGCAGCTACCTGCTGTTCGAGTTTGGCGACCGACTGTCGACGCACCAGTACGTGTACCTGCGCGGACGGGTCACGCTCCAGTAGCAGTGGCAGCAGATTCTGCCCCAGGAAGCCCGTACCGCCGGTAACGATGTAGTTCGCCATAAGGTGAACTTACTCCAAGGTAAGTTCCGGAACCACCCTCTCGAGTGACCGAATGTGACATTCGGTCACCATCGCGGGTGGACCACGCCCCGAGCCCGCCGAGTGTACGAGGCATCTAGTGTCCGATTCCTACTTTCGAGTGGACTTTTTTCATCCAGGTCGGGGCCCACCAGTTCGCTTCGCCCATCAGCTTCACCAGCGACGGGACGAGCAGCATTCGGATGATCGTGGCGTCGACGATCAGCGCGAAGATCATTCCCAGGCCGAGGAATCGCATGATCGACAGGTCCGAGATGGTGAAGGCGCCGGTGACGGCGATGAGAACGAGGGCGGCTGCTGTCACGATGCGTCCGGTGCGTTGTGCGCCGAAGATGACCGCTTCTTCCGTGGTCGCGCCGGCGGTGCGGGCCTCGACCATCCGGGACATCAGGAACACCTCGTAGTCGGTGGAGAGCCCGAACACGACGGCAAGGATGAGGACGACGAAGGTTGCTTCGAGTGGTGCCGGGGTGACCCCGATCAATTCGGCGCCGTTGCCTTCCTGGAAAACCCAGGTCAAGACACCGAATGTGGCGCCGAGGCTCAATCCGGCCATCAGTACCGCCTTGATCGGCAGCACGATCGACCCGAATGCAAGGAACAGCAGGATCAGCGTCGAGACGACCATGATCGCGATCATCACGGGCAGCCACTTCGCGATGGCGGCGTTGCCGTCGTCGACGAGGGCTCGGGAGCCACCGACGAGAAGTTCGGTGCCGTCGGGTGGGGTCATCGCGCGGAGTTCGGCCACCGCATTGCTGGACGATGCCATTTCGGTTTCGCCTTCGGACGGTTCACCGAACGTCGCTTGAATAGCGACGAAATCGTCACTCGAACCGGTGAATTGGACTCGCGCGATACCGTCCAAGGACTCTGCTTGCCTCGTGATGTCTGCGATTGGGGCACCCTGTGGCTTCTGTCCGTCGAGGCCGCGCAGAACAATCGTGGCTCCTTCGCCGGTGGTCGGGAACTCGGTGTTGAGTGTCTCGACAGCGATGCGGGCGGGATCGTCCTGCGGGAGCGCTGTGTAGTCGACCTCGCCGAGCATGATCTTGAGCACCGGCGCGGACAGCACGAGAAGCGCGGCGATGATGACCGTGGCGACGATTCCAGGTTTGCGCATCACCTTGGCGACGACGCCACCCCAGAACTTCTGTGCGCGAGCCTCGCCGCGATCGGACGCGGTCTTGCTCCACGTCAGCGAGTTGATGCGGTGTCCGAGGAGGGCGAGCAGTGCCGGTACTGCCGTCAGCGACAGGATTGCAGCGCACGCCACTGCCGCCATCGCGCCGAAGCCGAGAGATTTGAGGATGGGTTGAGGAAATACGAGCATCCCGGCGAAGGCGCAGATCAGTAGCAGGCCCGAGAAAGCGATGGTGCGCCCCGCGGTGAGCACGGTGCGCACGGCTGCGTCGGCGGGTTCGGAGCCCGATCGCATTTCCTCGCGGAATCGGCTGACGATGAACAGTCCGTAGTCGATTGCCAATCCCAGCCCGAGTAGTGACGCGACGTTGATCGAGAACGAACTGACCTCGGTGAAGGAAGTGAGCACTCGAAGTATTGCCAGGGCGCTGAGGACGCTGAGAATGCCGACGAACACCGGCACTGCGGCTGCGACGACACCACCGAAGATGAAGATCAGCAACACCAGAACGACGGGGATGGCGATTGCCTCGGAGCGAACGAGGTCGCTCTGCAGGGTTGTGCTGAACGAGACGCCGACGACCGAACCGCCGGCGAACTGAGATGTGACGCCGGGGACTTCGAGCTGTGGCGGTAGGTCGCCGAAGGTGGCGAACGTGACACCGGAGTTGGGCCCGAGGGTGACTGTCGCCAGCGCTTTGGTGCCGTCCTCGGACACGAGAAACGGCTGGGCAGCGGCGTTGGCCGTCCAGTAGGAAGCAACGTTCTGAACCGAGTAGTTGCTCTGGAATTCGTCCAGGACGGCGGTGACGTCGGGACCGATATCGTCGATCGTCTGTCCCTCGGGCGGAGTGTAGATGGCGACGATGTCCGGGGTTGGCTGCCCAAGGTCGGTGACGAGGGAGCTGACCTCGGCGGCCTCGCTACTCGGGTCGACGAAGCCGCCCTCGCTGAGCTTGCCGAACACGCCCAGGCCCCATGCGCCGGTCAGCGCCACCACGAGGACGGTGAAGGTAAGAACCCATCTCTTGTGGGAAACAACGAACGAAGCCCAATTTCTCACGTGCATCTCCGGCTCTCTCGGTGTGCTACCCGACGAGCGAGCCTATCGGCTACGTCCCGGTTGAGTTGTGTCGGTGCCGTGCGATCTAATGGGAACACACGTTCGAACATTGCCTTCGTCGTCGTTCGAGGGCAGGGGAGTCGATGGGCAGGAAAGGGGTGAGCGATGGGGTGGAACGAGGGTCCGCCGACGTGGTCGGAGATGGAGCGTGTCCTCTCCGGCCGTCCCGCGCGCCCGAAACCCGACATCATCGGCGACGGTGGAGACAGTCCGGCATGGTCGCGCAAACGCGGAGCGTACGAGAGAAGTGCGATCTCGACCGAGCCGTCGACGGTTGCGTACGCGGAGCTACATGCGCATTCGGCCTTCAGTTTTCTCGACGGTGCCAGTCATCCTGAAGCAATGGTCGAAGAGGCTGTGCGTCTGGGCCTGGAAGCGATTGCGATCACCGACCACGACGGCTTCTACGGAGTTGTCAGGTTTGCCGAAGCAGCCAAAGCGCTCGGCATCAAGACCGTGTTCGGCGCTGAGCTGTCGTTGGGAACGGCCAGATCCAGGGCAGGTGAATTGGATCCGGACGGCACGCATCTGCTCGTGCTCGCGCGTGGGCAGGAGGGGTACCGACGGCTCTCGCGCGAGATCGCGGCAGCGCATCTGGCGGGCGGTGTGAAAGGAAAACCTCGCTACGATTTCGACGCTCTGTCGGAGGCCGCCGGCGGTCACTGGCAGATTCTCACCGGTTGTCGAAAAGGGCATGTACGACGCGCTCTGGCGAGGGACGGCCCCGTTGCTGCAGAGGCGGCATTGGTCGATCTCGTCGACAGATTCGGCGCCGACCGTGTCACCGTGGAGCTCACCGATCACGGGCTACCGGAGGACGACGAACGCAACGACGCGTTGTTCGAGCTCGCGACTCGGTATCGACTGTCGGTTGTCGCCACCACCGCGGCGCATTACGCCACACCGGACAGTCGCCACCTGGCGATGGCGATGGCGGCGGTGCGGGCGCGAACGAGCTTGGACGAGGCCTCTGGATGGTTGTCACCCACAGGTGGGACACACCTACGGTCGGGGGAGGAAATGGCTCGGCTGTTCGGGCACTATCCGGGCGTCGTGGGTGCGGCGGCGGAGCTCGGTCGGGAGTGCGCATTCGATCTTCGTCTGATCGCACCGCAACTTCCCCCGTTCGACGTACCTGCCGGCCACACGGAGATCAGCTACCTTCGTACGCTCGCGCAGCGGGGTGCGGAGCGGCGGTACGGTTCGCCGGCCGACCACCCATCGGCGTACGCGCAGATCGAGTACGAACTAGACATCATCGAGAGGTTGCATTTCCCGGGCTACTTTCTCGTCGTTCACGACATCGTCGCCTTCTGCAAGGGCCGTGACATTCTTTGTCAGGGAAGAGGATCGGCAGCCAACTCGGCGGTGTGTTTTGCCATCGGAATCACCAATGTCGATCCAGTGGCGAACAAGCTCCTTTTCGAACGTTTCCTGGCCCCCGAAAGAGACGGGCCACCGGACATCGATGTCGATATCGAATCGGACAGACGTGAGGAAGCGATTCAGTACGTCTACGAGAAATACGGCCGCACACACGCTGCGCAGGTCGCAAACGTCATCACCTACCGTGGAAAGTCCTCGGTTCGTGACATGGCTCGCGCCCTCGGATTCTCGCAGGGGCAGCAGGATGCTTGGAGCAAGCAGGTCACCCGTTGGTCCGGTATCGGTGAGCAAGAAGATAGCGACATCCCCAAGCCCGTTCTCGAACTGGCTCAGCAGATCGAGGGCTTTCCCCGCCATCTCGGTATCCACTCGGGTGGCATGGTGATCTGCGACCGTCCTATCGCCGACGTGTGTCCGGTCGAATGGGCGACGATGGCGAACCGGAGCGTATTGCAGTGGGACAAGGACGATTGCGCTGCAGTCGGGTTGGTCAAATTCGACATGTTGGGCCTGGGCATGCTGTCGGCTCTGCACTACATGATCGATCTGGTGGACGAGCACAAAGGGATCCGAATCGATCTTGCGGACATCGATCTGGGCGAGAAAGCCGTCTACGACATGTTGCAGCGGGCCGACTCGGTGGGGGTGTTCCAGGTGGAGTCTCGGGCTCAGATGGCAACGTTGCCGAGGCTCAAACCCCGGGAGTTCTACGATTTGGTCGTCGAGGTGGCGCTGATCAGGCCCGGTCCCATCCAGGGCGGTTCGGTGCATCCATACATCAAGCGGCGCAACGGAATCGAACCTGTCACGTTCGATCATCCGTCGCTCGAGAAGGCTCTCGACCGCACGCTCGGAGTGCCGCTCTTCCAGGAGCAGCTCATGCAGATGGCCATCGACGTCGCGGGATTCAGCGCTGCCGAAGCCGATCGACTACGTCGGGCAATGGGCTCGAAACGATCCCCGGAAAAAATGAACGAGATGCGTGGTCGTTTCTACGACGGTATGCGCGAACTGCACGGCATCGTCGGTGAGGCTGCAGATCGCATCTTCGAAAAGCTCTTTGCATTTGCGAATTTCGGTTTTCCCGAAAGTCATTCGCAGAGTTTCGCCTCGCTCGTGTTCTACTCGTCCTGGTTCAAGCTGCATCATCCGGCAGCGTTCTGCGCAGGTCTGTTGAGAGCGCAGCCGATGGGGTTCTACTCGCCTCAATCCCTGGTCGCCGATGCGCGAAGACACGGCGTTCAGGTCCACGGCCCGGATGTCAACGTGAGTTCGTGGTACGCGGATCTCACCGGAGGTGGTCTCGAGATCCGGATGGGTCTCGCGGACGTGCGGCACATCGGCCAGGATTTCGCCGAGCGTATCGTCGAGGAGCGAGTCCTGGGCGGTGCGTACACGTCCTTCGTCGATCTCGCGGGACGGGTGGAGCTCTCGACCGCCCGAGCCGAATCGCTGGCCACAGCAGGCGCGCTGGGTTGCTTCGGTATCACTCGGCGGGAAGCGCTGTGGGCGGCCGGGGCGGCAGCCGGTGAGCGATCGCATCTGCTTCCCGGGCTCGGAGCGTCGACGCGCGCACCTGTCCTTCCAGGCATGAGTGACTTGGATCTGGCATCGGCGGATGTGTGGGCGACAGGTGTGTCGCCGAACTCGTACCCCACCCAGTTCTTTCGTGAGCAGCTCGATGCGCTCGGGGTGCTTCCGGCCGATCGGTTGCTGTCGGTTCCGGACGGAGATCGTGTACTCGTCGGTGGCGCGGTGACTCACCGACAGAGACCGGCTACGGCAGCCGGTGTCACCTTCGTCAACCTGGAGGACGAGACGGGGATGGTCAACGTCGTCTGCTCGGTGGGTCTGTGGGCGAAGTATCGGAAGCTCGCTCTCACTGCACCTGCTCTGCTGATCCGCGGGAAAGTACAGAACGCCGAGGGGGCAGTGACCGTGGTCGCCGACCACCTGCAGCTCATGGACCTGCGAGTTCGAACCTCATCCCGTGATTTCCGATGAGGGTCGCCGATCTGGGTACTGCGCCAAGGCGCGAGAAGCGGATGGCGGCTGCGTATCCGGACACGGACGTGCTCGTCTTCGGGCACAGCCATATCCCGTGGGACACGTTCGCGGAGAACGGGCTCGAAATTGACCGGCGTCGAAATTCATGACCTGCCGCCCAGGTCGTGGGCACCCGCTGTCAGCGACTTGTCCCGTGCCTGGTTCACGAGGTCGTGGACCAAGCGAATGATGACATCCATGTCGGTCAGGACACCGGCGCGGAGCTCGTCCTGCTCGGTGGGCGTCATGGGGGGAGCGTGGTCGGTGTCGAGCGACATGACTGTATCGATCTTCGCTCGGAGCGCAGACAGAGGCTCTATCAGCTCCTCACCCGCATCGGTGATGAGCTTGTTCTGGCGCGCACCGGAGGCGGCGAGCGCCTCCAGCATTTCGTTGAAACTCCTGGCAAGTGAGGCGAGTTCGTCGTCACCGGTGACGGGTATGGGCTCGAGATGCCCGGTGCGGGCCACCTGTTGGGTGGCGTTCGTCAGTCTTTTCACCGGCCGCAGACCGGTTCGGGCAACAGCAGATCCGGCGATACCTGCCAGGGCTACGAGGAACGCGCCGATCATCACCAGCGCCAGAGTCAGTTTGCCGAGGAGGGGAGCATTCGTATCGAGTGACTCGGCGACCATCACCGTTTCACCGGTGATGGTTCGCTTGGCCGAGATCATGTAGCCCCGTACTTCGCGGAGCGACTCGGCGGCTTCACCGTCGACGACCTGTTGCTCGGGCTCGTCCAGAACTCCCGTCGCTCCGGTGAAGGGTTGAGATTTTGTGGTGAAGGTGACGAATTCGCCCGAAGAAGTCACCAGCGCCACCTTGATGGCCGGGCCATCGACGCTACCGACACCGAAGCCGTAGAAGGTCGAGGGAACTCCGAGGGTTGCACCGGCGATCAGTGCATCGGCGTTGCGGGTGACACGATCGGCAAGCTGATCGCGAAGCGCCTGCTCGGCGACGAGATAGATGGCCAGAGCACTCACGGCGACCGCAAGCGTTGCCAAGCTGATCGTCAGGACGCGGATCCGTGTGTGAAGCGAAACGTTGCGACGAAACGCGAACATCATCGGCCTTGCCCACAGCGGTACGGGTGTCGACTGCGCAGGGGTGGACGATGGCATCGGTCGAGTATCGCTTGCTCTGCTGTGAGAGATCTGAGAGCGCCTCGGCCGCGTCCCGACGCCGTTCGGGGCACGTTATTTGACGTCGTCGTCCCCGGAGCCTTCGTGGTCGCTGGTGGCGATGGGTGCCCGGCGTGCCTGTTCGAGGACTTCGGTGGTCTCGCCACCGTGTGACCCGGGACCGACGTGGGCTTCGGCGCGCATCCGGTCGACCATATGCGGGTAATGCAACTCGAACGCCGGACGCTCGGAACGGATACGAGGCAGCTCGGTGAAATTGTGCCGCGGCGGCGGG
>NZ_JAHUTG010000018.1:0-100458 GCF_020889545.1 Rhodococcus sp. I2R
CAGCTACCGGCTCAAAGACCGGCAAGGACTTGTCACACCGGTCGAAGCACCGGCATCATGAACCTGCCGGACACCGACACATCAGGTCGTACACAGACCGACACGTGAGGTCGTCCACCGATACCGCGTACTGGCACACGCGGGTGTGTATGAAGCAGGTAGAACTTTCCCCAAGAGATATGCGCTCTACTCTCCGAACCGTCTCGGGCTTGATGCCGCTTCGCGTCTTTGTGAAGGGTGAAGCTTAAACTTGTCCAGAAGCGTGGTGCAGTGAAGGTGGTCCTCGACCACCCGCGCGGATTCAGCTCCCTGTACGGCGCATGTCAGGCGATCGGCCCGAAGGTCGACATCGGCTCGGAGTCGATGGGGAACTGGACCAGGCAGGCTCATATCGATGCGAAACAGGTTTCCGGTGCAATGAGCGACAAGCTGCAGCGCATCAAGGAGTTCGAGCGCGAGAACCGAGATCCCAACGAAGCCGACGATATCTCGAAATCGGCATCGATTCTTCGCGAGAGAGCTCGATCCTTCCCGCCTCTGCGCGCTCGGTGCGACCTGATTCAGGTCGGAGCACAACCGGGCCGCTTTTGGCATGCACTGGTGCCGGATTGGTCTGGTCGTTGCCGCCGCGCGACGATACTCAGATCAGGACTGGTGTGTGGCATCCGCAACCTCGTGGGTGAAGCGTAGGTAGTCACCCCGGAGTAGCCTGTTCCGCGTGGTCTCGTTGTAGAGGTCTTGGCAGGTCCCCGATAGTCTGACCACATCGTTCTGAAGCCGGTTCTGATTGATGTCAGTCGATCTCGAAGCCATCCACCGGTTGGTGGGTGTGGCAGCCATCTCGCAGCGTACGCCCCCGCAAGCGGGAGGCACCCCCAGGACGGGGTGAGGTAGCTCAGCGACGAGTGGCGGTGCCGGTGGTTGTGGTCGTCCTTGAAGTCCTCGATCACCACCTTCGCCTCGAGCAGGCTCGTCCAGTAGTTCCGGTTCAGGCACTCCTTCCGTAGCCGGTTGTTGAAGGATTCGATGTGGCCGTTGTTCCGTGGTGTCCCCGGCGGGATATAACAGATCCCGACCCGACCACGGCAGAACTGTTGCAGCACTTGCAATATGAACTCCGGACCGTTGTCCATCCGCAACACCAACGATGGTCCGTCCCACAATGCGAACGCCTTCTCCAACTCCTCCGTCAGCCGCTGAGCGGTGATCGACAGCTCGACGATGTTCAGCACTGACAACCGGGTGTGCTCGTCGATCATCGACGCGGTCTTGGTGGCCTTCCCGTCGACGGTCGTGTCGAACTGAAAATCAAGTGCCCATACTAGTTTCGGTGCATCGGTGTCGATCTGCGGACTGGAACAGATACCGGCGCGTGTGCGAGGGTGATGGATCCTCACCTGCAGCCCTTCCTCTTTCCAGAGTCGGTGCACCTTAGTCTTGTTCACCGGGGACACGCCAGTCCAAGCCGTGCATGTCCGTGAGCAGCATCGGCCAAGCGAGCCGAGCAGACTGATGTTCGTAGACCGAGAGCTCGTCCCCGATGACCAAAGCCGCTTAGACGTCGGTCGAGAATCGCACTCCACCGTCGGGAATTTTGACCCCCGGCCACACTCTCGCGCCGCGCAGAAGTTCACAGCGCGCTCCGATGTCGGCACCGTCACCGATGACACCGTCACGAACGAGTGCGCGTGGGCCGATACGAGTTCCGAATCCGATTATGGATCGTTCCACCACAGCACCGGCCTCGATCACTGCCCCGTCGAACACGACCGCGCCATCGAGTCTCGCGCCCGCGCCGATTTCGGCACCGCGTCCGATTACCGTGCCGCCTATGAGGAGCGCACCGGGAGCAACACCGGCACTCGGGTGCACGAGCGATTCGCCGCGTGTACCGCTTAACGCCGTAGACGGTGCAATCCCACGAACGAGATCGGCTGAGCCTTTGACAAAGTCCTCAGGTGTACCCATATCGCGCCAGTAGGCACTGTCAACGTGACCGTACACTCGCTTTTCTTCGGCTAGAAGTGCTGGAAAGACTTCACGTTCGACGGACACCGGCCGATCGTGTGGGATGGTCTCGATGATCTCGCGTTTGAATACGTAACATCCGGCATTGATCTGGTCTGTCGGTGGGTCCTGCGTCTTCTCGAGGAAGGCGGTGACGCGGCCGTCCTCGTCGGTGGGTACGCAGCCGAAGGCTCGGGGGTCACCAACTCTAACGAGATGAAGGGTGACATCTGCATTGGTTCTGGTGTGGGTATCGAGCACGGTTGTCAGGTCGGTACCCCCGAGGACATCACCGTTGAACACGACGACGTTGTCGGCACGGAGCTTGGGTAGTACGTTGCGAATGCCGCCGCCCGTACCCATGGGCTCGGTCTCGGTGACGTATTCGAGTTCGATTCCAAGCGCGGAACCGTCGCCGAAATGCGCTTCGAACACTTCGGCCTTGAACGACGTGCCGAGAACGACGTGACTTATGCCCGCCGCCTTGATCCGCGCGAGCAGGTGATGCAGGAATGGTAGACCGGCAGTGGGTAGCATCGGTTTCGGCGCCGACAGGGTTAGAGGCCGGAGTCGAGTGCCTTTACCTCCCACGAGTATTACAGCGTCGGTCGTCTTGCTCGTGTCAATCGGCATTGTCGGCCTCTCTGTTGGCATCGTTTGTTCCCGATCGTCGATCTGTCACTGTCGAAGTGATGAAGCCGCAACCACCTCAAGCGCGCCGCGAACCCTGTGCGCAGAGCTCATCGTAGGGGGCCTGCCAAAGATTTGGGTTGGCGAGTGTGGCGCTACTGGCAGACGGTAATAACGCGGAGTTCGGATCGACAGCCAGAACGTTCCAGGCCAATCTCATGCCACGTTTCGAGTCGGTAGCGGAAGTTGGGTGGTGTCTGCGCCGCCGCATTTGACCGACGCCATGGCCGACCTAGCCGGCATCACCGCCTTGGCACCGGCATGGCCCCGCACCTGAGCGCACGCCTGCATGTCGAGAAACGTTCCGGTGAGGTTGATGTCGACGGTGCGCTGCCGATTCTCGAACTCGTAGGCCTCCGAACTCCTCAGCGACCGGGGCGCCTTCCTCGTCGCGAATCGCCGAGGACAATGGACAACCTGCGCGCCCTCGGCCACCATTGCTCGGCATTGACTCAGTCCCATCCCACGCGCGGCGCCGCTCACGAGAGTCACTCGTCCTTGGTTCAACTAACGCCGCCTCCTCAGCACGCTCGAAGCCTGCAAGCGCTAGCGCGACCGAAACGAATCGGCAGTGTACAACAGAAACCGACCCATTGGTCCTCTCGTTGGCGGAGAGATATACGCCATTTGAAATTCTTCGCGGTCGGCTTATTCTGACCTTCAGATGGAGGCGGTGAGTCGCAGTCGTGACGGGGTACGCGTGACGGGGAGTGATCATGACTCGCGCCAAACGGGGCAGCCCCGATGGGGTGCAGTCACGGTCCGATGAGGGCGGCGCAGGCCGAAGTCGATTCTGGACAATGCTATTGGCGACATGGGTCTACACATCGAACGGAGATGTACATGCTCGACGCGAGGCCGAAGAGTGCCTTCGAAAGTACCCTGTGAGTCGGCCGGCCGTTTCCGCAGCCGCCGTCAGCAACTCGCCTCAGATCGCATCGCAGGAATTTGCTCTGCGATGCGTCGACCTGACCAAGAGTTACGGCGAGAAAGCTGCCGTCAGCGGAGTCAGCTTGCAGGTTCGACGAGGCGAGGCATACGGACTGCTCGGACCGAACGGTGCAGGTAGGTCCACGGCCATCGGCATGATGGTCGGTTTGGTCGAACCCGACTCCGGCGAGGTCTACGTCGGAGACATCGACATGGCGGAGAACCCTCGCGAAGCCAAGAAGCGAATCGGCTACGTACCCCAGGAAATTGCGGTCTACCCCGAACTGTAGGCGCGCGAAAGTCTACGGTTCTTCGGCCGCCTGTACGGGCTGGGCCGAGTCCGTCTTCGAACGCGGATCGAGGAAGTTCTCGAACTCGTCGGCCTGACCGATCGTGCCGACGATCGAATCGATACCTACTCCGGAGGTATGAAGCGTCGCAGCAACATCGGTGCCGGCCTGTTGCACGAGCCCGACCTGATCATTCTCGACGAGCCGGCTGTCGGTGTGGATCCGCAGAGTCGCGATGCCATCCTCACAGGCGTCGAGAACTGACTGAAAACGGGCTTGCGTCAGTGCTCACGGAAGCGGCAGTGCTGGCCGCGATGGCCGTGGTTCTGCTCGGGGTTGCCCTGCTCGTTTTCGACAGGCGAGTTCTCGCGGGCCGCTGACACGCTATCGAACGTACGTGGCGCCAATCTTGTTCTCTGGCTCTGTCTACTAGTCGAACGTCCGATGCGGGACGCCCGCCATCAGTCCGCCGTCGATGATGAACTCGGAACCTGTCGAGTAGGAGGATTCGTCGCTGGCGAGGAAGACGACCATGGCGGCCACTTCGGATGGGTCGGCGCCTCTGCCCAGCGGAATCTGTAGGAAGTCCTCGGGGATGTTCTCAGTCATGGGAGTGCGCACGAACCCGGGGTGGATCGAATTGACCCGCACCTTGTGGGGCGCGAGTTCGAGGGCGACCGATTTGGTGAGGCCCCGCACTGCGAACTTCGTTGCGGTGTAACCGTGTAGGCCTGGGCTGCCGCGGAACCCTTCGACCGAGGAAATGTTGATGATCGAGCCGCCACCGGCGTCGATCATCGATTGAGCGCATGCCTGCATACCAAGAAACGTTCCGGTGAGGTTGATGTCGACGATGCGCTGCCAATCCTCGAACTCGTAGGCCGTGATCAGATTGCCGTTGACTATCCCAGCGTTGTTGACCAGTACGGAGACGGGCCCGAACTTCTGAGTGGTCTGCTGCACGGCGTCGGCCCAGCTTTCCGGTGAGGTGACGTCGAGGTGCACGTACAGCGCGGCGTCGCCGAACTCCTCAGCGGCCGCGGCGCCCTCGTCGTCGAGAATGTCACCGAGGACAACCTGCGCGCCCTCGGCCACCATCGCGCGGCAATGACTCAGTCCCATCCCACGTGCGGCGCCGCTCACCAGAGCCACTCGTCCCTGCAGTCGATTCATCCGAGACTCCCCGAGGGTGTCAGCACACAGCGCGTGCCGCTGTAGATCGTCGGCATGCACCGATTGCAGTGGATGCACAGTGAGGTGGAGCGGTCTTCCTTCTGCATGGAGTTGATCAGGTCCGGCTCACGCAGTAGCGCACGTGCCATCGCCACGAACTCGAACCCCTCGGCCATCGCCAGATCCATCGTCGACCTGTTCGAGATGCCGCCCAGCAGGATGAGCGGCATGCGGACCGCGTCACGGAACTGGCGCGCAGAATCGAGCAGATACGCCTCGCGGTACGGGTAGGCACGGAGGAACTTGCTGCCGACCATCCGGATGCCGGCGCGCTGCGGCTGCGGGAACGACGCCGCGAACTCGCGTAGCGGCGCATCACCGCGGAAGAGGTACATCGGGTTCTTCAGTGAACTGCCAGCGGTCAATTCGATTGCATCGAGCGAACCGTCGGACTCCAACCACTGTGCCACCGCCAGGCTTTCATCGAGCCAGAACCCGCCTGGTACACCGTCGTCCATGTTGAGTTTCGCGATTACGGCGAGATCGGTGCCGACCTCGGCGCGCACGGCGTCCGCGACTGCCCGCGCCACCCGCGCACGATTGACGAGAGAGCCGCCGAACCCGTCGGATCTGCGATTGAGTGCCGGGCTGAGGAACGAACTGACGAAATAGTTGTGGCCGAAGTGCAGTTCGACGGCATCGAACCCGGAATCCGCGGCGATCCGTGCCGCCCGGGCATGATCGGCGACGATGCGAGTGATGTCCGAGACGGTCGCAGTCCTCGTCAGCCGCAGGCTCAGCGGACTGATCTGCCAGGACGGTGCCAATGCGGTCGCGCGGTTGGACACCGAGTTCGCGACGGGTCCCGCGTGACCGATCTGCGCGGAAACGGCGGCGCCCTCGGCGTGGATGGCGTCCGTCAGACGCGTCAGGCCGGGCACGGCTTCGGGGCGCATCCACATTTGGTGGCGGTCGGTGCGCCCCTCGGGGGAGCACGCGCAGTAGGCCACCGTCGTCATCCCGACGCCACCCGCGGCGACAGTGCGATGGAACTCGATGAGGTCATCGGTGACCAGGGCCTCGGGAGTGCGGCCCTCGAACGTCGCCGCCTTGATGACGCGATTGCGCAGCGTTAAGGGACCCAGAGCTGCAGATTCGAATACTCTCACGTCATCACCTATGTTTTCGATGCCAGTGGCATCACAATAGGAGGAACGGACGAGGTGCGTGACTGAAATGACGAAACCGAGCGCGGGCAGATCCGGTCGACCCCGCGACACCAGCATCGACGACCGGGTGCTGAGCGCAACCCGCGAACTGCTGATGGAACTCGGATGGGATGACCTCAGCGTGCGCGGAGTCGCAGCACGCGCCGGGGTGGGCCGAACCACCATCGACCGGCGATGGTCGTCGAAAGCCGAACTGGTGCTGCACGCGATCCTCGGTAGGACGCCCGACCTCACACCGTTCGACGGCACCGACCCCGCCGGGTGGGTGCAGTGGGTCGCCACCGGCAGCCGCGAACTGTTCGCCCAGCCCGAGGTGCGTGCGGCCGTGCCCGGACTGCTCAGCACCTTCGCCCGCAACGAGGACCTGCGTCGCCAGCTCTGGCTCAGCTTCAGCGGCCCACCGGCAGAACTGTTCTCGGCTGATTCGCCGCGCGACTCGGAAGATGCCGAGCTCGACGCGCGGGCATTGCTCGCGATGGCGGCCGGGGCATCGCTGTTCTTGAGCACCGTTGCGACAGAGGACGATACCGATGCCGTGCACGCCCGCATCGGTGAGCTCCTGCTCGCATCGATCCGGCGAGTCTGACGACGCTGCTATTCTGGCCCACGCGCCGGGGAGGGCGCCCGGGGGAGGGAAGCGGTCCATGGGGGACATCGGGGGCGGTTGCGTACGCGCAAGCGGTGAACGGTGCGCACAACCGAGGCGAGAACGCTGATGGCCGTACTGGTCTCGCAGTTGCGCGCCTGGACGCCGCGGTCACTGGCCGGTGTCGCAGCCGAGGTGGCCGGCATCAACGACGAGTTCGACGAGCAGATGTCGCAGATGGCACGCCGAACCGACGACGCTTTCGCAGCCTGGCAGGGAGATGCCGCCGCAGCCGCGATGGCCCGCTCGTTGGCCGACCGAATCGCAGAAAACCACATCGTCACCGCCGTCGCCGTCATCAGTGAATCCTTCGCGAAAGCGGCCGGTGAGCTCGGCGCGATACGGGAACCGGCGCTGGCCGTCGTCGACTCCGCGGTAGCGGCGGGCTTCACCGTCCACGATGTCGGCGCCGTGATCGCACCCATCAGCTCCACCGGCGAGATCGTCGTCGACATGTTGTTGCAGTCGAGTTTCGACGAACAGGCAAGAACCATCGAGGCCCGCCTGCTGCCACTTCTCGCTGCTGCGGCCGAGGCCGACCGGACCTGCGCGAGAACACTGCAGAACGCACTCGGCGACCTCGCCGACATCACCACCTCGGCCCCCGCCGCAGCCTCTTACGGGCCCGAGGTGCGCGCGATCCTCGACGGCGAGGCGTTCCTCCCCGATAATCCCGTCGCGCTCGCAGAGTTCTGGGATGGACTGTCCCCGGCCGAGAAGGACGGCCTGGCAGCATGGGATCCCACCATCGGCAACCGCGACGGCCTACCCGCAATCGACAAGTCGCGCTACAACCAAGAACTGCTGGAGACGTTGCGCGACAACGCACACGCCGACCTCGACGCCATCGAAGCGCGTCACCCGGATTGGATGAACGGTGAGAACCTGCCACCTACCGACGGCATCCTCACCGACGAGGACAGCGCCAACCAGCGTGAGCTGGACCGGTGGCTCGACGAGCGCGCCGACGCGGAGAAGTCCGCATTCGGATACGACGAAGTCCGGACGCAGCTCGACAAGGACGGGCCACAGCGGTTGCTGATGAACATCGATGCCGAAGGCCGCGGCGCTATTGCATTGGGCAACCCCGACATTGCCGGCCACGTCGCGACATACGTGCCCGGCACGAGCTCGGGGTTGCCGTCACTGGGAGGGGACATGGAGCGGGCCGAATTTCTGCTCACCGCCGCCAACAGGTTGAACGACGGTGACAACGCGGTCGTGACATGGGTGGGCTACAACGCCCCACCCGAGTTGCCCGATGCGGCATCGGCCGTCTACGCCGAGGCGGGCGCACCGCGGCTGGACAGCTTCCAGGACGGGTTGCGCGCCGCGCACGAGGGTGCACCGTCACTCAACACCGTGATCGGGCACAGCTACGGCAGCACCGTCATCGGGCACGCCATGAGCGACGGCAACTCGCTGGCCGTGGACAACGTGGTGTTCGCCGGGAGCCCGGGCGTCGGACACGGAGTGAACGGGGTCGGCGAACTGAGCCTCGACAACGTCGACCCGACGTCCAACAACGAACGGATCTTCGCGACGGCTGCATCCTCTGATCCCGTGACCTGGATAGGCGACGGCGTGGACGGCATCCGCGTGGCGGCCTCGGTGTTCGGCCTTCCCACGGGCGAGCTCGGGCACGGCGCCGACCCCACGAACCCATCCTTCGGTGCGACGGTATTCGACAGTCACCCGGGGCCCAGCGTCAACATCGTGGGCGTGGACATCGGGTTCTCTCCGTCCACGCACAGCAACTATTTCGTCGAGGAGAGCCAGTCCCTCCTGGGAATGGCCCAAATCGTCGCGGGAACGAGGTAGGAGACGATGATGTCGTCGTATCGCCGGGCAGTGGCCGGGCTGTTCATGGTTGCAGTGTTGGTGCTCGGGTGCTCGTATACCGCAGGTAAGAGCGTGAACGAGTCTTTGACGTCCGATGAAAGCATGAACCGCACCCTCGAACATCTCGAAGAGTCGCTGGCCGCTTTGCCGGCCGGGGGGAGGTTGGACCGCGTCCACCCCGAACTGCCTGTGGGGGATCTCGGGTACGGCGGGTTCGCGCCCTGCTACGACAGCAACACCGTCGTCGAAGGGCCCGAGTACTTCGGTGTCGGCTTTTGGGTGGTCGACGGCGGTGACGGACCGGCAGGGTTGAAAAGTGTGGTGGAGCGGTGGACCGAGTGGGGTTGGACGGGCGACGATCGAGCCCCCGACGGCGACCGGTACGCACAGCGAACCTCGCCCGACGAGTACACGCTGACCGCACAACTCAGCACCAGCGGGTACCTGAGCCTCAGTGGATCCTCGCCGTGCTTCCCGTTCGAGAACGGGACCGATCTCGACGCACAAGGTCCCGGGGTGATCGAGCAGCCGTGAGACCGGATTCATCGAACGGAAAGGGATGAAGATGCTCGAAGCCGACTCGGAATCGTTGCGCGCGTTGTCGACCTCGCTACGCGATACATCGGAAGCAGTCGCATCGTTTAACCCGACACCTCCAGCGGCGGCGGGCGCGGCGGCTATGCCCGACTCGGCCTTCGGTGCAGCCGCTGCTGCATCCGCAGAACCGATACTCGCGGCCTACCGGGCCACAGCAGACCGCATCCGGCACATGGGGGAGGCCGCGCTGGCGAGTGCCCACAGCTACGACGAGGCGGAAGCCGCATTCCGTGAACAGCTCCGGGGCACACAGTGAGTCCTCGCCCCGATGCCGTGGCGATCGAGGAACTGACCGCCAAAGCCGCACGCGTCCAGCTGGCCCTGCAATCGGTTCGGGGCCACGCGAGATCCGACGGCGCACACGTGCGCATCGAAGTCGGTATCGACGGCCGAATCACCGATATCGCACTGAGTCAGCACTTTTCGCAACTGGAACCGGATGCCGCCGAGGGTCTGATCGCACGCACCCACGCGGCGGCACTCGACGACGCTACGCGCGCCGCCCAGAGCATCCGACGCGAGCTGCTGGACGACCCACGTGTCGGAAGGCTCGTCGACACCGTAGTGGCGGAGCCGGATTCACCGGCCGGGAGCGTTGTTGTGCGGGATGAGGAGCCACTGCAGCCGACGTCGATTTATGAGCGGTGGTAGCGGGCTGCCTGTCGATTCGAGTTCTTGTCGGTGCCTCGTTGTACCTTTCGTGGCATGGAAGAAGTTGGGGGCTTCACCACAGCACACACGCTGTCCGACCAGGACATCGTGACCGCACTCGCGCGCATCCACACCACCGAAACCAGCTTGGCCGCATCCCGACTCGCCCTACTCGCCGAAGCCGAACGCCGAGGACTCGCCCTCAAACTCGGACACTCCTCCATCAAACGCTGGTACAGCAACGCCGTCCGCATCCCCGAAGGCAACGCCGCCCACCAAATCGCCCTCGGCTACTGGCTCGGCGCCCACCCATCCGTGGCAGAAGCACTCTCCGACGGCACCATCCACCAATTACACGCCAAAGCCATCGCCGACGGACACTCCACCATCCTCACCGCCAACCCCACCCTCACCGACACACACCAAGCTGATGCCGTAACAGTACTGCTCGACATCGCCACCCGATCCCTGCCCAGAACAGTCACCGACCGCGCCCACGAACTCGCCCACCAAGCCGCTTGCGATGCCCGAGCCCGGCACGAACCCGAACGACGACGCCGCGAAGAAGAACAACGCCAACAGGCCGCTGACAAGAACTCCCGTCCCGACAGCAAGCCCGGCGACCAACCACCTGCGCCACCTGCCTCACCTGCGCCGCCGCCCGGCCCACCGCCTGTGCCGGTCGCCGAGAACACCGCCCTCAACACCCTCGGCATCTACCCACTCGCCAACGGGCGCAGCAAAATCGACGGCAACCTCGACAAACTCACCACCGAAAAACTCAAAACAGCCCTCTCACCCCTGACCGCACCCACGCCTTCCGCTGATGGCACCCGCGACCCCCGAACCCCCAACAAACGCAACGCCGACGGACTCGCCGAACTCCTCGACCGGTACCTCAACGGACACCACAACACCGGACCCAGCAGCACCAACGTGAAGCTGATCGTCCCGCTCGCAGAGTTGATGAAAAAACCGCCTCACGGCCCGCCCCACGGCCCGCCCGATGAGAAGCAGTCCGGGGACGGACCGGGCGGTGGAGGAGACGGTGGCCGAGGCGACCGGGCGGGAGATGGCGGTGGCGATGGCCGGGCCGCTGATGAACGCACGGCCGGTGACCGCGCGGGTGGCCCGCCGACACCCGACGACCCGCGTTGGCCGTTCCGCCTCGACTGGACCGGCCCCATCAGCCGCCACCTCGCCGAACTACTCACCTGCGACGCCGACCTCACACCGGTCATCGTCGACGCACACGGCGTCCCACTCGCACTCGGACGCACCATCCGACTCGCCACACCAGCCCAACGCGACGCTGTCACCATCCGCGACCACTGCTGCGTCATGTGCGGACGCCCAGCGCAATGGTGCGAAGTCCACCACGTCACGTATTGGCAGAACGGCGGCGCGACAGACCTGAACAACCTCGCCCTCCTCTGCACCGAATGCCACCGGCAGATCCACAACACCGACTGGCAACTCGCGATGGGAGAAGACGGCCACCCGCAGGTCATCCCGCCCGCCGAAACCGATCCCGAACAACAACCCATCCCCAGCTACCACCGAAGACGAAAACACCGAGTACGAAAACACAGCGCCTAGCGTCGGCCGACGCGCCACACTCGCCCGCGCGAGTCACGCACCGCCGCAGCACAACTGCGGCACGTACCGGGGGCTCCCATGAGCCCCCGGGGATCAGTCGCAGCTGCTACGAGCACACCGGCACATCGACAGTGACAGTCGGATCATCGACCAACGGCTGCACCGGGACCACAGCCTCCCCGGCGACGGTCGGCTCCTCGAGCTCCCACGTCACCGTCGAGGACTCACCCGGAGGGATAGTCACGTACGCCGCTCGAACCGGATGACCCAACTCCACCCCGCCCTGCACCGAGAAAGCAGTCACGCCATCGACCTGCATCGACGTAATCGACGCACCCTGCGTCCCATACAGATACACGATCGCCTCATTGGTGCCGTACGGAACACCCGGCTGGAACGTGCTCGCCACGTACGGCGTCAAACCGTCCGCATTGACATTGTTGGTGAGCGTCGCCGTCACCGTCGACGTCCGCACATCGCCGTCACAGGACTGCGCAGTGTACGAAATATCGCGCGCCAGATAGTAATCCAACTTGTTGCCGCCAGCATTGTTGACGATCACATTGGCATACGGAACCGGATCGACGGGCAATGTGTGCCCGACCTTCGTCGGCGCCAACACATCCTGCACAGCCGGATCCGCGCTCCACACCGAGATACGTCCCTCGCTGCCTGCGCGGCCCACGGCGTCGAGCAGCTCGCGGGTCGGGGCAACACCCGTCGTCATCTCGTTGACTACCGCAGCCGCGATCTCCTGCAGATATGCCTTGCGCGCCAACTGATCATCACCGAAACGCGCATACGCCGTCGACAACGTCACCTCGACCACATTGTCGCTGGAGATCACCTCGCCGTCGGGGAGAGTGATGGGCCCCGTCGCGTCGAGGATGTAGCTCAACGCGATCGGATCGGTGGCGATAGCACCATCGAGCTGCTCACCCGTCTGCTCCGTCCACATCGAGGACCAGATCTGGCCCGCATACGGAAAGTGCGGGCTCGCATTGGAATTGCGGAAATCGACCGTGGTGTTGCGGGGGCCCCACAGCGCGTTGTACTCAGGCCCGAGATCGATGGGCTGCTCCGCGAAATCCAAGTCACTGTTACTGCCGAGCGTGTCCACCCGCGCGGTACCGTCCTCGGCGCGGAGGATGCCGAAACCACCCAGCAACCCACCGGTGCCGCGGGCCTCAGCGTTGGTCTGGAAAGCCAGGAAGTACGAGCGGGGGCCGTCCGCGCCCATCATTGTCGGGACGATCCGGCTCGCCGTGTACGTGTTGGTGAGCAACCCGGCGAGGTTGTGCGTCTGGTTCTCCAGCTGGACACGCGCGTCCTGGACGACGCCGAGGTACGCCGGGTCCTCGATGGCCTGGGCCTGCGCATACAGGGCCTCGGCAGCCGCGGACGTCTCGGCGAGGATCGGCTCGGCGTCGACGAGGGCCTGCAGGTTCACCCGGCCACCGCCCTCGAGGAGACTGTTGGGCGAGATCGATGCGCTGGCCGCGGACGCGGGCTCGAGAACGTCGACCGCGAGTCCCTGCACCACATCGGATATTTCGGAGACCGTAGCCAGCGGGCTGCCGAGCACGGGGATGGCGCCGGCGATGGTGAACGGCAGCGAGGACGCCGAGCTCTGCGCATCGTTCGCGGACTCGGCCGCGTCGGCGGCCGCGGCCTGCGCGCCCGCCACATCGCCGTCGAGAAGTGCGTCCTTCGCCCGGTTGGCGGCGTCGCGCGTTGTCTCCAAGCTGGACTTCGCGGACACCGCCTCGTAGGCGAGCCAGGCCACGAATGCCACCACGATCACCAGGACGACCCCGACGATCAGCAGGATCGGTCGCTTGCGGCTGGTGTTTCCTCGACGGTCGGTCGAGTGGGTGTCGGTGCTGTCGGTCATGCGCCCGGACTCCTCGTTTCTGCGAAAACCCGCTTGGTAACCCACTCGGGTGGTGATCGATTGCGATGATCGCTGGTGTTGCGCGCTCGGGGGAACAGTAGTGTGTCTTCCGCGGAAAGTGCAGACAAGTCGTACGTTAGTCCGTCCGAATGATGGGGTTCTTGAAGCAGGAAATACCCGCTAATGTGACGGTGATTACACAGAGGTAACACTTGTCCGCGGTGAAAACGTTAGTTGGTTGAAGAACAAGGCGGAGGAAATTCAAGTGGACGGTGGTCTGGGTCCGGCGAAGTCGGCGGCGAAAGCTGTGTTCGACACGCTCGTCGCCGCCGTGTTGCTCGTCGCCCTCGCGCCGGTGCTGCTGGGATGTGCGGCGATGATCAAGTGCGCGGGCGGCGGTGAGCCCGTGCTCGAGACCGAGGCGAGGCTGGACCATCGTGGAACAGCATTCGAGCTCCTCAGATTCCGTATTCCCGCTGGTGGGCAGGTGGGAGCTCTCATCGAGAAGCACAACCTCAACCACCTACCCGAGCTGCTCAACGTGCTCCGCGGAGACATGAGCCTGGTCGGTCCGCGGCCCCGCACGCTGCACAAGGCGCACGACGTCAACCCCGGTCTCAGGCCGGGACTGACCGGACTGTGGTCGCTGTCCACGGGCACGAGCGAGGAGTGGCCAGACATCGAACGCAGGTACGCCCGGACGTGGTCGATCGGGGGCGACATCGCCATCCTGGCGCGCACGATTGCCGCGGTTCGTTACAAGCTCTGAAATGCTCCTTCGATTCTTGTGATGAAGGCGAAACAGGCCTTCTGAGTTTTTTCATTCTCGGACTCGGG
Source organism: Rhodococcus sp. I2R (assembly GCF_020889545.1). Lineage (NCBI taxonomy): Bacteria > Bacillati > Actinomycetota > Actinomycetes > Mycobacteriales > Nocardiaceae > Rhodococcus > Rhodococcus sp. I2R. Next base: position 14,386 of record NZ_JAHUTG010000018.1, read on the forward strand.
AAATCAACCGATATCGAACTGTGATTACAGAAACCGCCCCGTCGAAAATGTCGCTACGAGTAGAGCAAATACAACTGGTCCACTAGTTTGTAGTTGGGGCGCGCTGTAAACCGACGGTGCCGGCCACGTGTCGGTCCGTCGAGGAGGGGAACAGATGTTTTCAGTGGAAGGGGCGCCCGGTGGACAGGGCTTCTTTCCGCTGTCCGCTGCCCAGATGAACATCTACTTCGCCCAGAAACTTGCACCTCATGTTCCGTTCACCATCGCCCAGTATGTCGAGATCCGCGGACACATCGACCCATCGATTCTGATCCGCGCCACCGATATCGCGTGCCGGGAACTCCAATCACCCGGTGTCCGCATCGTCGAGATCGACGGCCGCCCCTACCAGCGGTACGACGGAAACGTTCCTTACGCCTTGATCTACCGGGACCTCCGCGGTGACACCGACCCAGTCGGTACCGCCCACGCCTACATGGACGAGCAGTACCGCAAGCCCGTCGACTTGGTCCGCGACCAGCTCATCGCGTCGGAGATCATTCAGGTCGGCGAGACGCACTACTTCTGGTACAGCCGTGCACATCACGTGGTGATGGACGGGCTCGGCGCCATCTCCGTCCAGGAACGCACCGCCGCCGCCTACACCGCGCTACTGACCGGCAATGACCTGCCGAAAACCAAAGCCGTCACCGTCCGGGAGATCTACGACTACGAGGCCGCTTACCCCGGTTCCTCTCGCTACGAGTCCGACCGCGAGTACTGGCTGGGCCGCCTCGACGGCCACGCCGATATGCCCCGGTTGGCGGGCGGGCAGTCCGAGGCCCCGAGCGATGTGTCGGTGAGCGTCGGCGCCGAGCTCGACGCCGGTATCACCTCCGCGATGGCCGAATTGGCACGCCGGTACAACTCCTCCGATGTGCCCGTCGTACTCGCGGCATTCGCTCTCTACCTCGCCCGGATGACCGATACCGAGGACGTCATGCTCAGCCTCCCAGTATCGGGCCGCGCGACGACCCGGCTGCGGGCGTCGTCGGGGATGATGTCCAACATCGTGCCGCTGCGCATCGACGCCGGGACCGACGCGACTGTGGAGGAACTGCTGCGCCGCATCCAGGTGGAACTCACCGGCGCGCTGCGACACCAGCGGTTCCGTGTGGAGGACATGCAGCGCGCTGCCGGCGGCGGTGTGAGTAGCGCGGCGGGGCGGGGCGCGTTCGGCCCGACCGTCAATATCATGATGTACGACAGCACAATTCGGCTCGGCGAGGTGATCGGCGAGTACCGCGTGCTCTCCAGCGGGCCCATCGACGACATGATGGTCAACGTCTACCCGGGGGTCGCCGGGGCCAGCACCCGCGTCGACTTCCTCGGCAACCCGGCGCTCTACAGCACCGCCGACCTGGCCACGCACCACGCACGTTTCCTCGACCTGCTCCGCACCCTCGTCGCCGCCGAGGACGGGACGCACCTCGGCGATATCGACGCCCTCGCCCCGACCGAGCGGGCGTCGTTCGAGCCATCCTCTGCGAGGCCGGCGCCGCTGCCGGAGCTGGTGCATCCGGGTGCGGTGATTCGGTACGACGGAATCGACTACCCCATCTCGAATACGATGGCCGCCGATCTGGCCGCCCGCGGCGTGGGGCCCGAGGTGCGGGTCGCGCTCGCGCTGGGCCGCTCGCACCTGTCGGTGCTGGCCACGTTGGCAGTCTCCGCAGCCGGGGGATCGTTCGTGCCGGTGGACCCGCGCGAGCCCTCGCCCAGGCTCGCGGACATGCTCGGAGGGGTGGCTTTCGGTATCGCCGAGCGATCCGCGATACCGACGCTCCCAGCCGTGATCGAGTGGGTAGCGGTCGAGGACCTCGAAGTCGGTCCACAGTTCGAAACCACACCGGCGCACCTGGACAACGAGGCCTACGTCATCCACACCTCCGGTTCCACCGGAAAACCCAAGGCCGTCAGCATCACTCACCGCGGGCTCGCCGGACTGGCTGCCGCGGTGGTGGAGAAGTACTCGATCACCAGCACCTCCCGCGTGCTGCAGCTGGCATCCCCGGTGTTCGACGCATCGATCCAGGAGATTCTCGCTGCCGTGACGACGGGGGCGACGCTCGTGGTCGCCCCGGCGGACGTGTACGCCGGACCCGCTCTGGCCGAACTGCTCGCCGCTGAACGCATCACCCACCTCATCACCTCGCCGACCGTGCTCGCGACACTCGAACCCCGCGACCTCGCCGGGGTGGAGGTGTTCGATGTCGGCGGTGAAGCGTGCCCGCCGGACCTGCGCGACCGGTTCGCCGGCGGTGCGCCCACCAGCCGAATGCTCAACGCCTACGGCCCCACCGAAACCACTGTTCTCGCAACGCTGTCCGACCCGATGACCCCCGGCGAGCCCGTCACCATCGGGTCGGCGTTGCCAGGTGTGCGCGCCGTGGTGCTCGATACCCGGTTGCGGGTGGTGCCGGCCGGTGGGATCGGCGAGCTCTACCTCGGCGGTGACGGTCTCGCCCGCGGCTACTCGGGGCAGCCCGGCCTCACGGCGGCCGCGTTCGTCGCGGACCCAGACCCAGATGCGGATGGCAGGCGGCTGTACCGCACCGGTGATGTGGTGCGCACGCTGATCGGCGGGGAGCTCGAATACCTCGGCCGCCGCGATCAGCAGGTGCAGCTTCGCGGCCGACGCGTCGAGCTCGGGGAAATCGAAATTGCCGCCGGTACCGGCTTCGCCGTTGCCGTACGTGACGACCGGCTGGTCGGCTACACCACCGGATCGGCTGCGGGCCTCGACGTGCAGCTGCGACACCGGCTGCCTGGGTGGATGGTGCCCGAGCGGATCATCGAACTGAACGAGCTTCCGATGACACCCGGCGGCAAACTGGACCGGCGCGCGCTACCGTCTCCGCCGACCGTCGCCGATACCGGTTATGTTGCGCCGGTAGGGGATACCGAAGCTCGGGTGGCCGCGGTGTTCGCCGATGTGCTCGGCGTTGCCGACGTCGGGCGTCTGCACAGTTTCTTCGAACTCGGCGGCGACTCGCTCAGCGCCACCCGCGTGGTCGCCCGTCTGGGGTCGGGGGTGACGCTGCCGGTGCTCTTCGACGCGCCGACCGTGGCCGAGTTGGCCAGCCACATCGACTCAGCCGCAGTGCAACCCACCTCGCTGGACCTGCTCGAAACCGTGGTGCCCGACCGCGTGCCACTGTCCTACGCGCAGCAGCGGATGTGGTTCCTCAACCAGTTCGACTCGGCGTCGACGGCCTACACCATGCCCGTTGCACTGCAGCTGACTGAGGGCACCGACCCCGAACTCGTCGTCACCGCGCTCCGCGACGTACTCGAACGGCACGAATCGCTCCGCACCTACTTCCCCGACGACGGCGCCGGCCCGAGGCAGGTGGTGGTGCCGACGGACGCTGTGCTGCCGAATATTTCACGTAGCACCGTCACCGAGAGCGATCTCGACGCCGTGATTGCCCGGCTCGCCGCAACCGGGTTCGACGTTGCCACCGGGGTGCCGATGCGGGCAGCAGTGCTGACGGTGGAACCCTCCGGGGACACCGTCGTCGCCATCGCGTTGCATCACATCAGCGTCGACGGATGGTCGATCGATCCGCTGGTGCGGGACTTTTCCGTCGCGTACGAGGCGCGGTCCGCCGGGCACGCGCCGACGTGGCCGCGGCTACAGGCCCAGTACAGCCAGTACGCGGTGTGGAACCGTGCGTTCGTCGATGCCGTCGCCGGCGCGCAAACGAGCTACTGGACCGGCCTCCTCGACTCCGATATCCCACCCGCCGCGCTGCCCGCGGACCGGCCGCGCCCGCCGGTGCAGTCGATGAGAACCGCCGACATCCCGGTCAGCATCGACGCCGAACTGCACCAACGCATCACGCGAATGGCGCGGCAGGCCAACGAGACAACGTTCATGATCGTGCACGCCGCGCTCGCGGTGACGCTGAGCCGGTTCGGGACATCGGGTGGGTCCAAGGTGGCGAGGACCGTCGTCGGGTCGCCGTCCGCCGGGCGCGGGCATGCAGCGCTCGACGAGATGGTCGGCATGTTCGTCGGGACGGTGCCCTTGGCTGTGGACGTCGATCTCGGCGCCCGGTTCACCGACCTCGTCGCGGCGGTGCGGCGCGCGGACCTCGACGCGTTCGCCCGCTCCGATCTGCCGTTCGAGCGGATCGTCGACGCCCTCGCCACGGACCGATCCCTGGACCGGCACCCCCTGTTTCAGGTGATGCTCGCCTTCGACAACGCCCAGCACGAGCGGGTCGACGGCCTCCCGGTGGATGTGATGCCGGTGTCGACGAACTCCTCGGAGTTCGACCTCACCGTGGTGTTGACCGAGACGGCCGACGGGATCACAGGGTGCGTGGAGTACGCCCTGGACCTCTACGACCGGGATACCGTCGAGCGCTTCGCCGACGCCTTCTTGACCATTCTTCGCGCCGCCGTGGACGATCCGTCGGTGGTGGTGGGCGATATCGCGCTCGCGCCGCCGCAACCGTTTTCCGAGGCGGGTGAGGCCGGGACGCTGCTCGACGTCCTCGGCTCGGCAGCGCGCGGGGAGTTGGCGATCGACGGCGAGACCGCGATGACCTATCAGGAGCTCGAGGCGCGGTCGAACCGGTTGGCGCGGTTGCTCATCTCCCACGGCGCGGGACCGGAGGTGACCGTCGCGTTGTCGATGGAACGCTCCGCCGACTACATCGTCTCCCTGTGGGCTGTTGCGAAGGCCGGGGCCGCGTTCGTCCCCGTAGACCCGAACTACCCGGCGCTGCGCAGGCAGCAGATGCTCGCTGGTACGGCACTGGGAATCGGCACGGGGGATCAGGATGGCACCCTCTGGCTGCAGGAATCGGAGGCCCAGTCCCACAGCGACGCCCCGGTGACCGACGCCGACCGCATCGGAGTGTTGCTGCCCGAGCACCCCGCCTACGTCATCCACACCTCCGGTTCCACCGGCGCACCCAAACCGGTGACCGTCACCCACGCCAGCGTGTACCTGCTGGCGAAGCAGGTGATCCCGCGGTACGCCGTAGAGCCGAGCTCACGGGTACTGCACGGCTATTCGGTGAACTTCGACGCCGCGGTGCTCGAGCTGGTGCTCGCGTTCGGTGCCGGGGCGACGATGGTGATCGCGCCGACCTCGCTGACCGACGGCAACGATATCGCGCAGTTCCTCACCGAACATGCCGTCACGCACTATCTTTCGACGCCCGCAGTGCTCGCCACCGTGCCACCCGTTGCCTGCGTCACGACGGTCGCAGTCGGCGGGGATGTCCTCGGCGGCGCCGTCGTCGAGCAGTGGTCACCCGGGCGCCGCATGCTCAACGCGTACGGGCCTTCGGAGGCGACCGTTCTCGCGACCCTGACCGATCCGCTCGTCCCGGGCGGCCCCGTCACGATCGGCCGCTCCCTGGACCACGTCGACACCCTCGTGCTCGACGCCCGGCTGCGCGGAGTCCCCGTCGGCGGCATCGGCGAGCTGTACCTCGGCGGGGCCGGGCTGGCCCGGGCGTACCGCGCTCGCGCCGGACTGACTGCCGAACGCTTCGTCGCCGCCGAGGGTGGCCGGCGCATGTACCGGACCGGTGACCTCGTGCGGCTCGGCGAATCGGGCGAGCTGGAATTTGTCGGGCGCAGCGACGCCCAGGTTCAGATCCGCGGTGTACGCGTGGAACTCGGCGACGTACGAGCGGCGCTGCTCGCGCACCCCGACGTGCGCGAGGCCGTGGTCGACGCGCGGGACGGCAGGCTCCTCGCCTGGGTGGTCGGCGAGGATCGTGAACTGCGCGAGTGGCTGCTGGATCGGCTACCGCTGTCGATGGTGCCGGCGACGCTGACCGTGATCGACCGCATCCCCGTCACCGCGAACGGCAAGGTCGACACCGCTGCGCTACCCGACCCCGCCGAGCTCCCCGGTGCGGGCGCCGCGCGGACCCTCGCCGAGGACGTCGTAGTGGGCCTGTTCTCCGACATCCTCGGTGCGGACGTCACCGCCGAGTCGAACTTCTTCGTCCTCGGCGGCGACTCGCTGACCGCGACCCGCGCGGCGGCACGCGTCGGCGCTGCACTCGGCAGGCACGTGCCGGTGCGGACGGTGTTCGAGGCACCGACACCGCGCCGCCTCGTCGCCGCGATCGAAACCCTGACCGAGCCCGATATCCTGCCTCCGCTGATCCACCGGCCGCAGGCGCGCCAATACACGCAGGTGTCCCCGGCGGAGCGTCGGATCTGGCTGCAGAACAGATTCGATCCCGAGTCGGCGGCCTACAACATCGCGTTCACGCTGCCGCTACCCGAGGATGCCGACCGGGCCGTGCTGCGCGCGGCGATCACCGATGTCATCGACCGGCACCTGCCGCTGCGGACGGTGTACCGATCGAGCGCCGACGGCCCGGTCGCGACACTCGTCGACGCCGAGATCGTCGTGTCCTCGCTCGACGAACGGCACACGAACACCTCAGCCACCGAGGGCTTCGACCTGACCCTCGAACCGCCGTTGCGGCTGAGCATCGCCGGCGGGAAGCGGCTGCTGGTGGTCGCGCACCACATCGCCGTCGACGGCCTGTCGGTGGGCCCGCTCGCCCGCGACATCGAGACCGCGGTGACCGCACGACGCGCCGGTCTCGCGCCCCAATTTGCGCCACTGGCAATCGATTACGCCGACTACCGGATGTGGCAGCACGAGGTCCTCGCGGCCGTCGGCGCACGTCAGCTCGACTACTGGCGCACCGCGCTGGCCGGGATGCCCGACTACCTCGACCTGCCCCAGGGCACTCCGACGCCGGATGAGCCGACGGTGCCGGTGCAGTTCGAGATCGATGCCGCCACGCTGACCGAACTCCGCGCCCTCGCGCACCGCCTCGGCGCGACCGTGTTCGTCGTGGTTCACGCAGCGCTGGCCGCGGTGCTGGCCGAGGCCAGCGGTACCGCCGATATCGCCATCGGCACACCGGTTTCCGGACGCACCGACCCCGCACTCGATGAGCTCGTCGGCATGTTCGTCGGCACCGTCGTGCTACGCACCCCGGTGGACCCGTCGCTGACATTCGAGCAGTTCGTCGCCCTGGTGCTCGGCCGCGACCTGGACGCCTTCGCGCACTCTGCGGTGCCGTTCGAGTGGGTCGTCGACGCCGCGGCGCCGACGCGGACCGTCGACGCCCACCCGCTGTTCCAGGTGCTCCTCGCCGTCGGCGGCACCGAGTCGCCGTCCTTCGACCTCGGCGCCGGTGCGGCGACACCGAAGCGCATCGAGACCGGGGAGAACCAGTTCGATCTCGAGGTTGTCGTCGACGACAGTATCGACGGACTCACGGGCCGAATCTCCTATGCGGCTGACCGATTCGAACGTTCGGTGTGCGTCGGCCTCGCCGAGCGGCTCACCGAGGTGCTGCACCTCGCGGCCCAGCAGCCGACCGCGGCACTGGGAAGCCGAGAGTTCCTGGGCACCGGCAGCGGCGGGGTATCCCGCGAGGGAGTCGCAGAGCAGTACACCCTGCGCACCCTGCTCGAGCGGGCCGCGCAGCAGTGGCCGGACGCCACCGCCGTCGTCGACGGTACGACCGAGCTCACCTACCGGGATCTGGACCGACGCTCGAACATGTTGCTGGAGACGATCCTTCGCGAGGGTGCCGAGCCGGGAACGGTGGTGGCCGTAGTACTGCCGCGGTCGGCGGATCTCGTCACCGCACTGTGGGCCGTCGCGAAGAGCGGCGCCGCGTACCTGCCGATCGACCCTACGCTGCCTACCGAGCGGATCGAGGAGATGATCACCCGCGCAGTGCCCGTCACCACCATCACCGGTATCTCGGAGACCGAGGGAGCTTCGACTTCTCGCGTGCAGGCGGCACACCTCGACGACCCTGGTCACCTCGACGACACCGCCTACGTCATCTACACCTCCGGATCGACCGGGGTGCCCAAAGGTGTTCGGGTCACCCACCGCGGCCTCGCCGACCTGGTACACAGCCAGCGGGAGCTGTTCGGGGTCCGGACCGGTTCGCGGGTACTGCAGTTCGCGTCGCCCGGGTTCGATGCCTCGCTGTTCGAGATGTTCCTCGCGTTCGGTGCCGGGGCCACCATGGTGGTGGTGCCGCCCGGCATCTACGCCGGACGCGAACTCGAGACCTTCATCGCCGAGACTGCGGTGACGCACGTGTGCCTGACGCCGACAGTCCTGCAGATCACCGACCCGTCGGCGACGCCGTCGGTGGAGGTGGTCATCATGGCCGGGGAAGCAGCCAATTCCGAACTGCTGCAACGCTGGTCGGACGGGCATGCAGTGTTCAACGCCTACGGTCCCACCGAGGCCACCATCATGAGCACCTGCACCACCGAACAATTCGATGGACAAGACACGGTGACGATCGGCGGCCCGGTCAGCGGCTTCACTGCCGTGGTGCTCGACGCCCGGTTGCGGCCGGTACACGAGAACGTCGTCGGCGAGCTCTACCTCGGCGGCCCCGGACTCGCCGAGGGATACCTGGGGCAACCCGGTGCGACCGCGGCGCGGTTCGTCCCCGATATCGCCACCGGGGCGGGGCGTCTCTACCGGACGGGCGACCTGGTCCGCTGGAGCGGCGGCGAACTGGAATTCCTCGGACGGGTCGACTCGCAGGTCAAGATCCGCGGCCACCGCGTCGAACTGGCCGAGGTCCAAGCTCAACTGCTGCGCAGCACCGGCGTCGAACAGGCATGTGTGGTGGGGCGGGAGGATTCGCTGGCCGCCTACGTAGTCGGGGACGTCGATCCCCGCGCGGTCCGGGAGCGGCTCGCGCGCGCCATCCCCTCGTTCATGGTGCCGAGCACGGTGACCAGAGTCGACGCGCTGCCGGTGTCGATGTCCGGGAAGATCGATGCCAGCCGGTTGCCCGCTCCGACGCCGCCCTCGGTGACTCCGGAACGGCCGTCGACCCAGCTGGAATTCGCCGTCCGGGCAGCGTTCGCGGCGGTACTGGAACTGGACGCCGATCGGATCGGCGCCGAGGACAACTTCTTCGACCTCGGTGGGCATTCACTGTCGGTGGTGCGGGTGATGGATGCGCTCAGCGAGCAGCTGGGGCGGACTGTGCCGATCCGGTGGCTACTGCAGTTCCCGACGGTGCGCTCGCTCGCGGCGCAACTGGACTCGGACTCCGAGATCGGCAGCGCAGCCGGTGTTTTCGACGTGATGCTGCCGCTGCGCGGTGACGGCAACCGGGAACCGCTGTTCTGCATCCACCCGGCCATCGGCATCGCGTGGAGCTACTACTCGCTGCTCGCCGAGACCGATCGGCCCGTGTACGGCCTGCAGCTGCCGGGGATCGCGGACGGTGAAACCCCGCCCGATTCGATCGACGAGTTCGCCGACCGCTACGCCGCCGAAATCCGAGCCGTGCAACCTCGGGGTCCGTATCACCTGCTCGGGTGGTCGCTCGGCGGCGTCATCGCGCACGCCGTCGCCGCCCGGTTGCAGGATGTCGCGCAGCTCGTACTCGTCGACGCCCACCTGTCCGCCCCCACCGACGCCGCCGAGTTCAGCGTCGAGGATCTGGGCCGTCAGCTCGGGGCCGCCGGGTCGACGTTCGAGGACATCGTCTCCGGAGTACGTTCCGGCGGCAGTGAACTGGCGTTCCTGACGGTCGAGCATCTGACCCGCATGTTCCACCCGGTCACCATGGCGTCCCGGTGGGTTGCGCAGTACTCCCCGCGGGTCTTCGACGGTGATGTGGTGTACATCGCCGCTCGTGGGTCGGCACCTCTCACAGGGTGGGAACGCTTCATCGGCGGGCATATCTCGGTGCGCGAGATCGACGCCGCCCACGAGGACATGCTGGGCACCGCCGGCGCCCGCGCACTGGGCCGTGTGATCGGCACGCAGGTCAGGGAAGGTGTCGCCTCATGAACACCGAGAAACTGATGCCGTACGTCGACAAGGTGCGCGCACACTACGACCTCTCCGACGAGTTCTTCCAGCTCTTCCTCGACGAGTCGATGACCTACAGCTGCGCGTACTTCGAGCGCGAGGATATGACCCTCGCGCAGGCGCAGACTGCCAAGATCGATCTTGCGCTCGGCAAGCTCGACCTCGAACCCGGCATGAGATTGCTCGATATCGGTTGTGGCTGGGGCGCTCTCGCCAGACGCGCGGCGCGCAATCATGACGTCGAGGTCATCGGACTGACGCTGAGCCGCAACCAGTACGACCACGCACGAGAGCTCGTCGCCGACCTACCCGGCGTCGAGATCCGGCTGCAGGGCTGGGAGGAATTCGACGAACCCGTGGACCGCATCGTCAGCATCGGAGCATTCGAACATTTCCGCCGGCAACGGTATTCGGCGTTCTTCGACCGGTTCCACGCGGCGCTGCCTGCGGATGGTCGAATGTTGTTGCACACCATCGTCATGCGGCCACTGGCCGAGGTGCTCGCGAGCGGTGTCGTCTTCACCCGCGAGGACGCACACTTCGTCCGCTTCATCATGCGCGAGATCTTCCCCGGCGGGCAGCTACCGCAATCGGAGATGGTGATGACCCGTGCCACCGAGGCCGGGTTCCATGTCGAACGCGTACACGCCCTCGGACCGCACTACGCGCGCACGCTCGACGAATGGACCGACCGGCTCCTCGCCGCCCGCGACCGAGCGATCGAGGTGTCCTCCGAGGAAAACTACGACCGGTACATTCACTACCTCACCGGATGCTCCTCGAGATTCAAGGACAAACGGATCGACGTCGTGCAGTTCACGTTGACAGCGAGTCCGCCATGACCGCCCCCGACAGCCCGAGCACCACACCAATTTCTCTACAGCGTCACCGAAAAGATTAGGGAGCCCACGTGGAAATCCAGGACTACCTTCACATCCTGCGCGCACGGTGGATGATCATCGTCGTCACCGTCGCCGTCGCAGTGCTGGGGGCGCTAGCCGTGTCCCTGCTGACGACACCGACGTACGAGTCGTGCAGCCGCGTGTTCGTCTCCACCTCGGGCGGATCCTCGGTGAGTGAGAGCTACCAGGGCAACCTGTTCTCCCAGCAGCGCGTGGCCTCGTATTCCGAACTCGTCACCGGGGACACCCTCGCGGCGCGGACGATCGACGATCTGGGCCTCGACCTGACGCCAGGTCAACTCTCTGCAAGAGTGACCGCGACCTCGACGCCGGACACCGTCCTGCTCGACACGTGTGTCGTCGACGACTCACCCGCGCTCGCCCGCGACATCGCGAACTCCCTCGCGACGCAGCTGACGACGCTGGTGCGCGAACTCGAAACTCCCGAGGACGGCGGCGCCCCTGCTGCCGGTGTGCGTGTGGTGGAGCAGGCCCAGGAATCCTCGACGCCGATCAGCCCGAAAACGACCCGCAACCTCGCCCTCGGTGCAGCCGTCGGCCTGCTCCTCGGCATCGCCCTGGCAGTGCTGCGTGACCGGCTCGACAACACCATCAAGAGCCGGGCGCGGCTGGAAGTTGCCGCCAGGACCGCAGTCGTCGGATCCATCCCGTTCGACAAGTCGTTCAAGGAGAGCGCGGTGGTCTCGTTCGACACGGCGCGATCCTCCAGCGCGGAAGCGTTCCGCGAACTGCGCACCAACCTGCAGTTCCTCGAAGTGGACCACCCGCCGCGGGTCATCGTCGTCACCAGCGCCGTGCCGATGGAAGGCAAGACGACCGTCGCGGTCAACCTCGCACTGGTACTGGCCGAGGCCGGTCACCACGTCGCGCTCGTCGAGGGCGATCTGCGCCGCCCACGAGTGTCGAAGTACCTCGGCCTCATCGGCTCCGTCGGACTCTCGACCATCCTCGCCGGGCAGGCCGAACTGTCCGATGTGCTGCAGCCGTCGAGCTTCGAAGGACTCGAGGTGCTCGCCTCGGGACCACTGCCGCCGAACCCGTCCGAGCTGCTCGGGTCGGAGGCCTCGCGCCGCGTCATCGACGAACTCCGCGGCAAGTTCGACTACGTCATCATCGACGGCGCACCGCTGCTCCCGGTGACCGACTCGGCGCTGCTGACCACCCACAGCGACGGCGCACTCGTCATCGCGCGGTTCGGTCACACCAGCGAAGCCGAGGTGACCCGCTCGGTGGAGAACCTCGAGAAGATCGGCGCCCACGTCCTCGGGGCGGTGTTCACCATGACTCCCAGCGGACGCAAGGGCAGCGACAACTACTCGTACTACTACGAGACCGACAAGACGATTCCGCGTCAGACGCCGAACCCTGTTGTTCCCGGTTCGACGGCCTGGAACGGTTCCGAACCGACGGCACCGGCTTCGGCGCCGCCGCCCGTGAACGGCAACAGGAACGGGAACGGCATCAGCGCGCGGCCGACGTACGGCGCAACAACAACGCCGCCGCCCGAGACGAGCGCACCCGAGACGACCGCACCCGAGACGAGCACTCCTGAAAGCACTCCGGGTGCTGCGCCGGGCGGTCGACGGTACCGCAAGTGAGAGTTGGGATCGTTCTGGGAGTTTCGCTGGGGTTGGGGTTGGGGTTGGGGTTGGCAGGTGCCGCGCCCGCCGCTGCGGCGCCGAGCGTTCTCGTCGGCCCCGGCACTGGATACGTCACGACAGGGGGAATCGACGATCTCACGGCGTGCTCGTTCGCCGCGGTCGGCTACGACTCGGGCGGGCGGCTGGTCGGACTGACGGCCGGGCACTGCGTGCTCGCACCCGGCCTGCCGGTCACGCTGATCGGCAGCCCCGCGGCCGGGCCGGTGGGAAAAACCGTCATCGGTCACTGGGGACCCGACTACGGGGTCATCGAACTCGACCCCGAAAAAGTGATCCCGGTGGCATCGACCGGCGGCGTCACGGTCACCGACATCGGACCCGCAGCGCCCGGACAACAGGTGTGCAAGAGCGGCGCTGCGACGTCGATCACCTGCGGGAGCGTGCTCGAGGTCCGCACCGACACCGACATCGTCACCGCGACGCCCACGCTGTGGGCCGACTCGGGTGGGGCGTTGGTGAGTGGGACGACGCTCGTCGGGATCGCCAGCCACGCAGATACCGTGCCCGTGGTGGGTCCGACGGTGTACGCGTCGGCGTCGGAGTCGTTGGCGCGGTTGAACGCCAGAGGCGGGGTGGGGGCAGGCTTCACGCCTGTTCGATAGGGTCGAGCTCGACTTTCACGGTGACACGCTTGCCGTCCTTGTGGGCGAGCGCGCGTCCGGTTCGCAAGACACCGTCCAGCACGATGCCGATCTGGCCGCCGTCGGGGTAGAAGTTGCGCCACCAGGTCTTCTTGTCGGGCATGGCAACGGCGATGAGGACTTCGTCGCTGCGCCGCTTGTAGGCGACGAGTAGCTCGACCCGACGGCCCGACTTACGGCCGACATAGGTCACCTCCGCCAGCGAGCCCGAGAGAAACTTCCCGACGACGGGTGCCCCGAGCACCGGCCGCAGCAGGGTGTTGAACATACCGGCGCCACGCTGGAACATACTCATGGCGCCGATTCTCTCACCCCGAGGCCGACTGGGTGGTGCTTGTCGGCGGTGCGGCCGGTGGCCCGTTCGAGGGCGAGAACTACTTGAAGGTGTCCTTGATGTTCTCGCCGACCTTCTTGATGGACGCCGAGCCCTGATCGCCCTTGCCCTCGGCCTCGAGGTCCTTGTTGTCGGTGATGTCGCCGACAACTTCCTTGGCCTTGCCGAGTGCGTCCTCTGCGGTGTTCTTCGCCTTGTCGATGAAGCTCATGTCTGCACCTCTCCGTATTGTGTGAATGCAACTTGCACACTGTAAGTCGGTCCTCGGCGCCGAAAACAAACGCCGATGTGGGGCGAGTCACGCTTACTCGGTGTTCGGCTGGAAGACGTCCTCGATGGAGCAGGCGAAAGCCGATGCGATGCGGAACGCGACCGGCAGGCTGGGGTCGAAGCGTTCCTTTTCGATGGAGATGACCGTCAGGCGGGTCACGCCTATACGTTCGGCCAATTCTACCTGAGACCAGCCCTTTTCGATGCGCCGGCGTCGTACATCGTTTCTCATGCGGGGCTTTTCACGCGGGGTTTTTCATGCAGATAGTGCGCGGTGACGCTGGACCGCGTAGCGCATCGTGCAGGAGGCGAACGCCAGCAGTATCAACGCGGTCAGAAGCAGAACCGTCGGGATATCGGCTCGTGTGATCGACACGGCCACCAGGCAGAGACCCATGACGACGATCAGGTCGGTAGCGGTTCCGCTGAGAGCTTCTGTGATCCAGTGGGTTTCGACATCACCGTCGGAATCGGCGCGATAGGCGGAGTTGGTGGGTGCAACGCAGAGAAGCCACCCGAGCGCGAGGCCGGGCGGTAGCGCGCAGGCTCCGAAAACGACAGCGGAAACGGCGGGAGCGACAGGCGAGAACAGCCACGCCGACACCGAGACCACCAGCGCGACGGCGAACCCCACCGCGCACGCCGCAATCCAACGAACCGTCATACCGCCTCCTTGATGTATAGGACGCTATACATCGGCGGTGTGCGGATCAATCGGTGGATCGAGACTCCTCGCGCGGGGGCCGCGCCTCGAGGAACATCTGCAGAAACGAAGACCTGGGCGCGCGGTCGAGGGTTTCGGGTTCCCGGTGATTCTCGTGCCCGGTGTTGTCGGGCATGCGGTCCGGGCTCGGGGCGCTCACAACGACCTCCCGCGCGTGGGGAGGTGATCGACGACAAGATCGGCTGCACCGAGGACGTCGAGAATCATCCTTACCGGGCGGGTGGGGGCGAAGATGTGCACGCGCCCATCGGAAGCCGAGGCGGCGTCGATGACCGCGTTTGCGGCCCCGGAGTACATGAACGACACAGCGGACAGATCCAGTACGACGTCGGTGCCGGAAGACAGGGCGCGGTCCACCTCGAACAGCAGCTCGCCTTTCGAGCTCATATCCAGATCACCGGACGCGCGGAGGATGGAGTAGCTCGGTGAGTAGGACTCGACCTCGACCGTGTAGCGGGGAGCTTCGTCCAATGACATCGCTGTAGAGCCGAAAGACAGGGGGTTGGCTGCAGTGATCATCGTGCACTCCTTGCGTCGAGAACGTGCTGTCGGTCAAATGCCGACTGACAGCAACTGTGTCAGCGCAAGGTAACTTCGCCAGAATGAGAAGATCTCGGAAATGTCACCTATCGATCACGGAATGGCAACGGTGAATTGCCTACTCGGTTCAGGTCGGGAGTTGGGCGTCGACCAGGTCTTTCGCGTCCTTCAAGCCCAGGCCGGGGTAGTGCTGGCGCAGCAACTTGATGGCCGGGATGCGGCTGTCGGTTGCCGCGATCGCCGACGCGACTGCATCCCACGGCACCGTCTCGGGATCCACCCGCGCCAGATCCTTGCGTCTGCGGCCTGGGCGCATGCTGTCGAGCAGGAACCCTGCACCCACCACACTGAGTCCGACCGAGAGCCAGTCGCCCTCGATCAGCCCGTTGATGAACAAGAACACCGCGCAGATCGATACGACGGCGAGGATGATTCGTCTCAGTACTGGATGTTGGCGGCTGAACACGCGCCCGACCCTAGCAGTGGGCCAGCGCTACAGACGCCCGGTCGCGGCAGCTGCGGCCAGAGCGGACACGACGAGCACCACCAGTACGGCGACGGCGGCGATCTCAGCTGGATGATTCGAACCGGGAGGGCGAGGGGCGCCGTGATTGTTCACTGCAACATGATCCCGCTCGGCCCCGAAATGTGCTGGCCGAAAACTGGACCGGCTGCCCACGCGCGGCCGGATGTGCAACGTCAGCGGCGCTACGGGCGCTTTGCTGCGTGACGCACATCATTACCGGGCATGGATCAGTTGATATCCATCTCGGTCATGCTGCCTGTGGACGGAAGCATCGGGCCGGGCACGATTGAAAACGGCGAGCACTCTGGACTGGTGCACAGATAGTCCTCCGTGCCGAGGCGTGGGATCACGTCGGGATTGCCGAAGATCACGCCATCGGGTGACGTGCACGATACGGGCCCGCACGTCGTGCCCAGCGGAAACCCGCGCGAGTCGACCGCGCGCGGCGGGGCGGTCGCGGTGGGGGCGACAGGCTCCACCGTCGGCTGACAATCGATGCAGGTGACCGGGCCGGGCGTCTCGGGCGGGACGTAGATGGCACCCGTCGGCTCGGGCGAGGCGACGCTGCTCGGCGGAATCAGTGGCGGCGAATTCCGCACCGGCTCGGTCGGCGGAACGCTCGTCGCAACCGTCGTTGTCGCAGCGGTCGTCGGGACACGGGTGGGGGAGGCCGGGCCGTCGGCGTCGGGACTGCAGGCCCCCACGAGCATCGCGGCAGCTGCCAGCACAGCGAGCGCTGCGGCCGAACGATGTCGGAAGAAGTGGTTCTCCATATGCCCTCCCCGGCCGAACCGACCGGTTGTCACGATGTGGTTACGATACCCGATCGGAGGTTTACGCGAGCACACTCTCCTGGGATCTACATCACGTCAAAGCCGTTCTCGTCAGGGACTTTCCGGTCGTTGGCGCTGTTTCCGCCGCGATATACGTCCTGACGGATCATTTCGATGTCGATTCCCTGCGTGCGTCACGGTTGGACGACCGCACCACGACGGCCCCGGCTGCGCAGGCGATCACGGTCACGCCGCCCACCACCGTCAGCCAGGTCACTCGCTCGTCGAGCAGTAGTGCTGCCCAGCAGATCGTCATCACCGGCTGGACCAGCTGCACTTGGCTGACCCGCGTCATCGGGCCGATCGACAGTCCGCGGTACCACGCGAAGAAGCCGAGGAACATGCTGACGACCCCGAGGTACGCGAACGCGGCCCACGTGCCCGGGGTGCCGGTGGGGGTCCGGCCGAGGACGGAGGTGCCGGCAAGCACGACCATCAACGGTGCTGCGACGACCAGCGCCCAGGAGATGGTCTGCCAGGCGCCGAGCTCGCGGGAGAGCAACCCTCCCTCGGCGTACCCGACGGCGCCGGCGACAACGGCGAGGAAGAGCAGCAGATCCGACCAGTGCAGCCCGCTCACGCCGCCCCTGGCAGCGAGAGCGAACAGCATGGCGGCCAGGGCGCCGACACCTGCCGCGACCCAGAACGCCCGCGGCGGCTGCTCACGGGTGCGGATCACCACGGCGACGGCAGTGGCGGCGGGGAGGAGCCCGATGACCACGGCGCCGTGACCCGCCGGTGCCGTCTCCAGCGCGAAGGAGGTCAGCAGCGGAAAGCCCGCGACCACGCCTGCTGCGACAACGGCGAGTCGCAGCCACTGGACTCCTTGGGGCAGGTGCTGGCGGGTGAGCGCCAAGGCGGCCGCGGCCAGTGCAGCGGCGAGGACGGCTCGCGCCGACCCGACGAACATCGGCGACATGCCACCGGCGACGGCCATGCTGGTGAAAGGGAGGGTGAAAGAGAAGGCGGTGACGCCCAGGAGTCCCCAGGCGAGGCCGGAGCGCTGCAGTACCACTGGCGCCTGCGGGAGAGTAGCGCTACTCTGCTGTGTCATGTATGACGATAGCAGTTCGCGTATTGCGGCAGAGCTGCGGAGCTGGATATCCACAGCACCACCCGGGGCGAAACTGCCGTCGACCAGATCCCTCGTCGAGCGGCACGCAGCCAGCCCCGTCACCGTGCAGAAGGCGCTGCGGACACTCGCCACGGCAGGGCTGGTCGAAAGCCGGCCGGGCGTCGGGACATTCGTTCGAACAGTGCGCACCGCGCGACCCAACGACTACGGCTGGCAGACCGGCGCACTCGCCACGCCGGGCCACCGAATGCCGAAGATGCCCGCCGCGCTGCAGAGCGCGCCCAACGACGTCATTGCACTGCACTCGGGCTACCCGGACCGAGAACTGTTGCCCGAACGCCTCGTTCGCGCGGCATTCACACGCGCAGCCCGATCCGACGCAGTCATCAACCGACCTCCCGCCGCCGGCCTCGGAGAGCTACAGGCATGGTTCGCAACCGAACTCGGATCGGCCGTACCGCTCGGAGTCACACCGCCCGCGCCCGGCGATGTCGTCGTGCAACCGGGAAGCCAAGCCGGGTTGAGCACGGTATTTCGTACGCTCGTCGGCATCGGACGGCCCCTGCTGATCGAATCACCAACCTACTGGGGTGCCATTCTGGCCGCGGAACAAGCTGGGGTGGAAGTAATTCCGGTGTCGAGTGGGTTCAGCGGCCCCGACCCCGACGAGCTCGCGCGGGCCTTCGAGCGCACCGGTGCCCGCGCCTTCTACGCGCAACCGAACTTCGCGAGCCCGACTGGAGCGCAGTGGTCCGATGCTTTGTGTGAGCAGGTTTTGGGCATCATGCGCGAGCATTCCGCGTTTCTCATCGAGGACGACGCGATGCACGACTTCGGGATCACCGCCGATTCGACGCCACTGGCCGCCCGCGACGACGCCGGCCACGTCGTTTACATCCGATCGCTGGCCAAGAGCGTCTCACCTGCGGTGCGGGTGGGGGCGGTGATCGCCCGCGGACCCGCGCACGAGAGAATCCTCGCCGACACGCAGGTCCACTCGATGTACGTCAGCGGGATCCTGCAGGCCGTCGCGCTGGACGTCGTCACCCACCCGTCGTGGAAGACGCACCTGCGCAACCTTCGTCACCAGTTGCAGAGCCGTCGGGACCTGCTCGTGGACTCGCTCCGTGAGTACGCACCGCTGGTGCACATCGAGGCGGTCCCGCGCGGCGGGATCAACCTGTGGGTGCAGCTCCCGGACGCCGTGGACATGGACCGGGTCGTTCATGAAAGCCGATCGGCCGGTGTCATCATCGGCGCAGGCAGCGACTGGTTCCCCGCCGAGGCCACCGGAAAATACCTCCGGTTGACCTACGCGGGCCCCAACCCCGGCACCTTTCCCGACGCGGCGCGAGCGCTGGGCGAGATCATCGCTCGCTGCTAGCCCGCCGGCTGCTCCGGTACCTGCTGGCCGGGGAGTTCCTCGAGCTCGGCGTCGAGCGGCTCTTGCTGCTTGGCGAAATCACAGTTCGCCCGTGTGTACTGATCGATGCGAGCACTGGCATCGGTTGCCGCGGTGAATGTTTCGACGTCGATGCTCGCCTCGGTCTGCTGCTGGTATTCCTCGAACGAGGGCGACTCGGTGACCAGCTCGGTCACCTGGGCGCTGGCGTCGCGCACAGTGGTCAGATCGGCGGCGAGATCATCCTCGGCCGCTTCGATGGCCGGGTCGTAGTGCTCGGAGAGCCCGTCCCCGTACTCCTGCAGTATCGCCTGCATCGCCGGCCAGTCGCCGGGATCGATCGCCGCCGAGGACTGCGACTCCATCTCGAAGTTGGAGATGTTCTCGAGCTGCGCGCACAGGTCGCCGCCACTCGCGGCCTCGGCACCCTCGTCCGATCCGCCGTCCGATCCGCCGTCCGATCCACAGCCTGCGAGGCCCAGGGTGAGGGCGGCGGCGAAAACGATGATCGGGCGACGCTGGGGCTTCATGGTGAGTGGTCTCCAAACTGACGGGCGGGCGGGTCGGTATACACAGTCACAGCTCTGTGCCGCGATGTCGAGTTCGAGGCCGCGTTGAGTCTGCAGTCATTCGAACGTATGGTCGAACAGTGAGGGTGAATGGTTCGAACGGAGGTGCGGACTCGCGCCGTCCCTTCAAGGTGCTCACACCCGCGGTGAAAGTACTGATCGACCTGTCGGTGCTCTACCCGCACCCGCCGCACCACAGCGGTCGCTACACCGCCGAGGGCTTCGACGTGCGCACCGTCGTACCCGGTGACCTCACCGAATGGTCGATGACCGTCGACGGCGACTGGATCGGGCGCGTCACGTACCAGCTCATGTCCAAGGACCGCTGCGAAACCGTGACGCACTGGGTGCCGAGCCGGGTGCTCAAACGGCTGCACTAGTTCGCGAAAGTGGCGGTGAGTTCATCCGGTCCCGTGCTCACCGTGAACTCCGGTCGATCCGCCGCGATCCCCACGAAGACTTGGACGACGCCGTCCTGCGGCGCCGCGACGCGCACCGAGATGTCCCCGTCCGACGTGGGCCGCACTGCCTTCTCGGCCTCGGACGGTGCGGCCGAGGAGATGAGATCGAGCTGCAGAATCGACGCGCCGGGCACCTCGAGGGGCCGGGCTGTGTCGAGGGGCCGGGCTGTGTCGTTGTGGGTCTGGGCTGTGTCGTTGTAGGGGCGGGCCTCGTCGACGTACCACCCGACGTAGTTGACCGTCCCGTCCCCGGCGAACGTCAGCACCACCTGTCCGTCGTCGATCCGCACCGCGTCCAGGCGGGCATCATGGGTCTCCGGCGGCGAGGTGGATGTTCCGACGCCGATCGACCCCGATGCGAACCGGACCTCCTGCGGACTCGTCGGCGCCTCGGGCAGCGGATCGCTCGCGCAACTGCCGAGTACGAGGCTCGCCGCCAGTAGCAGCGTCACCGGGGTTCGCATGTCGACGACACTATAGGGATACCCGGTGAGAGGATTCGCCAGTGAAGACCGGTGAACAGATCGTCCAGGAGCTCCCGTGGAAATGGGCCGTGCAGGGCCGCATCTTCATCATCGGCGGCCTCGGATTCATGTTCGACGCCTGGGACGTGGCACTCAACGGTTTCCTGACGCCGCTGCTCGGCACCTACTGGGATCTGTCACAAACCGAACGTGGTCTCGTCGCCACGGGCAACCTCATCGGCATGGCGGTGGGCGCCGTCGTATGGGGGACGATCGCCGACCGGTTCGGCCGCAAACGCGCATTCGCGACAACACTGCTGATCTTTGCGCTGTTCTCGGTGCTCGGGGCATTCTCCCCGAACTTCGAAATATTCGTACTGCTGCGGTTCTGTGCCGGATTCGGGCTCGGCGGCTGTATCCCCGTCGACTACGCGCTGGTCAGTGAGTTCTCGCCGCGTCGGATCCGCGGGAAGGTGCTCTCCGCGATGGACGGATGGTGGCCGATCGGCGCCACCCTCTGCGGCGTCGTCGCGACCCTGCTGGTGCCCATCGACGGCGACATCCGCTGGCGCATCATGCTGCTGTTCATGATCCTGCCGGCCCTGCTGCTGTTCTGGGTACGACGCGGCATCCCCGAATCGCCGATCTACCTCGCCAAAGCCGGCCGCGAAGCGGAAGCGCGAGCGGTCATCGACGACATGGTCGCCCGCACCGCCGCGCCGCCGCAGGACTACGTGATCCTCGCCGAAACCAGAGCAACAGGGTCTCCGCTGACCCAGCTGAAATTGCTGTGGAGTTACAGCCCGCGCATCACCTCCGCGTCCTGGCTGCTGTTCGTCTCGATCATGCTGCTGTACTACGCGGCGCTGAGCTGGATGCCGTCGATTCTGCGCGAGCAGGGCTACGACGATTTCGCCGCTTTCGCGGGGACGACGTTGATGACGGCGGTCGGGATCCTCGGTGTCGCGCTGTCGGCGTACCTGGTGGAGGTCGTCGGACGGAAATGGGTCATCGGCATCTCCGC
The DNA here is from genome assembly GCF_020889545.1 of Rhodococcus sp. I2R. Lineage (NCBI taxonomy): Bacteria > Bacillati > Actinomycetota > Actinomycetes > Mycobacteriales > Nocardiaceae > Rhodococcus > Rhodococcus sp. I2R. Next base: position 35,740 of record NZ_JAHUTG010000018.1, read on the forward strand.
CCCGCTCGCCGGCGGCGCGCTCGTGCTGTTCGCGGTGATGCTCGACGTCGGATCGGGTGTGCTGCTGTGGCTGGCGGTATTCGGGTTCGTCATCCAAGTCGCCATCCCCGTTCTGTACTGCTACGTCTCCGAGCTGTACCCGACACCGCTGCGGGCGTCGGGCTTCGGCTACGCATCCTCGGTCAGCCGCATCGCCACCGGTTTCGGTCCGCTGCTGTTCGGCTCGGTGATGTGGCCGATCCTCGGGCTGCCGCTGACCTTCGCGATGGTCACCGCATTCGTCGTCCTCGCAGTGGTGTGGATGGCCTACGCGGCGCCCGAAACCAAGGGACGCGAACTGGACACGCTGACCGAGAAGGCCGACGCCTGAACGGGTTTGTCACCGACGATCCCGGGGTAACCAGCTGGCCAGCGCGTGGCCGATCGGCGGCCGCGGGGAGGGGTAACGCCATGAGAATCATCACCTTCATCATCGTCGTCTGGCTCATCATCGGAGCCTTCGCGGTGTTCCAGCGCGGGTACGCCTCGAGCGCGCCGGAGAACTGCGCAGGCGTCGGGACCATCGCCCTGACCGTGGTGGCCGGGCCGCTGAACTACTTCGGCGTCAACCCTGAAATCGAGGAGTGCAACCTGCCCCAGCCGAGCGAGTAGGGGCTGTTGTTCGCTCGCTCGTTCGCCCGCCCGCCCCCCGCCCCAGCGGCATGAATGGACCATTGCAACGGCCCAGCGGCATGAATGGTCCATTCATGCGGTAGGCGGGTGGGTGGGGAGGTAGGTAGGCGGGCGGGTAGGTAGGTAGGTAGGTAGGCGGGTGGGGTGACGTTGGTCGCTGGCGTCGGCATTGGCCGGCCATCCTGCCTACGCTTGTCGGGTGATCCGCCGAAACCTACTTCTGGTGCTGGCCATCGTGCTGCCGGTGCTGCTGGTTTCGGCTGTCGGTGTCGGGGGCTACGTTGCGTTCACGAAGGCGCCGGTCGATCCCATCACTCCCGCGGACGCGATCATCGTCCTCGGCGGCGAACACGACGGCCGGGAGGCCTACGGGATATCCCTCGCCGAGCGAGGCGTCGCCGACACCGTCGTGCTGTCCAACCCGTACGGCGCTGCCGACCCGACCATGAAGAAGTACTGCGGCGTCGAAACCGACACCTACAGTGTCCTGTGCGAAGAACCCGAACCGAGTACGACGCGCGGGGAGGCAATCTTCACCCAGCAGCTCGCCGAGGAGCGGGGATGGGATCACGTCGTCGTCGTCAGCTGGCGGTATCACCTACCGCGTGCCCGCTACATCTTCGATCAGTGCTTCGCCGGCGAGGTCACCATGCAGGCCGTTCCGCGTACCTACGACTTCTCGCTGGTCCACTGGGAGTACACCTACCTCTACCAGCTGGCCGGCTTCACCAAAGCGGCGATCCAGGGTGACTGTCAGAACTTGCGGTAGAGCGTCAACCCCGAGCTGTAGAGCAGAAACCCCAGCATCGTGCACGCGATGCCGCCGACCACCGTCGCCAGGAGAAACACCGCGGCCTTGCGGTACCGGCCGCAGCGCACCTGCGTCACAGTCAGCAACGCCACTGACGTCATCGGCGCGAGCGCGCCCAGAAACCCGAAGCACACCAACGTCAGAAACCACTGCGGCGGCGAAGCCGCGGTGACGAACCCCAGCACCGCGCACGCAAGAACCGTAGTCAGTGCAGCCCGCCGCGGATCGGTGACGGCATGCGTGAGCTGGTAGTGCACGAGCGCACCGGCGGCACCACCGAACGCGACGAGAAGGACAGGCGTCACCGGAGCGCTTCGACCGGGCGTGTGTGCGGGCGCGTGATGAGGGCCCCGGCCGCCAACGCGGTGACCGCCACCACGGGTGTGACGAGGATGTACACCACCGAATTCCAGGCTCCGTCGTAGGTGACCCCCTGCAGCGCGTAGAAGCTGAAACTCGTGAAACCGCAGGCCAGCCCGATTGCGGCGGCACGGAGCACCGGCGTCCGTGTCCCCGACAGATAGCCGAGCGCCGCACCGAGTACGAGACAGCCGAACGCGTTGATGCCGAACGTGTTGACCAGCAGCCACTTCGGCGAATCGCGCCACTGCCAGATCTCGAACCGGACTACCGCGCCGACCGCGCCGCCGACGCCGACCGTGATGCTCTCGGCAAGGCGGGATGATGTCACCCAATGAAGCCTAACGGCCTGCACGCTGGGTGGCAGTGCGGCGGAGCTGCTGGGTACTGGCACTGCCGCCGACCGGCCCTCGGGTATGTTGGCACGCGTGACGCCAGACGAATCGGGCCTCGGCCCTCAGCATTTCGACGTGACAGTTCATTGGCGCGACGATGTGGTCGTGGTGACGGTATCGGGCGAGCTGGACCTGGTCACCGCCCCTCAACTATCGGAGTCCGTCGAGCTCGTGCTGGGCAAGTCCCCCGCAGCAGTGGTGGTAGATCTGACGAACGTGAGTTTCCTGGCCTCGGCTGGGATGTCGCTGCTTGCATCGACGCATCAGAAGTTGAACGGATCGGCCGGATTCGCTGTGGTCGCAGATGGTCCGTCGACGGGTCGTCCGCTGGCCATGGTGGGCTTGAACGAGGTATTCGGGATCTTCGCCACCGTCGGGGAAGCGTTGAGTTCGTTGACGACGGGTAATTCCTGAACTACTGGGTATGACGGGATGATGATGGCAACTGCATTCGGTGGTGACGACGCACTGGCTGCCGGAACTACCCGTGAAGGAACACAGCAACCTGTCGAGGTAACAATGCACATCGAATTCGCTGGCGAATCTGCCATCGCCGAGCGTGCATCGGCACTGAGGGTAGCGCTCAGCAAGTGGCTGACAGATCTCGACATAAGCCCGGACAGGGCGTACGACGTGGTGCTGGCTGCGTACGAGGCAATGGCCAACGCCGTCGAACACGCCTACGAATCCGACAGTGAACCCGGCACCCTCGATCTGCACGCGCAGTGTGTTCCGACGACGGGATGGGTCGAGGTGACCGTCGCCGACCGGGGCGAGTGGGCCGTGCACCCTCCCGACTCCACTCGCGGCAAAGGTGTTCCCCTCATGCATGCCCTCGCCGACAGCACCGCGGTGACGACCGATTCCCGCGGCACAACCGTCCGAATGGTGTGGAACGCACTCACTGCGGAGTGAGCCACATCGAAGGATTCACCCGCTCACAGCTTCCGAAGTTCCTTCCTGAGTGAGGACTCGGTGTGGCGAATAGCTTGGCCCACCACCGGCTCGACGAGTGCGCCGAGAGCGCGCCCGGCCAGACCGCCCGGAAAACTGTACGAGAACTCGACGTCGAGCCGTGTGCCTCCGTCGTCCGTATCCGAAAAAGACCAGGTGGACGTCGTCGCCAAGCCCTCGACCGAGGACAACGTCAGCGACTGATTCTCGATCCAATCGGTGACCTCCAGAGTCGATCGCAGCACCTTCGGCCCGATCTGCATCTCGGCGTCGTACACCGCGCCGAGACCCTGCACCACATCGCTGACGGGGACGAACGAGCGAATCCCGAACATCCAGCTGGGCACGGTTCGATAGTCGTCCAGATACGCGAAGGCCCGCTCGCGCGGGGCTTCGGTCACGGCTGAGTGTTCGATGACGGGCATGCGGGCGCCAATTCTGTCGTAGTGAAGTGCGGTGTCTAACGGGATGTGGTCGTCGTCGAGTCCTCGTCATCGGAGTCATCCGAGTTCGATTCTGTTGTGGTGCGCTCGGCGGAGGTCGTGGACCGGCGCGAGGACCGAGTGGTCGATTCCGTGGAATCCCTGGTCGTCGATTCGGTAACAGTCGTCGTCGCGCGTGGCGTCGTGGGCACGGCCACCTCCCATGTCGGCGACGGCGGCACCGTGATCATCGAAGAACTCGTCGCGCTGACCGCAGTACTGAGATTGTTGTGCAACGCCGGCGGCCGCACCTTCTCGCTCGAGTCGTCGAACGCCCCGCCCAGGGCTCCGATCGTCAACCCCGTCGCGACGGCTAGCCCGGCTATTGCCACCGCCGAACCAGCGATGACCCTGTCTCGCATGTAGTTCAGCCCTCATCTCACGGATGCCGCATCGGCATCGACGGCAATGATGCGAGAACGTTACCTCAGACCCGTCGAGGCCGCCCAGCCGAGAAATCTGCTCGACGACGCCGTGTCGGTGCCGTCAGAGCACCCGAAGAACGATCGGCAACGCGTCCGCGATCTGCTGCCCGATCTCCTCGTACCTGCCGTGATCCTGCCGATACGGATCTTCGATATCGAGAACATCGACGACGTGGCGCGGGCGGGCATCGGCCATCTCCTCGACCGTCCTCGCACCGGCGGCGTCGACCAAAGCGGCAGCTTCCAGCAGCGTGAACGTGGTCCTCAGCTTTCGGGGCGCGATCGCGAGAACCTCGTCTCGGTGCCGAGCAGTCATCGTCAACACGATGTCCGCGTCCTCCGCGATACGAGCCGAGATGCGCCGCGCAACGAAACCGTCGGACTCACCGCCGAGCTGCTGTAGCACCGTCGCAGCCGTCGGATCCATCGGATGCCCGACCAGTCCGTGCGTGCCCGCGCTCGATGCCGTCACCTCGTGGCCGCCCTCCGCCGCGTAGGCCCGCAACAACCTCTCGGCCGTCGGAGATCGGCAAATGTTCCCGGTACAGATGAAGAGGACATGCACAGCAGTCACAGTAACGGTCACCGTTGATCGCATTCGGGCGGCGCTCGCGCTACAGTGTTGCCGAGCGGGGGCTTCGAGATTCGATCGTTATCTCTTTCACGGCGAGTCCCTTCGCGCGTCCAAGTTAGGCAGGTCATGACTGAGGTTCTCGGTGTGTCGGTGGGGGCGAGCGCTGTTCGTATGGCGCGGCCCGATCTTCGCCTGCACACTTCCGGCGAATCCCGGTTGGATTTCCGCAACGACACCGTCGACGCGCACTGGGATCGGGCCGAGGAGGTGGCGGCCGAGTCGATCGGCGTCGTGCTGGCTCAGGGCAGCGGTGAAGGCCATGTCGAGGCGACCGGTGTCGCCTACCGCGACCAGCAGCAGTTCGGCGATCTGCAGCAGGCGATGCACGAGCAGAGCCTGCACAACTACAGACTGGTTCCCGAGGCGCGCGCAGCCTTGGCGTACCTCGAGGCGACCGGCGAGATCGGCGACTTCTCGACCATCGCCCTCTACGATCTGGGTAGTTCGGGCCTGACCATCAGCGTGGTCGACCGCGCGAGCGGAAACGTCATCCTCGCCGAACGCACCACCGACATCAGCGGATCCGACTTCGACCGCCTCATCTGCGACAACCAACTGGCCAAGCAGGGCCTCGACCCGAACAATGCCTACGGCCTCGACGAGTTCACCACCCGCTGCCGCATCGCCAAGGAACAACTCTCGACGTCCGGGGCCGTGTGCCTGCCGGGAGAGAGTGGCGTCATCCTCATCTCCCGTGAGTCGTTCGAAGCGTTGGTGACCGTGCCCATCGAGTACTCGGCGCGGCTGGTTCGCGACGTCATCACCCGCTCGCCCCAGCACGTCGACGCGCTGTTCCTCATCGGCGGCGGCGCGCGTATCCCGCTGGTGGAATCGATATTGCGGTCCTGGACGGGGCTTCCCGTCGTGACGCCGGCGGACCCCGAATCGGTGGCGGCCAAAGGCGCCGCACTGCTCGCCACCCCGGTCGAGGGCGAAGCCGGCCGCGGCACGGGCGGTCGACCGGCGGAGCGCCGCGTTGCAGCGCCTGTACCGGCTGGCCCTGTTGGCCCTGTCGGCCCTGTGGGCGGTGCCGCGACGGGTGCCGCTCTGAGCGGCGCGCCCGACTGGCTCAGCCCCGAACCCACGGAGAAACCGGCCACCTCGAAGCGCAAGATCCGCGGAGCCGCCCTCGTTGCCGGTGGCCTCGCCGCGATCGCAGCGCTGGGACTGACACTGGGCTACGGCGGATCGGAGGGCGCCACCGGCGCGCCCGCCGATGCCGAGGAGTCCGCGACCGTGGCGCCGTCGACCTCGCGTCCGGCGCCCGTCACCACGACCGAACTGCCGCCCCCGCCGCCTGTGGAACCCGAGCCCGCGCCCGCCCCCGTCGAAACGCAACAGGCACCCTTCACCAGGCAGCCCGCGCCGGCGCCCGCCCCGCCCCCACCGCCTCCGCCGCCGCTGATCCCCGGGCTGCCACAGATCGAGCTCCCGCAGATCCAGCTGCCGCCGCCTCCTGTGTTCGAGCTGCCCCGGTTCTAGAGAGGTCAGGCCGCCGGCAGTTGCAGCCGCGCGGTGACAGCGAGGTGATCGGAATCCGGAATCGCCACCGGGCCTACCTCCGTGGCATCGACGGTATCGCTGGTGACGACGTGGTCGAGGCGGGCGAGCGGTCGCTGCGACGGGAACGTGCGATACAGCCCGGAGCCCGCTACGTCGGCCGAGTCGACGAAGCCGTCGCTCGCGAGGTCACGAAACTGACGGTGGTCGGAGGTGGCATTGAAATCTCCCGCGACGATGACCGTTCCCGGGTATGAATCCATCAGCCCGCGCATGCGAGCGAGATCCTCGGCCCACTGGACGGTGTGGCGGGGGGTGGCCGGCGACATCGCGTGGAACGAGACGACGGTGAGGTCCACCCCGTCGACGGTGGTGTTCGCCTGCACCTGGGCGAACTCGAAACCCGACAGGGTGGTGGCGTCGGTCAGCGGTGTTCGGCTCCACAGTCCTGAGCCGTCGGCGACGGGTCGTGGCTCGGTGGAGTTGTAGGGCAGCAGTTCGTCGATGCCCGCGCTGGTGAGCGCCTCTACCTGGGCACCGGTCAGCTCCTGAACGGCGAGGATATCTGCGCCGCTGGTTCTGACCTGGTCGACGATCGCGTCGGCGTCGGCCTCGCCGTGGGCGGCGTTGATGGTCATGACGGTGATCTCGGGCCCGTTCGCGGTGCGTCCCTCGGCCACGAACTGCGGTACCTGGATGCCCGCGAGGATCAGGGTGAGTGCGAGAGCGGTGATGAAGCCGACGCGCGAACGTGCGCCGGCGAAGAGTGCGGTGGCGAGCGCGGTGGGTAGCGCGGCGAACGGGATGCCCACCAGAAACGCCACCAGCGTGATCTGCGTCACACCGAACTGGCGGGCCGTGAGTAGACCTGCCGCCAGAATCACGATCGTCCAGCCGAGCGCGATGGCGCAGAGGCGAATCAGCCGTCGCACATTTTCTCCGATTCTGTTCGAGTCGTTCTCGGCGTTCAGGTGGATATGGGGTGACTAGACTCGGCATATGCCCAGCTCAGACGCAGTTTGTAAATGCGACCACCCGCGAACCGCGCATCAGCATTACCGCCGGGGAACCGAATGTTCGCTGTGTGAATGCGCTCGTTTCCGCCGCTCGATACTGAAGTTGCTCGTAAAGCGGGTCAGTCGACAGTCGAACGGTTCAAATTGATCGTACCGTCGGAAATTGAGCATCAAACAAACCAATTGGTTAGAATGAGTGGTTGAATCAGGCAATACGGGCAAATCGGCGTGGGGACCGTGAGTTCGAAGAGTGACGAAAGGCGCAGTCATGGCGAATAGCGCGACCCTGGCCACCGGACGAACCACTGACGAAGAATCGGCAACCACCGCTCAGCGTGTGCTCGACATCGCACCCGACGGGTACTCCACGCACGCGATCCACGCCCACGATCGTGTGTGGACCGAAACCAACTGCTACGTCGATCTGTGGATCGAGCTTCTGCATTCGCTGGGAGCCGATCCGATTCCGGCGCTCGCGTTCGTGCTCAGTGCGGACTGCGATGGTCGCCAATGGGACTTCGTGAAGATGCAGTCGGAGGATCTACGTATTCTCTACGGCCTCGAGGTCGGCGAAATGAACGTCTGGCGTCCCGTCCTGCCCCACGTCCTCGAAGCCATCGGCGATGGCGTACTGCTCACCGTCGAGGTGGACGGCTTCTGGCTCCCGGACACCGCGGGCACAAGCTACCGAAACCAGCACACCAAGACCACCATCGTCCCGAACTTCGTCGACGACGGTGAGAAGGTGCTCGGGTACTTCCACAATCGTGGCTACTTCGAACTGTCCGGTGCCGACTTCGACGGCGTGTTCAACCTCGCACCTGCGCCGCACGCGGAAGTGCTGCTCCCGTACGTCGAGCAGATCCGCCTGAGCCGCAGCGCGATCGCCGACGGTATCGGAGACCGCGACCTAGCCGTCGCCCGCGCTCACGCGGCTCGACGCCCCTCCGGTAACCCGGTGGAGACGCTCGCGCGCCGCGTCGTCGCCGACATCCCGCTCGTGCAGACCTCGGGTCCCGACGCCTTCCACCTCTGGTCCTTCGGGCTGCTGCGTCAGTGCGGCGCCACAGCCGAACTGGCCGCCGATCTCGTCGGCTACCTGCACGGCCGGGGTGTGGATGGAATCGAGGCCGCGATCCCGCACTTCATGCAGGTGGCGCAGGGCGCCAAAGCGGTCCAGTTCCGGATGGCGAGAGCAGCCCGCGGACGCACCGTCTCCGTCGATGAACCGCTCGCCGAGATGGCGTCGAGCTGGGCGGCTGCCATGGACATCGTGTCGACAGCTCTGTGACCGACCTGACCTCGTGGCGGCTGTCCTCGACGGCCCCCGGGACCTGCGCGCACCCGCGCGATCTGCCCGAGGATGCGCAGTGGCTACCGGCGACGGTTCCGGGCACGGTGGCCTCGGCGCTACCTGTGGCCGACCGGCTGGGTATCGACGACCTGGACTGGTGGTTCGTCACCACCGTCGTCCTCCCCGCAGGGCCTGCCCACACCCTCACCTTCGACGGTGTGGCGACCCGGGCGACGGTGTGGATCAACGATACCGAGGTGGCGCGCATCCGCTCGATGTTCTGCCCGGAGGTGATCGAACTCGCCGAGGGCATCGCACTTCCCGAGGGCAGCGGCGAGGTGTCCATCGCGGTGCGCGTCGAATCGATGAGCGCTCAGCTGCAGGGCAGACGACCACGAGGTCGGTGGCGTTCGTCGTTGATCGCCCAGCAGGGGCTCCGGCACGAACGCGCCACCCTGCTCGGCCGCGCCCCCGTCTACGGTGACCTTCCGGTGCCTGTGGGACTGTGGCGGCCGGTGATACTGCGACCGCATGCCGCAGTGCGTGACGTGCGCGCACACACGACCGTCGAGGACGGCCACGGATTGTTGCGCCTGAGAGGCGAACTCGACGGCCCAGCCACGGTCACTGTGAGCATCGGCGACGAGAGCGTGTCGGTCGCCGCCGACGCCGGACCGATCGAGGTGACCGTGCAGGTTCCGAACGCGGAGCTCTGGTGGCCGCACACCCACGGTGACCCGACGCTGCACACGTGGACACTCGCGGTGGACGGGCGGCAGCAGTGCACAGGGCAGGTCGGCTTCCGCACCGTGGCGCTGAACCGGACCGGCTCCTCGGTGACGTTCGAGGTCAACGGTGTTCGCGTCTTCGCCCGTGGCGGGTGTTGGGTGCCGCCGGATCCGATCCGGCTGTGGATCGACGCCGAGCAGATGCGGTCCGAGCTCGAACGTGTCCGCGGCGCCGGGCTGAACATGATCCGCGTCGTCGGCACCCTGGTGTACGAGCAGCCCGAATTCTGGTCACTGTGCGCCGAACTGGGCATCCTGGTGTGGCAGGACATCATGTTCGCGACCACCGATCCGCCGGAGGACGAAGGCTTCGTCCACGCAGTCGAAGGCGAACTGGCTGCACTGACGCGGCTGGTCGGGGGCAATCCAGCGCTGGCTGTCATCAGCGGGGGAAGTGAGACGCAGCAGCAGCCGACGATGCTCGGTATACCCGCCGAGGGCCAGCGAATGCCGCTGCTGGAGAGCGGTATTCCCGGCTATCTCGCGGAGGAGATTCCCGGTACCCCGTACGTCACATCCAGCCCCTCGTCCTCGACTGGTGAACTGCACACCCATGTCGGCGACGGTATCGCCCACTACTTCGGTGTCGGCGGCTATCTGCGGCCGCTGTCCGATGTGCGCTCGGCGCGAGTACGTTTCGCAGCCGAATGCCTCGCCTTCGCCATCCCGCCGGAGCGCCGAGCCGTCGACGCGATGTTCGGCACCGCGAACGTTGCCGGCCATCACCCGGACTGGAAAACTGCCGTGCCGCGCGACCGCGGCTCGTCCTGGGATTTCGAGGACGTCCGCGACCACTACGTGAAAGAGATCTTCGCCGTCGACCCGCACCAGGTGCGGCGCGACGACGCCGAACTGTATCTCGACTACGGCCGGGCAGCAGTGTGCGAGGCCGTCACGTCCTCGTACATGCACTGGCGCAGAGCCGGATCCGAATGCGCCGGCGCACTCGTACTGACCCTGCGGGACCTCGTACCCGGGGCGGGCTGGGGGCTGCTGGACTCAGCAGGACTGCCCAAGGCGCCGTGGTACAGCCTCGCGCGTCTGAGCCGTCCGGTGACGGTCTTTCTCGTCGACGACGGTCTCGACGGGCTACGCGTGGAACTCGTCGACGACACCGCCGAGGAGTTTCGCGGAACACTACGCGTGAGCCTGTACGGCGTGGCCGATGCCGTAGCCGAGGTGCACTTCCATTCCGTCGCGATGGAACCGCACAGCGCAGTCAGCGTCTCGCTCGGTCGGATCATCGGTTCGTTCACCGACGTCAACCACTCTTACCGATTCGGGTCGCAGACTTATGCGGCGGTGGTGGCCGAACTGATCGACGCGCAGGGGCAGGCAGCGGCCGAGGCCACTCACCTCATCGGCGAGCAGCATCCACGTCAGCACGATGTGGGGTTGGCGGCCGAGGCCGAGCAGCTGGATCCGTGCACGTGGACGCTGACCGTGTCGACGCAGTGGGCAGCGCACTACGTCTGCGTGGATGTGGCCGGCTTCGAGATCAGCGACTCGTGGTTCCACCTCGCGCCAGGAGCGAGTCGAACGCTCACCCTCACCGGCTCGGCGAAGCCGTCAGGTCATGTGCGAGCACTCAACTCGACCAAGCGGGCCCAGATTCGCTAGTTCGAGATACGGCTGAGCCTACCGCGTGCGTAGCCCATTCCGGCTGCACCCACACTGGCGACGACGGCGACGGCACCCCACATGCGCACCGGGTTTCCCCGGGCAGCGGCGGAGGTTTCACGTCCCACTGCGCGGGGCAGCACCTTGGCCGTGTACGCACGCTCCGACGAAAGTGCATCCTCGGCGCCGATGAGCCGTGAAATAGCAGCCTTCGACACACCCTCCGCATAGCTGCGTGTGAGGAGGTAGCGGGGCCGCGTTCGATCTGCACTGACGGTGTGGTCCACGATGATCGATGGGTCGAACACGATCTCGGCATCAGGGTGATTCTGGCGTAGACGGATGCACAGCTCCGTTTCCTCGCACCCGAGCGGAATGCGTCCGATTCGGCCGATACCGGAGACGAACCCACCGAGGGCGGCAACCGGCTCGCGGCGGAAGGACATGTTGGCGCCCATCAGGTTGCGTACTGCTGAAGTGGTCGTGGGCTGCCCCCTGTATGTACAGCCCACGATCCAATCCAGTTCGCCCGGTTCTCCCGTCACCGCAGTGGGAAGAAAAGCTGGACGCGTATGAGGCCACACCGGGTAGGCCGACCCGCCCACCGCGTAGACGGCGCGATCGGTGTAATGGTGGAGAATCGACGAAAGCCACTGCGTCGAACGCGGTCTGGCGTCGTCGTCCAAGAATACGACGATGTCGCCGGTGGCCATATCGAGCGAGGTATTACGTGCCCCGGACAACCCACGGGGATGGCGGTTCTCGACGACAGTGACGGAAGAACTTCGAGGCGAGAACTCGGCGCGTGCGCGCTCGGCCAGCTCGTCGTTGTGATCGATGACGAGGATCAACTCCGAGGCTGCGATCGACTGATCGAGCACAGCATCCACCGCGGCGCTCAGATCATCCCAACGATCGAGGGTGTAGGCACACACCACCACCGTGGACGACAGAGCGCTCGAACTGCTGCCGGCGAGCGAGTCCTGCTGTGTCACGCCGTTTTTTCTTGCCAGTGCATGTTGTCGAGAACCTCGAAGGTCTCGAACTCGAGGTCCATGTCGGTGCGTGCGGTGTTGGTGCGGCGATCGGGGCGCGGGATCGAGTTCTTGGCCAACCGGCGTGCACGCAACCGCTCGGTGAAGAGGGTACGCAGCACGCGGAACCCGTCGGAGAAGGTACGCAGGTTGCTCTGGCCGTAGATGCGGGCGAGCTCGACGCTCGGCACTTCCTGGATGCGTACATTCGCCTCGGCGAAGCGGCAGTTGATGATTGTTTCGATCTCGAAGCCGTCGCCCCAGAGCATCTCGCCCTCGGCGCCGGCCTGATCCACTGCAGGCAGGTCGAGCACCGGCACCAGATCGCGCCAGAATGCGTTGTAGCCGTAGCAGAGATCGGAGAACTTGGTGCCGAAGAGTGTGTTGGCGACGAGGTGCAGACCGCCGTTGCCCGCACGCCGCAGCGGCGTGATGTCGTGGCTGCCGCCACCCTCGGTGAAGCGGCTGCCCTTGGCGAAGTCCGCGCCGGCGAGCAGGGCGTCGACGAAACGCGGGATCTCGTCCGCTTCGGCCGATCCGTCGGCGTCGAACATGACGATGATGTCACCGGTGGCGGCCTCGAAGCCGCAGGCCAGTGCATTGCCCTTGCCCTTGCGGGTTTGCTTGATGATGCGGATGTCACCACGGATCTCACGAGCGGCATCGATGGTGCCGTCGATGGATCCGCCGTCGACCAGAACGAGTTCGTAGTCGTGTGACAGTAGTGGGAGAACGTGGCGAAGGTTGGCGGCCTCGTTCAAGGTCGGGATGACAATGCTGATGCGCGGGTTTTGGGAGTTCAACATATCCATTCCAGACGGTAAGAGTGCAGTGAGTCCGACTGATCTCAGAACATCCATGGCGTGACCCCCGCCAATACCATGGATGGCAGTATCTGTAACCGGCTTTAGCGGCTAGATCCTGTTTCATCGACTGAGTACAACCTTAAAAGAAGCTACAAGTTTGTCAAGCTGCTTTGAAACAAACTCCAAGGATGTTTGGAGATCTTGGTCATACCCAACGAGGTTTCATGCAAGCGGACGCTCGTAGACGATGGTGTCGGCGTCCTGATAGAGCAGTGACCACGTCGGATTGGCAATCAACCACCGCTCGAACGTCTCGGCCGCGCCGTCCCGCATGAAGCCGTAGTAGTTCATGGCCTCGAGCGATTGACGGGTCAGAATCACGTAGGACGGCGTATCCCGCTGGGAGGCCTCCCACTCGAACGCCTCGAGTTGCACGGGAGTGGGGAACTCGAGCATGTATTCGGGCCCGTAGTAGTTCAACGGGGCGTCGAAGAGCTCGTTCGCCTCGGCCTGCTCGACGTACTTCGCCGTCGATCTGATGGGAAAGCCGGCCGGATAGAGCATGGTGAAGGCGGACCCGGCCGGTGCATCGGCGACCAGTTCGTGCGTCAACTCGATCTGAGCTTCTCTTTCGATGATCAACGGCCACAGGCCGTAGTAACCCTGCAGCCCGAACGTCGCTGCCCCGATGGTGCCCAGGGCTGCGCACGCGAACGCGATTCGTGCGCCCACCCGGCGCAACGCGGAGCTCGCCGCACCCGGCTCGGCGTCCAGCGCTGCCAGGAGCATCGGCGCGATCAACAGCACGCATCCTGGGATGGCGTAGAGGTAGACACGGAAGATTGCCTCGCCGCCGTAACTCTGTCCGGCGAGCAGACCGATCGAACCGAACGCCATGACCATCGGAGCCCAGAACGTCTTCTTGGTGCGCCAGGCGTACACGACAGAGATCAGCGCCAACCCGAACACACCGGCCGAGAGTGACCGACAGATCAACGAAGTCACCTGCTTACCCAGAATGCCTTCCGTCTGGACGTTGCTCGCGGCATTCTCGACCGGATCGAACCCGGACAGCAGACCGTACGGCGCCACGATGCTCAATCGCGGATAGAGATAGCCGAAGAGGACCAGTGCCAGAGGAAACATCAGCCACCACGGCTTGGCGCGCCCGGTGACAAGAAGGACACCGGCGACAGCGAAGAGCCAGTACGGCGTCAGCTGATGGCTGGGGACCAAGGCCGCGAAGGGGAGGATGGCGAGGAAACCGGCCGAGCGCAGCTGCGTCGACGCAAGCAGCAGCACGAGGAATCCGGCCGCGAGCACGAAGCCGAACCCCTGCGGGGCGTAGTAGTCCTGGCCCACCCAGTTGACGAGTTCGGCGAGCATCGCGGCGGTGATCGCAACACGGGGACGCAGCTTCAACACCCGCGCGAGGCTGTAGACGAACACTGCCGTCAGGATGTGCGTCATGGGCGCGAAAACGTGCGCCATTGGCAGGATTCCTAGACCGGTGACCTCGCTGAACCACGCGGTCACGACGAAGAATCCCGGCCACTGCGCGTAGATGTCGATCCCGTTGGGGGGCAATGCACCGAACGAGAGGATGTACTCGGTGACCGCGACATGCTTGTACGTCCACTCGTACACCGGCGCTTCGGTGACGAGGGGGATCGTGAGCCGCTGTACGACAATGGCAGCGCCGATGGCGGCGACGGCGGTGCGGAGCTGCCCGCGTCGGATGGCCGTCAGGAATGCCCCGACGATCAACGCCATGCAGATGACGAGAACCGGTCCGGTGCCGGCCGAAAGCAACCCGAACTGCGAGTAACCGGCCCGCTCCAGCCCAGGGAGCGAGGGGAGCCACAGCACGAGCGCCAGCGCCAGCAGCAGTGCGGCCACGTGGCGGCGGAGGAACTCGCGGTCCCAGACCGTGGTGGCCGAGGACGTCAATCGTTGCGTGATGCGCGCGCGGGAGAACGCGTACTGCGCCCAGCTGAGCCAGCGGCCCAGAGCCGGCCACTCGTCGTGTCGGCGGAACCACAGCACCGAGGAACCCAACTGGGCGAGCACGACGACGACGGTGATCGACCGCGGTGCCCACTGATAACCCCACATCGCGGCCAGCGTCACGAGGGTGAGCGAGGACAGACCGAGGATCGGCACCGCAGCCAACCGCGCCCGCGGCGGCACATAGACCCAGGTCATGATCGCCGAGCCCGGACCGGTGAACACGGTGAACGCCAACAGAACCGCCCGTAGCGGTGCGGGCAGCGGCAGCATCGCCGCCAACGCCGTGATCGACGCCAGCACCGCGAGATCTGCGAAACGTACACGCGGACGAATCGGCGCCGGTATCGCCTCACGCACGGTCGGCTGCTGCTGCTGTGGTTGTGGGTGCGGGGCGGGCTGCTGCTCGGTGGGAGCGCTGCGGAAGTCAGTCGAGGACAGGCTCACGGCTCACCTCCGACAGGGGACTCCGTCGTCGACCTTCGCGCCGGCTACGGCGCAGGGCAGCAGGACCTTTGGCGATGGACAGCAGTTCCATACGGCCGATTCCGTCGGGAAGGTCGGCGGCCAGGTCGTCGGGAGGCGAGGCCACCCGGCTCATCTTCGCGGACAACCGGACAGCACTGCCGAGCCGGCGCACCGCCACCCGCGCGGCGAGCGTCGCGGACCGCCGATTCGTGGCCACCGTCGTCAGCCACGCACCCAGCCCCAGCCCGTACCCACGCGCCTGCACCGCAAGCGCGTCGGAATCCGCACGGTGGCGGTGCCAGACGATGGCCGCGGGCTCGTAGACCAGTTCGTCGCCGGCCATGAGCACGCGGAAGAACATGTCCAGGTCCTCGCCGCCGTTGGTGGGTGACCCGACGCCCAGTGCCTCGTCGAAACCACCCAGATCGAACATGCGCTCCCGGTCGACAGCGAAATTCGCACCGGTGCCGTAGATGCCCACCTGGAACGGAAACAGCGGAACGTCTGCGGGCGGGTGGGCGAGGTCGTAGATGCGCGGCGTCACCGAACTCGCCCAGCCGACACGCCGATCGAAATATGCCTGTGCGTGCGTGCGGATCTCACCGCTGGGCACGATGCCCGATACGCAGGTGACGCGTTCGCCTCGGCCGAAACCGCGCGCGATGGACGTCAACCACCTCGGGTCCACGCAGACGTCGTCGTCGGTGAACGCCACGATCGAGTGACGAGCAGCCCGCAGTCCGGTGTTGCGTGCACGCGAGAGTCCCGCGATCGGCTCCGACACCACCCGCACGCGCGGATCACTCAGGCCGGCAACGTAGGAGCGCGTCGCGTCGGTCGGTGACGCATTGTCGACGACGACCACCTCGAAGTCCGGGTAGTCCACCGCCAGCACCGACGCCAACGCGCCGCGGAGGTGATCGATCCGGTCCCGTGTGCAGATCACCACCGAGATCGGCGGCTGCGCTGCAAGGTTCGCAGAGTCGGTGCCTGCATACTGCTGGGGTATCTCGAGCGTTCCGACGGCAGCGAGGAGCTCGGCGATGTCGACGCCGTGGGACACGATCGGCAACTCGACGAAACCGAGCGGATCCAATCCACGCCGCACCAGAAGGCGCGCTCGTGAATACCCGTCGGCATCGGCCAGGGTGAGAGAACCCGTGCCTGCCGCGGCGCCCGACTCACTGATGTCGATGTGGCCGATCCAGACGGCGCCGTCCCAGTCGGGCAGCTGCGGGCTGGTCAGTGCGGGCTTCAACACGTCGGTGGGTCCTTTCGGTACTGCCAGGTAGTGCTTCGGGTGCTGGTTCTTGGGCTCTGTCAGTCGGTTCGGTAGCGAACCCAGTCGATGGACATCGTGGCGGGGAACTCGGTGTCCTCGGTGGTCGGGCCGGGCCACTCGCCCGCAACGGCCACGTTGAACAGGAGGTAGGCGGGCTTGTCGAACACCCAGTATTCGGGGCCGCCGGTCAGGTCGGCAGGTGTGATGGTCGCCAGCGTCGTATCGTCCATGCCGGTGACGATCCGGCCAGGGCTGCGCTCCACCCAGTAGACGTGATAGCCCTCGGACAGTGGGGTGCCGAGGTATCCGGAGGCTCCCGCTTTCTGACTGGTCAGACTGCCTGCCTGCGGGGCGTGGACTCCGGTGTGGAAGTTGTCCGTCTGGTTGAGCGTCTCGATGACGTCGATTTCGCCCGAGATGGGCCACCCGACCTCGTCCATATCGGTTCCGAGCAGCCAGAACGCCGGATGCAGACCCTGACCGGACGGCATCTTGATCCGTGCCTCGACGCGGCCGTACAAGAACTCGAACTTGTCCTCGGTGGTCACACGCGCGGAGGTGTAGCCCTCCGGCGAGCGCAGCGCCGAGATCGAGAGATTGCCCGACCCGTCGTGATACGAGTTCTCGATCGAATCGGTGTAGTCCTGCTGTTCTTCGTTGCCCCACCCGGTCTTGCCGGTGTCGAAACTCCACCTGGCCGGATCGAGCGCGGTGCCCTCGGCGCGATCGAACTGGTCGTACACGGTGAACCCGTCCACCGTCTCGACCGGCTCGGGATCAGGCTCCGGCCACAGCTCCTGATAAGCGACGAGCCCCGACACCGCGAAGGTGGCCGCGACGACGGCGATGCTCAGCAATTGCGGCCAGATCTTCCGCGGCTTCGGCTCTGGCTGGGGCTCGGGCTCTGACTGAGGGAGCCGTCCCGATGAAGGCAACCGTGAGATCTCCACGGTGTGGAGGCGCTCATTCATTTCTGGCGCCGGCCAGTATCTTCAGGCGACGAGCCGTCGCACGGTGAGCAACGGCCAGCAGTACCGTCGCGACGAGGATGGAGTAGACGACGACTCGCTCGATGGTGCCGCTTCCGAGGCCGAACTCATGCCCGCTGATATAGAAGAGCCCAGCGGCAAGACCGAGCCCGCCGAGTGTTGTCACCGCGATGCGGATGGTTCGCGGGAGTGTCCTGTGCCCCCCGGCCACCATCATTCCCAGCGATCCGACGACGAACATCACGGTCGCGCCGAACGAGTGAATCTCGTAGTTCGCGGACTGGCTGACCACACCCGCCACAACCCCGCCGATGCCCGCGACGATGAGCAGAACTCCACCGCGCGCATCCAGACAACCCGTGACGAGCCAGCACAGCGCCGCCACGATCAACGCGAGACCGAACAACGCGATCGAGACGTTCATGGCCGGGTAGAGAGCACTGCACGGCCAGTTGCCGGTAGGGCCGCAGAACTGCACACCGAGCTCGCTGACGAAATTTCTCCGGTAGCTGTAGAGGCCGCGCCACGTCGCCGAGACGACATACTCCACCACCAGCAACTGCACGACGGAAATGCCGGCCCAGTAGCCGATACGGGCCCACAGCGAGGCGTCGGGACCCGTCGTCGGTTTGCCCCGCAACGCCGACTTGACCTGCTGGACCTGCGTACTCATCGCGACATCTCCTGGGGGTTGAGCAACGTGAACGGGTCGGTGAGTGCGAGCTCGAGCGCCGAAGAGATCGTCTCGGCGTCGAAGACGTTGTCGTGAAAGGAAACCGACACCTGGAAGGTGCCGCGGATCTGCATGGAGGTGACCACGATGGAATCAGGTCTGGTCGGTTCACTGATCGTGAAGAACCCGCACTGGGAGGGATTGTCGCTGCGCCAGGCAATGTCTTCGAGCTGGGGTATGCGCCCGATATCCGAGAAGGTCAGTTGGGCAACGGGGTTGGGAGTCGTGGTCGTTGCCGCACTCGAAGGCAGGGCCGAACGAGTCCGCAGATACTTCAACGTGCTCAGCGTGCCGGCAGCGAGGGGGCGACCCATCTCGACCGCGTTGTTGACGGCACGGTGTACCGCCTCGGGTGACGTCGGATCGACTCCGACGAAATCGACTCCGACGGCGAAATTGCCCAGCACCGGCGTGCCCGCCTTCAGATAGCGCCGGCAATCGAACAGAAACCCCGTGGTGTCGGTGGTGGCGACGCCGCGTTCGTTGAGGGCGCGCGCTATCGCACCACATTGGAGTGCGCTGATCGATATGCCCGGAGCATGTCGATCTCGCCATCGGCGCAGAGCCGTTGTCGCGCCGTTCGCGGACGTGGCGACGGCCAACGCAGGCGACCGCGTCCAGGCCATCGTCTCCGTTGTCGCGGCGGATGTTTCGGCCGGTGCAGCGCGATGGAATTTGCCGAGCAGGATTTCTGCGACCTTGCGGGGGTTGCGGACCAACCAGCCTCCAAGAGCCCCTGGTAGCGGGTCTCGAATCGAGCGCACGGTAGCCCACTCGGGTAGCTCGGTGTCGGCGGACGGGTCGGCGAGCGCGGCGACGATCGCCACGGGCAGTACAGCGTCGCTGAGTCCATGGGAGAGATCGATGATCAGGTAGTTGCCGCCCAGCCGAGCGCGGAACGGGGCATCCGTCGGGTTGGTGGCCAAGTCGATCATCACGCTGGCGAGATCGGACTGACAGAGCGGGTCGATCGCGGTGACGTCTGCGCAGATGTCCTCAGGTCGATAATCCCAATGCTGCGAAGTGGACGTGGCATGCAAGCCGAGACGTGCCGCCGGACCGGCCGAAGCCAGTTGCAGCAGGCGGGCCCGCACTCGGTCGAGGCCGCCGAAATCTGCGGGCCCCAGGGCGCAGATTATGCGCGCGTTCGAGCGCAACATGTCGATGGCGCTTGCCTTGTAGGTGCCCCGGCTCGCGACAACCTCGGATGACGGGCTCATGGCGTGTTCCTTCCGGGAGCGGGTGCGGGTCCGCGGTGGAGCGGATGCACGCCCCATGGCCCGGCATCGGGTGGTGTGTTGCGAATATGGTTGGCGCCGGCATACTCCCGGGCGGGTGGGCGTGCCGCGGCGTCGGGAACCGGATAGCGGCTCGGATCTTCCAACGGTGACGGGGGATCCGGCGGCCCCGGTGGAGTGGGGCCGTCCGTGGGCGGGGCCTGCCCGCGTCGCGAAAGCTCCCTGATCCACCGAATCAACGGGATGATGAGTACCACCGCGCCGAAGGCCTCGGCAGCGAGGTACGCCCATGCGACGGCGGCGATACCGAGCGAATCGGACAGTGCCAACGATCCGGTGATGATGATCGTGGTGGCGATGACCTGCACTATCACCGCCAGACGCATGCGCCGCTGAACCCGCGCGAGACCGTCGTACAGCGAGCCGATGACCGACAGTGGAATGGTGAGCGCGGCGAGATGGACGATGATCGTGCCGTTCTCGCGGTACCCCTCGCCGATGAGACCCAGTCCGAACGGTGCGAGGAATGCGAGGAAGAACGACCCGCCCAACGCGACGATGCACACCATCGTCATGAAGCGTTTGGTCAGGCGGCTGAACTGCTCCGGATTGCCGGCGACCTCCGCCACGAATGGGCCGACGAGGACGCTGATGAGAATGTACAGGGCACTCACGATCGACCAGGTGAGCGCGAAGTACGCGTTGGCTTCGGCGCCGAGGGTCGCGACCACGATCATCGGAACCAACAGGGGCGCGAGCGATCCGAGCGCCGTGATGCCGTACGCCGAACCGAAGTACGACCACAGTTCCCGCCGCGGCGGCAGATCGGGGGCGAGCTTGTAGCGGGCCTCGGTGCGCAGCGCGCGCAGGATCGATCGCAGCACGACGACCGAGGCGAGGACGGCGGGTATCGCCCATGCAGCGATGATGGCAGTACTCTGCGCGGTCGCGAAAAGCGCAAGGAGAAGAACGAATTTCACCACGGCATGGAAGACGTTCTTGGCCGCTGCCCATCGGGCGACGCCGAGGCCGGACGAGGTTTGATCCTGTAGCGCAAACACTGCGAGGACTGCGACGAAGAACGGAAAGGACACGATCTCGGCGGTGCTGGTGAACATCTCGCTGACCGGCGCGACCAACAGGAAACCGGAACCGAGAACGAGCGCGAAGACGGTGATGGTCAGATAGCCCCGGATGACGAACGATCGGGCCATCCACCCCGACACCGGGAGGAAACGTTCGTACATCGAGCCGAGGCTCAGATTCGACAGCGTCGAGAGCATCACCGCGGAGGTGATGACCGCTGAAGCGCTGCCGACCTCGGCGACCGGGTACAGCCTGCCCGCCGCGGCCCAGAACAGTAGTCCGAGGCCACCGGTGACGACCGTGGAGAGCATCAATGCCAGCGAGTTCAACGCCAGGTTTCGGTCGGAGCTCTTCGTGTCGGCGTCGGCGTCAGGATCGGCATCATCGTCGGGACCGGTCGGGGTGATACGTGATGCGATATACGGGTTCTCGGCCTGGATCCCCTTGATCGGCTCCGTCAGACCCATGTCCCAGCGAACCGGCTCGAGTGGATACCGCTCGAGCCGTTCGAGGCTGCGATGCCGCGGAGGGGCGATCCTGGGGGCGCGGTGCTTCACCAAGTAGTCCAGGTGATCGGTACCGGTGGCGCCGGTGCGCTGATCTCGACGTCGAAGGCCTCCGAGACGGCCAGCAGCAATTCGTGTCGAACGGTCTCGCGCAGATCGCGGCCGTACAGGGAGTGGTCGCCTCCGGCGAAAGACTTGACCACCGGGCCTGCTCCGGTGTTGCCGCGGCTCCGCTTGCGGAGTCGCCGCATTCCCTCGGGCCCGCGATTCTCGACGAACCACTCGGTGTCCTTCGGTGACAGCAGCACCGTCGTCCGTACGTTCTTGGCCGCCAGTGCGCGGAGCGAGATCTCGGGGACCTGAATGAGACCGCGGGTACCGAGCCAGAACCACAGCGGGTACGGCATCGAGGACTGCAGGCGGTTCTTGACCTTCACGCCTGCGTGGTGCAAGTGGTCCAGCGCCGCTGACGCCATCCCCGCATCCTCGTCCTGATGCATCGACGAACGCTTGACGAACTCGAGGCGGCGGGTGGTCCAGTCGATGGTGTTGAGCAGGACGGCCGAGTTCACACCGAGCTCGCGGGCGGCGAAGCTCGCGTACCAGGACCCCGAGCACAACCCGGCGACCAGCACGTTCCGTGTGGATGTGCCCGCCGCGTGAACCGCAGCCAGCGAATCCTGATTGCCTTCCTCGCTGTAGAGCTTGGCGATTTCTCCGTCGGCGACCGCGCCGCTTTCACCGGTGCCGCGTCGATCGAAGCGCACTACCGATATGCCCTGGGCCGCAAGGGTTCGAGCCATTTCGACCCAGCTTCGTACCGGACCGACGTGGTGTTCGTTGGCGGTGGCATAGAACACCACGGTCGGTCCGCCTGGAATGCAGGCGTGCGAGGTGGTGCGAATCGCGAACAGCTGTTCCGGACCGAGGGGCTCGAGGCTCTCGTGCACCGCGTTTTCGTCACCGAACGAGGCGATGGTGCGCACGGGTACATGAACGCGGGCGATGTGATCGCCGAACTGCGCGGCCGTCCATGATGCGAGGTGCGCGATGTCCGCAGTCGGCAATACCACCTCGAAGTCGGTGGGCTCGAGGAACAGTTCGTGATCGGAAAGGGTGTGCACCGCCGCGTTCTGGTTCTTCACCACGGTGCGAACAGGTTTGGCGTCACCGCGTTCGGGTCGGGTTGCCACCAGCACCGGGCAGTCGAACGGGGCCAACTTGGTGGTGTCGAGAGCACCGATATCGGTGTGGACATCGGCATGCAGGACGGCGCCGATGATGGACACCCGCGGGTCGTCGTCGGCATCGCGGGTGACGCTGACCGAGTACAACGCCCGCTGCTCGTGCAGGAACGATCTGCCCCGAACGACGGGATCCCACAGCGTGAGTGCCGTCAGCGGTCCGCATCGCTCGGCAACCGACGCGCCCAGCAGAGCGCCCGCTCGCAAACCGACGAGGGCGACCTCCGGCAGCACGTCTTGCTGCGGCTGCAAGCACTCGCGCGCGAAGCCGACCGCGGTCTCGATACTGCGCTGCCAGCGCGCGACGATACCCGGATCGTCCTGCATGCCGTGTGAGTCACCGGTGCCGAGGTAGTCGAACCGCAGGACGAGAAGCTCTTGGCTGCAGAGCTTCTGAGCGAGCAGGGTCATCCCGCGGTAGGAATCGACCTGCTCCTTGCCCAGAGGCGGACACAGCACGACGGCGCCGCGAGCGAGGCCACCGGCAGGGACGTGCACCGTGCCGAACAGTGGCTCGGACTCGGACCCGAACCACGTGGAGAACTTCCCGCCGACCGTGGCGGCGCTGATCGGATTGTCGCTCCGCAGAGCGGTAACTCGACTGTTCACTGCAACGTCCTGTTCGTGGCTGTCATGTCCATGCGTGAAGCACGCTGAGCCGTGCGGGTTCGTCAGGAGGGGGTCAGCGAAACCGCAGTGCTGCCGGCCAGCCACTGCGGTCGAGGCCGTGAGTGCGCAGCATCGCCAACGCAATTCGCTCCATGCCGAACCCGACGCACGCGCTGTGCGCGGGCTCGCCGTCGGCGGTCTCGATGCCGAAGGTGTGGCCGAAATGGTCGCGGTGACAGTTGCACGAGACCACCGCTGTGCCGTCGTCGAGGTCGCCGTAAAGCTTGACCACGAGCTCGGTCTTGAGGTTCTCGTTGCGCTGGTTCGCGGCGAGCATGCGCCCGGCGCGGCCGAAGAACGGATCGTTGGCGATGACGGCCTCGGCCTCGAGGCCGAGGTCTGCCAGTACCTGCAGCCCGCGCGAGACCCACCGCTCCCGATGTGCGACTGCCTCGTCCGGGGTGCCGACCCGCACGTACTCGTGCATGCGGAAGGCCTGCATGCGAGCAGGATCCACGGCCGGTTCGTGGCGGAAGCAGTAGCCGTAGATGTCGAGCAGGCGCCCCTCCTCGGGGAGGCGACCGGTCATCATCGAATACGACGGATGGCACGCGGCCGAGACCAGCATGGTGCCGGCGGACTCGAGGTGGTGGTCCCAGTCCCGGCCTTCGGAACGGTCGGCGAGTAGGGCGGCATGCGCCTTGTTGTCGCCGTCGAAGGTGTTGATGGCGCCGGTCAGGTTGGGGAACGACGCGATGTAGTCGGTGCGCTCGAAGGCTTCCCGCGGGAACACCGGTGGGAAACGAAAACGCGGCGCCGAGTATCCGTGCTCGGCGTCGCCGGCGGCCTTGACGGCGTCGTCGATGGTGTCGATGATGTCCTCGAACTCACCGGAGCGGCCGTAGAGCCCTTCCACCGAACTGGGGACGAGTAGTTCGGCCTCGATCAGTTCGTCACGAAAGCGGGCCCGCGCCGAATCGAGTTCGCTGATCTCGGTGACGCCGATGTCTTGGGTCGCGGTCATTACTTCCCCTTGTAGACGAGGGCGAGCTGGGAATTGTGGCCGAGGATGCGCTCGTTGCTGACCATGATTGCCGAGCCGTGCGCGTCCCGGAGATGACGGCCGATGCTCAGGTCTCCGTCCTGCCGGTAGCCCGAAATCCCACAGATCTGCAGCGCCTTGCCGACGATGTCGATGACAAGCGTCGAGGCAGTCACCTTGACGTTGTTGATCTTCACCGCGAAACCGATCGCGCCGAGCTCCTCTGGTGAATCGGCGATGGCCTCGTACTTTGCGGCTGCCCCGAAAACGGTGTCGACGAGCTGCTCGTGCACCACGTAGAGCTCCGCGAGACGCAGCGCACTCGGCGGAGTGAGACCTGGTGTGCGGCTGGCGGCCTTGCGCACCGACTTGCGGGCCTTCGCAACCGCGGCGTCGGCGATGCCGAGCCAGGCCGAACCCCACAGGATGTGTGCGGCCGGGAGCATCGTCTGCGAGGAGATGTCACCGTAGTTGTCGCCGAGGATGTTCGACGTCGTTGCGGTGGCTTCGAGCTGGAAGCCCGGGCTACATGTGCCGCGGAAGCCGAGGGTGTCCCACTCGCCGGTGCGGGTGAGAACCACGTTCGGCTTCTCGCACACGACGAGGACCTGATCGCTCGGCGGGCTGTCCTGTGAGCGACGCGCCGTCGCGAGAACGAACTCGGCGTAGTCGCCGTACGAGATCACCGGCGCTGTCTTCGACAGGCTGATGTGCTCACCGTCGTATTCCACGGCGCAGCTGCTGGTGCGGACGTCGCCGCCGATGTTGATCTCGGTGGTCGCCGACGCGACGAGCGGTTGTTCCGCAGCGAGGCGCCTCAGCAGGGCGGCCATGGCGTCGGACTTGCCGTGACGCACGATGCTGAGCACCTGTGATTGATGCATGACGAAGATCATCGCGGAGGAGGCGCACTCGGCGCCGAGGGCGCGAGCGGTGCGCGCAAGCTCGCTCAACGAGTGTCCGCCGCCGCCGAACTCCGTGGGAATTCCGGCGGCGAGCATGCCGGCCGAGCGCATGGCCTCGACCGATTCGGCCGGGAAGCGGGCGTCGCGATCGACGGAGTCCGCGTGCTCACGCAATACTGCGAGAACATCGGACACGGTGAGCGCGTCGGCGCTGTTGTCTGTGTCGTACACGGTGGTCATGGGCGATCAGTCCGTCAGCCGTGCGATGGCGGAGGTGATGGCGTCGATGCTTCCGAAGGTCGACTTCTGCAGCATGGCGTCGGGGAACTCGACGTCGAACTCATCTTCGAGCGCGATCATCACGTTGACGCTTGCGTGCGAGGTGAGACCGCTGTCGTAGAGGTCGGCGGAGGCGTCGATCTCGGCGACGGGTACCGGCAGCTTGCCGAACTTCTCCAGTACGTCCCGTACCCGTGCGCTGTCTTCGGAGTTGAGCGTCTCCATGCGAACCTCCACCAGATCTCGTGTGCTTGACGAGACCGGCCGGCCTCGCATTGACCGTGGGTCGAAGGACGTGAACCGTTCCGACCCAGCAGTCTCCCCAGACCCACCCAAACAATATCCTAGATTGTTTTAAAGCGTTACGCTGCAGTTCGAGTTTGTTGAAAGGATCTTTTTCGGCTCCGCGTTCACCAGCGGTGATGTGCACCGCGCTGTGGCGCACGACGCACTTTCACCGCTCTCGTCGAAGTCGGAGGCGATGAGCATCGCTGCACGCCAAGTACTGTTGAGCGGACGTCGGGATCGTCCAAGTCAGAAGGAAATTCTTGCCGATGGGTGCAGTCTGCGGCGTGGCCGTGGAGTCGGACGCTGTCCGAATCTCGTACTTCCGAGATGGGGAGCGGGTCGAGGACTCGATAGACGCCGAGGGGGCCGCAGGGCTCCTCAACGGCAAACTCGTCGACTGCGGACCTTTCGATGACGTCGTCCTCACCGGCCGTGACACCGTCGTAGTCGAATCGCTCCTCGACTCTCTCCGCGGCGGCCCCATCTCCAGAGCTCGCGTCGTGGACGAGGGCGGTGCGCTGCTCGCCTACGCGCGCTCGGTCGAAGAATTGGCGCACGCTCGTGCCCTGCTGGTGTTGGACCTCGGGAGAGACGGAACATCGGCCTTCACCCTCGATGTAGCGGCGGGAGAAGTGACGCGGTCGGACCGCCGCACCCTCCTGTCCGGGGAAGCGCTCGACGACGTCGTCGAACAACTCGTGATGACCAAGGGCATTCTGCCGCCCGCCTACGGTGCCGAGGCCGAGCGTGAGTATCGCGACTTCTTCCGTGAGCTGAAAGAACTGATCACCACCTCTGCCGGCGTTCGTGCCCCAGGTGGGGGCCCCATGCTCCTCACGCGTGAGGAATTCGAGAACGCGATCGACCCGACGGTACGACGCACTCTCGCCTGGGCAGCTCCCACCGAGCCCGACGCCGTCATGCTCATCGGCGGCGGGGCGCGCATTCCGCTGATCCGCACGCTCGTCGAGCAGCAGTGGACCGTGCCCCTCGTTCTGCCCGAGTCGCCCAGTTCGGTCATCCTGCACGGAGCCGCACTCGAAGCGGTGCCCCGGCTCGAAGTCGACGAGAGCGTTGCCGTCGCGCCCGTCGAGGCACCCGAGAGGGCGGTATACACGGATGGGCCGACCGAGGCCTTGCTCGCCGACCCGGATCTCGAAGAACATACAGACCCGGTCACGGACCCGATCCCCGTCGTCGCACCCACGCGCGAGGAATCCGGCGCCGTGGACCGCGGTGCCGCTCTCGATACGTCCACAGCTTTCGAGGCCCTTGGCGCCGCACCGGCCGAGGCGGACGGAACTCGCGCGCGCCGCCGAATTCGGTGGTCGGTGCGCGACGCAGCCGGGTTGGCAGGCCTGGCAGCGATCGTGACGGTCGTGTGGGGCGTGATCTTCCTACGCGGGGACACCCCACCGCCCCCCGGAATAGGCGTCGACCCTGTGCCCGCGGGCACGACGGCGGTGGTCGAACGCGTGCCGGCCCCGGTGGAACCTGCGCCGCCGCCGGCTGTCGTCGAGCAATTCCCCGAGGCACCGCCGGAGGATTTCGGCCAGTTCGACGAGTCGCAAACGGGTGGTTTCGATTCGTTCGATACCGGCGACCCGGGGCTGGGTGCCGAGACGTTCGGGGAGGGCTTCGTCGAGCAGGAATCCGGGTTCGGCGTCGAGAATTGACCCCGCAGCGGGCCAGGGCCACCGCACAGTGCGTCCCCGCACCCGGTAGCGTGGCCTTTTTGGGCGCTACAGTCCAGTGTTCAACGAAGTGAGGCCGAGACGATGACTGTGTTGCTGGGGGTGTCCATGGGCGCCCACGCCGTACGCATGGCTCTGCCGCGCAACGCTGCCTCAATCGCACCGAAGACGCCGTCGGCTCCTCGCCAACTGTTCTTCAAGAACCAGGTGATCGACACCGTCGACGAGAACGTCGAGTACCTCGCCGCCGAGTCCATCAGCGCACTGGCAGCGGAGTCCGAGCCGTCGATGGCCACCGGCGTCGCCTACCGCGACGCCAACCAGGCAGATGCCCTGCACCGGGCACTCGGCAATCAGCACTTGCACAACTATCACCTGGTGCACGAGGTCGAAGCGGTGGTGGAGTACCTCGTCGCGAGCGGTGAAGCCGCCGGGTACGGCACCGTCGCGCTGTACGACCTGGGCAGTTCCGGCCTGAACGTCAGTGTGATCGACCTGCTCACCCGGCGCGTGTTCGTCACCCGGCGCAGCGCCGAGTTCAGCGGAGATCATTTCGACTCGATCCTGCGCGACAACCAACTGGAACGTCTCGGCAAACGCCGCGATGCGCCCGATATCGAGCTGTTCACCCGCCGCTGCCGCGTGGCCAAGGAACGACTCTCGGGTAGCGACGCGGTGTGCCTGCCAGACGCGAGCGGCATGATTCTGCTCTCCCGTGACAGCTACGAGGATCTGATCACCGACGAGGTGGATCGATCGATCGAGTTCGCGCGCGAAGTGATGATCGGGGCGCAGGTGCCCATCGACGCGGTCGTGCTCATCGGCGGCGGCTCGCGGATCCCGCTGGTCCGCAAAAGGGTGGGACCGGCGCTCGAGCTGCCGGCGCTGACCCCCAACGAGCCGGAGTCCGTCGCGGCCCGCGGAGCAGCGCTTTCGGCCAGGCCGGTCGAGGAGCCGGTCCGCACCCGTCCGCGCCCCGCCTTCGCTGCTGCAGGTGGCGTATCTCCCGAACGGGGTTCCTCGGGTGGGGGACCGGTAGACACCCTGACGCGCGAGGAGTATCCGCTGACGATGCCGCCGCTCGTCACGACGCCGGCGCCTCCCGCTGTTGTCCCGCCGCCTGCAGCCTCACCGCCGCCTGCAGCCTCACCGCCGGCGGCACCGGCGTCGTCGACGAAATTCGCGTTGCAGAACGTCTATTGGCTGGCCTCGGACTACGAGGACGACGATGGCGAGGACGATGCAGAGCGTCGGAGTCGGCTGGTGCGGTCGTGGTCGGTGGCCGCAGTGGCAGCGGCTGCAGTGGTTGCGGTATCCGGCTTTCTCCTGACCAGGCCGAGTGACGCGCCGCCCGTCGTCGACACTGCGGTGACCGATGCACCCAGCGCCCCCGATGCGGTGACGCCGGATGCGCCCGCCGCGCCGGTGGCCCCGCCGCCGGAAGTAGTTCCTCCGCCGGCGCCCGAAGTGCCCCCAGTAGGCGACGTTGCCGAGAACCCGGCGCCCGCACGGCCCGCACAGCCGGCACCGGCGCCTCAGAGTCCGGAACCGCAGGAGACCGAGCAGGCTCCCGTGCCGCAGCCGCCTGCTCAGGTGCCGCCGCCGTCGCCGGAGCCGCCGCCGTTGATCCCGGCGTTTCCCGATTTCACGTTGCCGACCATCCCGCCGCTGTTCCCACCCGCGCCGTAGGGCGCCTTCGGCGCATGTGCGCGGAAATACATAGAGGGCTATGTACTTCCGCTCACATGCGCGGAGCGCCGTTCTTGCGGGGTCGGACGTGCTCGAAGATGAGGATCGTTTCCGTCGCGTACACAGCGGGGTGTGCGCTGAGGTTGTCGACGACGAAGTTTCGCAGAGCAGCGGTATCGACCGTCGCCACTTGAATGAGGAAGTCGTCCGCTCCGGCGATGAAGTAGATGTTCAACACTTCTTCCAGTGAGGCGATCTGTTCGCCGAACTCCCCGATGTGTTTGCGGGCTTCGGCTTGCAGTCGAACCGAGATCATCGCCTGAATGCCCTGCCCGAGTGCCTCTGGGTCCACTTCGGCGTGAAAGCCCCGGATGACGCCCCGTTCCACGAGCGATCGAACACGACCGAGCGCGGTCGAGGGGGCAATTCCGGCGGCCGCGGCCAGCGCGTTGTTGGGAATGCGGGCGTCACGGCGAAGCTCGTCGAGCAGGATGTGGTCGATATCGTCGAGTTGCACGTGCCGAACATCATTCGGTGGGCGAGCTCCACGACCTCCTCGGGGTGAACTATCAGAAGCCATATCGAGACTCTACAGAATTATGTTCACATCTGTTGTGAGTCTTTCGCTGATAATTCATAGTTTGCTTCATAACCCGAACCTGTTCAGCTCTGGGAGGATGCCATGAAAATCGGAATTCCACGCGAGATCAAGAACCACGAATACCGGGTGGCCATCACCCCGGCGGGCGTGCATGAACTGGTCTCGCACGGACACGAAGTGATCATCGAAACCGAGGCGGGCGCAGGCTCGTCTTTTTCCGACACCGACTTCAAAGCAGCAGGGGCACAGATCTTCACCTCGGCGAGCGAGGTCTGGGATGCAGCCGACCTGCTGCTCAAAGTCAAGGAGCCCATCGCCGAGGAGTACGCGCGGCTCCGCAAGGACCAGGTGCTTTTCACTTTTCTGCACCTCGCCGCATCGAAGGCGTGCACCGACGCGCTGCTGGCATCGGGCACCACCGCAATAGCCTACGAAACCGTCACCGCCCCCGACGGTTCACTTCCGCTGCTCGCCCCGATGAGCGAGGTCGCGGGGCGGCTCGCGCCCCAGGCCGGGTCGTACCACATGATGGCGAGCGGCGGCGGCCGCGGAGTTCTCATGGGCGGCGTCCCGGGCGTACGCCCCGCGAACGTCGTCGTCATCGGCGCCGGAGTATCCGGCCGCAACGCCGTCGCGATCGCGCACGGCA
Organism: Rhodococcus sp. I2R; assembly: GCF_020889545.1. Taxonomy (NCBI): domain Bacteria; kingdom Bacillati; phylum Actinomycetota; class Actinomycetes; order Mycobacteriales; family Nocardiaceae; genus Rhodococcus; species Rhodococcus sp. I2R. The sequence continues at coordinate 65,840 of NZ_JAHUTG010000018.1, forward strand.
TGCATGCCGACGTCACCGTGCTCGACCTCAACGTCAAAGCGCTCCGAGCCATCGACGATCAGTACCGCGGCAGCGTCAAGACCCTCGTGTCGAACGCCCTGGAACTCGAGCAGGCGGTCCTCGACGCCGACATGGTCATCGGTGCCGTCCTCGTCCCCGGTGCGAGAGCGCCGAAACTCGTGTCCAACAGCCTCGTTCAGCGCATGATGCCGGGTTCGGTGCTCGTCGACATCGCAATCGACCAAGGTGGATGCTTCGAGGACTCGGTGCCCACCACTCATGCCGACCCCACCTATCGGGTCCACGAATCGGTGTTCTACTGCGTCGCGAACATGCCAGGAGCCGTTCCGCGTACGTCCACGTACGCGCTGACGAACGCGACGCTGCCCTACGTGGTCGCCCTGGCCGACAAGGGTTGGGAAGCCGCCTGCGAGGCCGACGCCGGACTGAAGAACGGCCTCACCATCCACGACGGCGCGTTGCTGTCGGAATCGGTGGCCGCAGCCTTCGCGTGAGCCGCGCTACCTCGAGTGCCGCCCCGATTTTCTCGCCGGCGGCTTGGGTGCGGCCGGGGTACCGGATTCGGCGACGCCACCCGGCCGGGCCAGTAGCGCCGCAATCGCCGTCGTCAACGGTACCGACAGCGAGAGCGCGATACCGCCGACGGCCGAGCGGACTATTTCGATCGCCACGGCGTCACCGGTCAGTACATCTTGGATGGACCGACCGGCGACGCTGAAGAGCAGCAGCAGCGGGAGCGCGCCACCGGCGTAGGCGAGGACGAGCGTGTAGACGGTGCTGGCGATGTGGTCTCGGCCGACGCGCATCGCAGAGGTGAAGATCGACCGTCGCGTCGCAGTGGCGTCGGCGGCGGCGATCTCGAACGCCGATGACGCCTGCGTGATGGTGACGTCGTTGAGAACGCCGAGCGAGCCGATGATGAATCCCGCGAGCAGCAGACCGGTGATGCTGACGTTCTGGATGTAGGCCTGGACGTCGGTGTTCTGTTCCTCGGACAGGCCGGTCAGGTGAGTCATGCGAATGGCGACGTAGGACAACACCGCTGCCAAGGCCATCGAGGTCAACGTGCCGAGCAGAGCCGAGCTGGTCCGCAGGTTGACGCCGTGCGCCAGATAGAGCACGGCATAGAGAATGATCGACCCGGCAACCAGCGCGGCGGGGATGGCGGGCGCGCCGTCCAGCAGGGCGGGTAAGAGGAAAATCACGAGCACCCCGAACGCGATGATCAGACCGATCAGCGCACGAAAACCGCGCCACCGGGCGACGATGCAGATCACCACGGCGAAGACGCCGACGATGATGCTCAGCGGCAGGCCTCGGGAGAAATCGTTGAACGAGTACTGCGTCGTACCGCTCGGGTCGGTCTGGCGTACGAGGCGGACACTCTCGCCCGTTCGAATATCGGGCTGACCCGGCCCTGGCACGATCTCGAGCAGCGTGCGGGTGCCGGCATTGGGCCCCGACTCGATGGTCACGATGCTGCGCTGACAGTCGTATCCAGCCCCGACGGGTGGCGTCGGATTGCCGGTGAAGACGCGACCTGCCGATGCGCTTCCGCACGCGCCGATGTCCTGCGAGATGACGGTGCCGGCTTCGGTGTTGACGGTGCCGCCGCCGGATGTCTGGAACGGTAGCGGGATCTCGACGCTCTGCTCGCCGGGCCACAGCGCGACCGCGCCCGCGATCACGGCGATTCCGATCGCTACGAGTAGGCCGACGACTATGCGTGCCGCAACCGGGCCGACCGGTGCGGGTGAGTTGCTATGACCGTGTCCATGACCGTGTGACTCCACGCTGCAAGTATCCATGGGTCCGATACAGCGGGGTCCCGCAGCGCGGTCCGAAGGTGTTGGAGCTCGGTGGCGGGGAGCAGGGGGGGCGTCCCCCGCCACCTTCCTGATCGCCCCGGGGGGGTGGGGTACGACCAGTGCTCGGGCACAACGAGGTGCCGTCCGCCAATCTACATTCTTCTGGTGAAAATGCCAGCGGCGGGGAGATGTCTTTTCCCGTCACGCGAGGCGGCGTTTTCCCTACTCAGCGGTCAGTTGCAGGCCTGGCAGAACATGAACGGGCTCTACTGCGCGTACGACGCCAGGAAGTTGCCGAATCGCTCGATTGCCTCCGACAGGTCACGGGCCCAGGGCAGCGTCACGATGCGAATGTGATCGTGCCCAGGCCAGTTGAATCCGGTGCCTTGGACGACGAGGATCTTCTCCTGCAGCAGCAGATCCTGGACGAGTTTCTCGTCGTCGTAGATCTCGTGCACCTCCGGATCGAGGCGCGGGAAGGCATAGAGCGCACCACGTGGTTTGACGCACGAGACGCCCGGGATCGCGTTGAGCTTCTCCCATGCGACGTCCCGTTGTTCGAGTAGGCGCCCACCGGGCAGGATCAAATCCTCGATGCTCTGATGTCCACCGAGCGCGACCTGAATGGCGTGCTGAGCGGGCACATTGGGGCACAGTCGGGTGGAGGCGAGCAGGTCGATTCCCTCGATGAAGCCGGCGGCATGCTCTTTCGGCCCGGTGATCGCGAGCCAACCGGAGCGGTAGCCCGCGACACGGTAGGCCTTGGACAGCCCGTTGTACGTCAGGCACAGCAGGTCTGGAGCGAGGCTGGCGAGCGAGATGTGTTCGGCGTCGTCGTAGAGAATCCGGTCGTAGATCTCGTCGGCCAACAACAGCAGCTGATGCTTGCGGGCCAGCTCGACGATGCCCTCGAGTACCTCCTTCGAGTAGACGGCGCCGGTCGGGTTGTTGGGGTTGATCACCAGCAGCGCGACGGTCTTCGGCGTGATCTTCGATTCGATGTCGGCGAGATCCGGGTTCCACCCGTTTTCCTCGTCGCACAGGTAGTGCACGGCCTTGCCCCCGGACAGCGTGGTCATCGCCGTCCACAGTGGGTAGTCCGGCGCCGGGATCAGAACCTCGTCGCCATCGTCGAGCAGCGCCTGCATGGTCATCGTGATGAGCTCGGAGACACCGTTGCCGAGGTAGATGTCATCGACGTCCAGTTCGGGGAAACCGGGTTCCAGCTCGTACCGGGTGACGATCGCGCGGCGCGCGGAGAGAATGCCCTTGGACTCGGAGTAGCCCTGCGCGTACGGCAGCGCGGCGATCATGTCGCGGACGATGACGTCGGGGGCCTCGAAGCCGAACGGCGCGGGATTGCCGATGTTGAGCTTGAGAATGCGGTGGCCTTCCGCCTCCAACCGCGCGGCATGGGCGTGCACCGGACCGCGGATCTCGTACAGCACGTTCTGGAGCTTCGTCGACTGCGAAAGAGTGCGGTGTCGAACGGGGTGGTGGATCGTCTGCGGATGGCTCACCCTCCCATGGTGCCAGGTGCGTCCCGGCCGACGCGAGCCATATTCGGTGTACCCCTGCTCGAGCGGCGTTCAGCAACCAAATCTGGTTGAGCTACGCCGGGCAATACCAGTGCGGATGTTGTGGCATTGTTGCCAACCCGGTGCGGCCAATGTGTACTGAAATTTGAGGCGTTGCCTGATCCAACACTTCCTCCATGAGCAATCGTCTTGACGTCCAGCCCCCTTGGTTGCGACCGCGGGTTCGATCGAAGTGCGATCCTTACATCGAGTAGGTACACCGCCAGGCCGGATCCGGTCATATCGCTCGCTGCTACCACGGTTCATTGGCAACGAAGATGTCTGTTCGTCGTCCTGGTTTCCGGTTCGATCGGTAGTGCAACGACGAAAGTGGTTCCTGATTCAGGACCTTCGCTAAGTACATTGAGGTGTCCGCCGTGTGCGTCGATGAAGGCTTTGGCTATGGCTAAACCGATTCCGGAACCGCCGTGGTCTCGATCTCGCGCCGAGTCGGCGCGGTAGAACCGCTCGAACAGGTGCGGGAGGTGTTCGGCGGCAATTCCGTCCCCGTCGTCGGCGACAGTAATCGTAACTTCGTCGTGTTGGCGCCGCACCGAGATGCCGACGTTTCCGCCGGGCGGTGTGTGACGTTGGGCGTTGTCGAGCAGATTGCTCAGTACCTGGCCAAGCCGTTCTGGGTCCACCCACACCGGCGGTAGGTCGGCGGGCAGATCAGTTGTGAGTGTGATGCCGTTGGCTCGGTAACATTCTGCGGCAGCTGACACGGCTGTCGAGACGAGTGTGTCCGGTTCGACCCACGTGGGTTCGATGGATGTGCTGGCTGCTTCGGCATCTGAGAGTGCTGTGACGTCGCGGGAGAATCGTGTGAGCCGGTGGGTCTGGCCGCGCAGCATGGTGATCGTGTCGTTGTCGAGGGATGTCACTCCGTCTTCGAGGGCTTCCATGAATGCGTTCAGTACGGAGACGGGCGTCCGGATTTCGTGGGCTAGATCGGCGAGAAGTTGGCGTCGGGTTGATTCGACCGATTCGAGGCGTGCGGCCATCTGATTGAAGGCTGTGGCAAGTGTTTCGAAGTCGGCGCCGAGGTGGGGATGGGATACGCGGGTGTCGTAGTGTCCAGCGCAAACGTCTGAGGCGGCGGCGGAGACCGTCGCGAGGGACCGTTGCAGGCGCCGACTCAGATACCAGGTAACAGCGAGCGCGCAGAACGCAGCGGTGGCGGTGGCGACAGCAAGGGAGATGACGGTGGCGGAGCGGTACGCCTGCTCTGCGTGAAATTGTTCGTCGGACATCGCCGGTACACCAGCTCGGCGTAGATGTTCACGAAACAATACCGGCCCGATGAGGGCTGCGACGAACCAGGATGTCGCTGCCCCCGCCGCCAACACGAGTGCTTGGGCGAGCAGCAACCGGACACCGACACCGAGACCGCGCACACGCCGATGAGGAGCAGAAGCGTGATTCAGTTTCGACATCGTTTGGGGCGCAGTCATTGTCCCGTTCCCATCCTGTATCCGACTCCTCGCACGGTCATCACGTAGATAGGTGCGGCGGGATCGTCGCCGAGTTTGCGCCGCAAGTGGCCGATATGCACGTCGACCAAGTGCTCGTTCCCGGTCCACGATTCCCCCCACACCGTCTCGATGAGGGTTCGCCGGCTGAACGCCATGCCTGGCCTACCCGACAGAGCGGCGAGTAGGTCGAATTCGGTGAGGGTCAACATCACCGGTCGATCGGCGACGAGCACCTCACGTCCCGCCGCGTCGATGCTCAACGCCCCGAACCGCCGGGGTGGTTGCTCGGGCGGATGTGTGAGCTCTGTCGAGGTCCCGTGCGCGGGTAGGTTTCGTGGCCTGCGCATCATGGCCCGGATGCGGGCCACCAACTCTCGCGGGCTGAATGGTTTGCTCATGTAGTCGTCAGCACCGACCGAGAGTCCGATGAGAGTGTCCACTTCGTCACTGCGCGCGGTCAGTATCACCACGTAGGCGTCGGAGAAGGTGCGGAGTTCCCGGCATACTTCGATGCCGTCGAGACCTGGCAGGCCGAGGTCGAGGACCACGACATCCGGAATAACCTCCCGCGCCAGCGCCAGCGCTGTACGGCCGTCGTACGCCGCACTGACCTGGAACGATTCGCGCTCGAGATAGCCGGCGATGATCGCTGTCAAGGCGCGTTCGTCGTCGACCACCAGCGCGCGGTACCTGGGGGGATCATCGAGCCGGCGCGTTGTGGTGGCGTTCATGGCTTCCATCGTCGGCCTTCGTCGCACCGACGGTGCCGATATCGGCTCGGGAGCGAGGTGATCTTCAACGAATCTTCACAGAACCCATACCGATCTCATCGGGTCCACCACTCATTCTGGACGTCGAAGGAGAGTGAATGGCAATGATGTGGTGGAACGACGGAACCGGTTACGGGATTGGCTGGGGAGGTGTGGTGTTGATGGTGGTGGCGATGATCTTCTTCTGGGGAGTCGTCGCGGCGGCCTTGATCGCCCTGTTCCGGCAGTCTCACACCGACCGCCCACCGGTCGAGCACGGTCCGCGGGAAGTGTTGGATAAGAGGTTCGCTCGTGGTGAGATCGATGCCGAGGAATACCGGGCTCGAAAGACGATCCTGGAATCCGGGCGAGAGCACGGGCCTACATGACCGCGCGATCTCGCTCAGAGCCTGCGCGGCCAGGAGACCGAGGAACGGACCAGTCATGACCGAGGCGAACGGCAACGGAGTGCACCTGAGCAGGCGAACCTTCCTCTCCGCCACAGCGGGCGTGGGCGCCATTGCACTGGCCGGTTGCACCACTCCGGCCACCCCGAGCGCACCGTCTACCGACACAGCCGCGATAGCCGCAGCGGAAGCGCGTAGACCGCACACCGGACGCACGGTGACGTACACGCTGAACCCGCAGCCCACCGACATCGATCTCGGTGGGATTCGAGTACGCACCCTCGCCTACGGAAATGCCCTGCCCGGTCAAGTGATTCGCGCCGATGTCGGCGATGATCTCGCGGTCACCGTGACCAACGGTCTCGACCACGACACCTCCGTGCACTGGCATGGCATTGCACTGCGCAACGACATGGACGGCGCCGCGCCGGCCAGCCCGAACATCAGCGCGGAGCAGAGCTTCACCTACGGGTTCTCGGTGCCGCATTCGGGAACGTACTGGGCGCATCCGCATGTCGGACTCGACACCGACTACGGACTGTATCTCCCGGTCATAGTCGACGATCCCACCGAGAGTGGGGACTACGACGCCGAGTGGATCGTCGTCCTCGACGACTGGACCGATGGCGTCGGAACCAGTCCGCAGCAGATCCTTTCCGACTTGCAGAACAGTGGGATGGGATCGATGGGCGGATCCGGGATGGGAAACATGCCGGGAATGGGCGGAATGGGCGGCCGCGCCAGCGAAAGCAACACCGCTCACGCGACCACTTCGGTATCGCCTTCTCCCGGTTCCAGTGCACTTCTGGGCGGCGACTCCGGCGACATCAGCTACCCGTTCTACCTGATCAACGGCCGGATCGCTTCCGCACCGACGGCATTCTCCGCCGCTGCCGGCCAGCGGATACGGATACGGATCATCAACGCCGGCGCAGACACTGCCTTCCGGATTGCGTTGACCGACCACACCATGACCGTCACCCATACGGACGGATACCCGATCCTCCCGGTCGAGGTCGATGCGCTTCTGCTCGGTATGGGCGAACGGTACGACGTGATCGTCACGGCGAAGGACGGGGTCTTCGCGCTGACCGCTCTGGCTGAAGGTAAGAACGCACAAGGGCAGGCGCTGCTGCGCACCGGTGCGGGGTCTGCGCCGGATCCGACGTTCCGGCCCCGCGAGTTGGACGGGCGGATAGGCGTCGCGAGCGACTTCACCGCCGCGGACAGTGTCCGACTGCCTGTCGACGGTTCGGCCGTGGCGCTTTCGGCTGATCTGGGCGGAGATATGATGGGCTACAACTGGACGATCAACGGCCGCAGTTGCGACGACACTCGGCCCCTGACGATCGAACAGGGGCAACGCGCCCGCCTGACGTTCACGAACATGAGCATGATGTGGCATCCCATGCACCTGCACGGACATACTTTCCAGATCGTCAAAGCCGACGGCACCCCGGGCCCGCGGAAGGACACTGCCATCGTCAGGCCGATGGAATCCGTTGCCGTCGGCTTTGTCGCGGACAATCCGGGAAACTGGATGCTGCATTGTCACAATGGATATCACCAAGAGTCCGGGATGATGACAAGGCTGGACTACAGAAGCTGAGTGGTCGCGACGACGCCACATAGTCGGCGACTTGCACCAACTCGTCCGATCTGAACGTCGGGTCGCACCTCGATCACCCGAGGAGGTGAGATCAATGGGAATGAACCCTATGGAAATGCTGCACATGATGATGATGTGCCTACATCACATGGGCATGATGCCGCCGATGAACATGTCGATGTGACACAGGCCCGGCAGTCGCTGTCAGGTTCGCAGCGGGGCCGATCCAACTGCCGGATCCGGGTTGCGACGTTGGTTGGTCACTATCTGGAGACTCCTTTCGGGCGTGCAGGCGCGTCCCGGCCGACGCGAGCCATATTCGATCGAGGGACGCTGGCTGTCGGTGGTCGGTGACACAATCGTGGCTATGTGCGGACGTTATGCAAGCACCCAGACCGACTCCGACCTGCAGGCAGTGTTCGATATCGCGGAGACGGTAGGCGAGCAGCTGCCGCCTGCATACAACGTGGCACCGACTCAGACGGTCCGGGCGGTCCTCGAGCGGGCGCCCAAGGACGAGCCGGAGTCTGCTGCGGTTCGGCAATTGCGCTCGGTGCGGTGGGGGTTGATCCCGTCGTGGGCGAAAGACCCCAAGATCGGCAGCAGGATGATCAACGCCCGTTCGGAGACGATCACCGAGAAGCCGTCCTTCAAGAAGGCCGCCGCGCGTCGGCGCTGCATCGTCCCTGCCGACGGCTACTACGAGTGGGAGAAGCGCGACGGGCAGAAGGTTCCGTACTTCCTGCACTCGGAAGCGCCTGGTTCAGAGCCTGCCGGCGTTCTAGCGATGGCGGGGTTGTACGAGCTCTGGCGCGACCCGTCCAAGGCCGAGGACGATCCCGACCGCTGGGTGTGGTCGGTGACGGTGCTCACTTCACCTGCCGCCGACGCTCTGGGACATATCCACGATCGATCGCCCGTCGTAGTCCCGGAGAATCTGCGGTCGGACTGGCTCGATCCCACAGTCACCGACCTCGTGACCGTTGCCGAGATGCTCGCGGCCATCCCCGAGCCGCGGCTCGTTCCGTACGAGGTGAGCACTGCGGTCAACAGCGTGAGAAACAACGGACCCGAGCTGCTGGCGCCGGTGGGCTGACGACTCAGCTCACCTCAGACGGGTGGCGCAGACGGCCCGCATCGTGTGGAGGGTCGGCTCGTCGATGCCGGACGCGGCCGGACCATCGAGCAGCACGGCGAGCCGCTCGAAATACGATCGGGCCGAAAGTCCGAACTGAACGTAGATATCTTCTTCACTCCCGCCGCCGTACTTGTACCAGGACCGGCCGAAAGCGAGAATCGACTCCTCGAGGTTGCTGGGGGCGGCTTCTCGCATGTCTGCTCCTAAGGATCCGTCTCCTCCATAATCCGGGAGAGATTTGTCTGTGCGGTGAACGCCGCGTTACGCGAAGTCGCCGACGACGCACTCGCCTAGGGTTGAATTCATGACCCACTCCGCGCTGCCATTCGGATCATGGCCCTCGCCCATCTCCGCTGCCGACCTGGCGGCCAGCGGGCACCCCGTCGAAGGTGGCATATTCGTCGGCGACGAGATCTGGTGGTCGGAAATGCGGCCCACCGAAGGCGGACGCACCACCATCTGCCGATACCGCGGCGACGAGGTCGAGACGATGCTCCGCGCGCCGTTCAACGCCCGTAGCCGAGTGCACGAGTACGGCGGCGGGGCGTGGACGGCCACACCCGACGGACGGATGATCTTCGTCGAGTTCTCCGACCAGCGTGTCTACATCGCCCGGCCGGGTGAGGATCCCGTTCCCCTGACGCCCGAACCGGCGGTGACCGCCTCGGTCCGGTACGGCGAGCTGTCGATCGTGAGCTTCCCGCACGGCGCCGAAGTGCTTGCCGTGCGGGAGATCCACGACGGGACGGACATCGTTCGCGATATCTGTGCGATCGCCCTCGACGGCACCGGCGCGCGCTCGCTGGTGTCCGGATCGCACTTCCTGGCGTCCCCGCGGATGTCGCCGAACGGAACTCATTTGGCGTGGATTGCCTGGGATCACCCGCAGATGCCCTGGGATGGAACAGAACTGCGCATAGTAGACCTCGCGACCGGAGAATGGACCCGCGTTCTCGGCGGCCCCGACGAGTCGGTGCTGCAACCGGAATGGATCGACGAGGACTCGCTCTACGTCATCAGCGACCGCAGCGGGTGGTGGAACCTGTATCGAACTGATCTGAGCGGCAATGCCGAAGCGCTGCACACCAGTGAAGCCGACTTCGGCGCTCCGCTGTGGCACCTCGGTGCTCGCTGGTACTCGATCCTGGACGACGGAACCCTCTTGACGGTGCGTACATTCGGCGTAGACACGCTGGCGATTCTGAACCCTGCTACAGGTTCGCTCGAAGATATCGATCTGGACGGCCTCACCTCCGTCTCGCTGAGCGGTCGTGCGGGAACGTCGGTCCTGATCAAAGCCGCTGGCGCGCAGAGGCCCGCGGGGCTGAGATTGCTCGACCTGGAGACCCTCGCGGTCGCCGACATTCGCTCCGGGCTCGAGAGCGTCCCGGACGCCGACTACCTCCCCCTCGGTGAGCCGATAACCTTCAAAGGCCCCGAGCGCGAGGTGCATACCGTCGTGTACGCCCCGCGCAATCCCGAGTACTGCGGCCTCGATGGTGAACTCCCGCCGTACGTTGCGTTCGTGCACGGCGGTCCCACAGCGCACGTCGCCCCGGCCCTGAACCCGGTGTTCGCGTACTTCACCAGCCGAGGCATCGGCGTCGTCGACGTCAACTACGGTGGGTCGAGCGGATACGGCCGCGAATACCGCAACCGGTTGCAGGGGCAGTGGGGTGTGGTCGACGTCGAGGATACCGTCGCTGCCGTCCGCGGGCTGGCCGAGGCTGGGCTCGCCGACCCAGCTCGCCTGGCCATCGAGGGCGGCTCCGCAGGCGGCTGGACCGTCCTGGCAGCCCTGACGTCATCCGACGTATTCGCCTGTGGTGCATCGTACTTCGGGGTTGCCGAGCTGGAGTTGTTCGTCGCCGAGACACATGATTTCGAATCCCGCTACATCGACGGACTGATCGGGCCGTTGCCGGAGGCGCTGGAACTGTACCGAACCCGCGCACCGCTCAACAACGTCGACGGACTGTCCTGCCCCGTGTTGCTGCTGCAAGGCCTGTCCGATCCGATCGTGCCGCCATCGCAGGCCGAGCGGTTCCGCGACGCCATGGTGCGCAAGGGTATTCCGCACGCCTACCTTGCGTACGAGGGTGAATCGCACGGCTTCCGCAAACTCGACACCCTGGTGAACGCCCGCGAATCCGAGCTCTCGTTCTACGGGCAGGTCATGGGCTTCACCCCGCCGGGGATCCCGACGCTGGAGCTGTGGCGGCCATAGGTCTCACGGGTGTGCGGGGGTGGGGGTGTGTGGGGTCGGGGGTGTGCAGGGTCGGGTGCGCGGGGTCGGGGTGCGAACCTTTTTGCAGGGTGCGCACCCCCGCTCGGACGTGAATCGAGCGTCCAGGTCGGCAAAAGTGTTGTCAGGTCTCGCGCGTGGTACCCGTCGGCGGCGGTGATGCCGCAGCTCGCGCCGCCGCCGCAACGAGTAGTGCACGAATCCGGTGTGGATGTTCCAGGTCCGCCCAGGTCAACCGCACTACTTGGCGTCCGGTCGCGCGGATCCGGTCCTCGCGCCGCTTCTCCTCCCACAGCACATCCGAGGCCGAATGCCCCTCCGGCACAAGCTTGCCGTACTTGATTCGTCCGTCGAACTCGACAACGGTGGATATGTCCTCGATGTCGAAGTCGAGTCGGGCGAATACACCTGCGGCATCGGACAGCAGGACCTGCGGTCGCGGTGCGTATCCCAGTTCGTGCAGCACTACGCGACAGCGTGATTCGCCGACACTCTCCGAGCGTGCGTCCATGAACTCCGCAACGCGCCGCGCCCTACGGTTGTCGGGATGGTTCGCGCACGAATCGAGCACGGCTTCAATCTGATCTCGGGTGACACCGCGCGTGCGTGCTGCGCAGTCTGCAATGCACACCGCTTCCTCGAAAGGTAGCGAACGGGCAACGTCGGCAACAGTTCTCGCCAGCGAGGTGACCCGAACCCCGTCTACTTCGGTGACGTCGGACTCCGTGTACGTGGAGGTATGGACCTTCCGGGTGCTGCTGCTACGCCCTCCGCCGGACCGGTTGCGGGTGATGTGCACCTTCCGAAGATCTGCGTTGTAGACATCGAGCCCGTGCAGCACCACCGCGGAGATGTGGCTCAACACGGAGTCGGGCGACTGTGATGTGCTCAGCACTGCTTCGGCGACGATCCGGTGCTTGTCCGTGGGGGACAGGGCATCGAATTCTGTACTGCTGACGAACTTCCCGGGGCACAATCGGCGCCAGGCTCGGGTGCGGCAATATCGCTGCAGCTCTGAATCGGAGACACCCCGGGCAAGTGCGTGCTGTCGAGAGACTATGCGGGTCACAGGCGAATCGTGCCCGGACCCGACTGTTGCAACAAGATGCGCTACTCGAATTGTGGATAACCCCGTTGCCTGTGCACAACTCGGCGGTTGAGAGCCTGCACGGTGGGTCCGGTGGTGTAGGGGGTGTAGTCGCCGGAACCACGCACCCCCACTGACAACTACGCACCCCTGCTCTGAGGTGAGCAGGGGTGCGTAGTTGACGAAAAGGGTGCGAGCTTACTTCTTCTTGCCCGGCACCTTCGTGCCCGGCGCGAATCCGAGCCCACCTGCCTTCGGCTTCGGCGGCGTGGGTGCACCGGCTCCGTTGGCCTCATCCGAGTTCTCGTTGCCGGTGGCTTCGGACACTGCCGGAGCTGCGTCCGGTGCCTCGGCAGGCGCTGCGTCGACGGGTGCCGGTGTCTCCGCGGGCTTTCCCGGTGCCTTGGCGCCCGGCTTCTTGAAGCCTGACTTGACCGCGAGACCCTTGGGCTTCACCGTCGGCTTCGTCTCGGTCGCAGCGGTTGGTGCCTCAGCTGCCGGTGCCTCAGACGCCGTTGTCTCGGCAGCAGGAGCTTCGGAAGCAGGCGTCTGTGTTGCAGGCGCGGACGGCTTGCCGGGAGCCTTCGCGCCCGGCTTCTTGAAGCCCGACTTGACGGCCAGGCCCTTGGGCTTGACTGTCGGCGTCGATTCCGTCGCGGTGACGTCTGCGGACGAGTCCGCGGTGGCGTCTGCAGGGGCCGCAGCTGGTGCCTCGGCTGGTGCTGCAGAACCGGCTGCCTTCGCTCCGGGTGCCTTGCCCTTGAGCTGTAGCCCCTTGCCGCCGGGTGCCTTTGCGCCACCGGCCAGTCCGAGACCCTTGGGCTTGGCTGCCGGCGCACCGGCAGGCTCGGATTCTGCAGCCTTCTCGGGTGCTGCGGCAGCGGGTGCTTTGGCGCCGGGAGGCTTGGCCAGGCCCTTCATCTTCAGACCGCCGGCCTTGGGTGCGGGCGCTGCGGGTGCAGACTTCGCTTCGGCCGGCTCCTCGACCGGTTCGATGCGCTCGGCCTCTTCGACCTCGGCTGTCTCCTCGGCGACGAGATTCTCCTGGGGACTGCGTTCCCGGGGAATGACCTTGATGTTCTCGGCCAGGGTCGACGCCTCGACGCGGGTGATCGACTCGAGCATCAGCTGCGCGACGTCGACGACCTCGACGCCCTCGTGCGCTCCGCCTTCCTGACGCGCGGTCACACCGTCGGTGAGCATGACGCGGCAGAATGGGCAACCCGTTGCGATCTTCTTCGGGTTGGTCGCCAGTGCCTCGTCGACCCGGTCGATGTTGATGCGCTTGCCGATGTTCTCTTCCATCCACATGCGAGCACCACCGGCGCCACAGCACATCGATCGCTCACCGTGGCGAGGCATTTCCTTCAGGTTGGAACCCGAAGCAGCCATGAGCTCGCGCGGAGCGTCGTAGACCTTGTTGTGTCGGCCGAGATAGCACGGATCGTGATAGGTCACGTCCTCGCTGACGGAGGACACGGGGATCAGCTTCTTCTGACGCACGAGGCGGTTGAGCAGCTGCGTGTGGTGGACAACCTCGTAGTCGCCGCCGACCTGCGGGTACTCGTTGCCGAGCGCGTTGAAGCAGTGCGCGCAGGTGACGACGATCTTGCGCTTGCTCTGTTCGACGCCCTCGAACACGGTGTTCAGCGTCTCGATGTTCTGCATCGCGAGCTGCTGGAACAGAAACTCGTTGCCCGCGCGGCGAGCGGAGTCGCCGGTGCAGGTCTCGTCGGCGCCGAGGACCATGAACTTCACACCCGCGGTGGCCAGTAGTTCGGCAACGGCCTTGGTGGTCTTCTTCGCGCGGTCCTCGTAGGCACCGGCACAACCGACCCAGAAGAGGTACTCGTAATCCTGGAACGAGTCGGCGTCCTTGCCGAAGACCGCGATCTCGAATTCCATCTCGTTGATCCAGTTGAGACGGTCCTTGGAGTTCTGGCCCCAAGGGTTGCCCTTGTTCTCGAGGTTCTTGAACAACCCGGCGAGCTCGGACGGGAACTCCGATTCGATCAGCACCTGGTAGCGGCGCATGTCGATGATGTGGTCGACGTGCTCGATGTCCACCGGGCACTGCTCGACGCAGGCGCCACACGTGGTGCAGCTCCACAGAACCTCGGGGTCGATGATGCCACCCTCGATGGCGTCGGCGACGAGTTTGCGATCGGCCTCGTCGCGCGCTGCCTGCGGAATGAGGTCCAACTTGGCTTGGTCGACATTGCCTTCCGCGTCGACAAGGCCCACCTCGTCGCCCGCCATGTCTTTCTTGCCGCCTGCGAGCAGGTAAGGAGCTTTGGCGTGGCTGTGATCGCGCAGCGAGGTGATGAGCAGTTTCGGCGAGAGGGGCTTGCCGGTGTTCCAGGCGGGGCACTGCGACTGGCAGCGGCCACACTCGGTGCAGGTGGTGAAGTCCAGCCAGCCCTTCCAGCTGAAGTCCTCGATCTTGCCTGCACCGAACGCATCGACGTCGGGATCGGCTTCCTCCATTTCGAGGACCTTGCCGCCGGACATCATGGGCTTTGCAGCGCCGAGTGCGACGGTGCCGTCGTCCATGCGCTTGAAGTAGATGTTGGGGAACGCGGTGAAGCGGTGCCACGCGACGCCCCAGTTGATGCGGGTGCCGACGATGTACAGCCAGATCATGCCGGACATCAGCTTGATGAACGCGAACACGGCAACCATGTTGGAGTTGGCGGGAAGTAGCGTCGCCAGGTTCATGGTGAAGAAGTCGGTCCACGGGTTCGCGTGGCCGTAGGTCGCGATCTTGCCCGCCTTGACGAAGATCATGCCCAAGCCCTCGATGAGGACGACAGCCTCGACGAAGTAGGCGGCGTTGAAGTTCGAGCCTGCGAAGCGTGACTGACGCTCGGGCTTACGCGGGTGATTGAGCTGGCGAATGACGATGAGCACGGTGATGCCGATCACGGTGCCGAGTCCGAGGAGTTCGTCGATGAGGTGATACGCCGCGGTGTCACCGACGAGAGGCCAGTGGAACTCGGGGTTGAAGGTCTGGCCGTAGGCCTCGAACCAGACGATCGCACCGAGCATGAAGCCGATCATGACCAGCCAGTGGGCCCAGCCGACGGTGCGGAACTTGACCATCTTGGTGTGCGCGGCGAACTCGACGATCATCTGCTTGAAGCGCGGAATGATCGGGTGCCAGCGCTCCGGTGCAGGCTGGCCGAGGCGGACCATGTTGAACATCCGCAGCCCGCCGCGAATGAAGACGTACCAGCACACCAGGGAAAGCAGCGCACCGACCGTGCCCAACGTAATCGTCAGGGCGTTCATGTAAGCGGCCTTTCGTTCAGCGGTAGCGGGGACTACCTCGGTTCAGCCCGATCAGCCCAAGACTAGCGATGCTACCCGCTGGTAACAAGTTGCATGTTACTGATGGGTAACTTAGCGACGATTCGCAGCGACATGCTGGTCGATCATCGGACGAACTGCCGTCGCGGTGGGCTGAACCGGTCAGTAGGTTGCGTCGTGTCGGTCACGTTATGCCCTGGTGCTCGAAGCGCTGTCGAGAAGGCAGGCCTAAGTCCCTTCTGGGTCTCGTGTGCGTGGGCTGAATTCGACAGGCTTGAAGCGCCCAAAACGGGCATTGTGACTGGTATCGAGGACCGAATTCGGTCACTAAGTGACGCGCGTGAATGGTGTGACTGGAAAAGGGTGCCAAGACGATAACGGTTGGTCGGACATGTGGGTTATGCTGCTGCGGCACCGACAAATTCGCGGATTCGGTCTGGGTGTTTCTGCGTCTGACGGGCTCTTTATTGCTACCTGCCAGGCAAGACTGCATAGAAACGGAAATTCGGTACATGAAACTCAGCAAACTGGTCGCTACGGCTGCCTTCTTGGCGGCGGCAATGGGTCTGGCCAGCGGCACGGCCTATGCAGATCCGGCCCCAGCGGCTCCCTCCACCTCCGAGGAAATCGGCTTCGAGTCCAACCTCGAGGATCGCACCATCGTCACGACCATCGACGCGGGTGTCTTCAAGGTCGCCGACGACGGCAAGACGGTCGACGTCCTCGATTCGGCCGACAATGTTGTGGTCACGCTTCCGCTGTCCTTCAATCTGGGCGGCCTGAACTTCCCCTACGAGCAGAACGTCGACGACGACGGCAAGACGCTCCGTCTCGTGCCGGTGCTCGACTTCACCAAGGCTTCCGCTGACTCTCGCAGCGTCGGAGCGACACCGGTCGCATCGCCTGACGAGAACCTCAAGGCTCAGCAGACCTTCGCCTCGCAGCTCAGTATCGCAACGGCAATCGGTGGATTCACCGGAACCGCGATCGGCTTCGGACTCGGCCTTATCGGATTCCTCGCAGGACCGGTTGGGCTCGGCACAGTGCCGACATTCGCCGCAATCGGCGGAATCGTCGGTACGATCATCACCGGTGGACCCACACTGGTGATCGCAGGCATCGACCTCATCAACACCCTCAACGCCGCTCCCGGAACAACCAAGTTCGCTGGCTGAGCCGCACACACAGACAGCACACAACAGAGCCCGTCACGCTTTCGAGCGTGACGGGCTTTGTTGTCTGCTAAGTAGCTGGTTCGCTCAGCTGGACGCGGGGCGGTCCTGCTCCTGCGGTGTCGGCATGAAGTCGATCGCCGCCTGCCACAGATCGACCACGTTCTGAGCCATGTCCAACCAAACCATCGTGAACGCAGGCATTTCGATACTCCCCCTTGCAGCATGCGGACTCGGTGTTGAGCCTCAGCAAGGGAATATACCGTCCGTTGGAGAATATCAACCAAAAACTGTCAAATGGTTGGTAAATACTACGATTAGCGTGCGATGGTCAGTCGATGCGCAACGTACGCACAGTCGCGCCGGTTTCGGCTGCCACCTGATCGATGGGGATGCCGAGACTTGCGGTGCCGCCGAACTGGGCGAGAGCGAGATTTGCCTCGGTGCAGTCGGGTGCTCCGCCGCTGTTGGACCCGCTGGTGATGCCCAGTGCGAGCGTTCCGGTCACGATTGCACCGCCGCTGTCACCGGACAGCGTGCACGCGGTGCTCGCGAAACCGCGGACGGTTCGGCTGGTGCCGTCGTCCATGAACAATTGCGTTTCGACCCGATCAGCGGCGACGACGCCACAGGTGAAGGACGAGGACTGACCCGACTTGCATACGGGCGCGCCCACGACGGGAGATGCAGTGCCGGTGATGGGCACCGTGCTGCCGTACGCGCCACGCACTGTCGGACGGTCCAATCCCGAGGAGACGCCCTGCTCGTTCAGTGCGATGACCGACCAGTCCAGGCCGCTCGGTGAACCCAGGCTCGATCGCTCGAACGTGCCGATCTGGGTGCTGTTGTTGACGTTCGCCGGATTCGGCAGGTAGACGGGGGCACCGCCGACGCCCGTAGCTGCGTTCGGATTGCAGTGCCCGGCGCTGAGATTGACCGGTCGACCCGATCTGTCCGTGGCGTTGAAGCCGAACGAGCAGACACTGATGGCACTGGTCGGTGCGTCCGCGATGTCCTCCGCGGTGGTGATGTAGGTGTCCCCGCCCATCGGCGATGGGTCGACGGGAACGGTGGCGCCCGGAGACAAGGTGACCTTCAGATTCGCCAGCAGCGTGGGCAGATTCAGCGCCCGGCCCACCGGGCTGTTGGCCACGTCCAGCACGATCCGATTCTCGAGAATATCGATGGATGCGCCGTTCACCTGACTGGCCACCTCACGCGGCAGTGACGCGATCCATGCGTTCAGGTCCGCGAGCGACTTCTCCAAACCGTCCGCCGACACCGGTGCCTGCGTGGTCTGGTAGCCGTCCTTGGCCACCGCGTGGGCGGCTTCCTGTGACGTGACCGCGACTACGGCATTGCCGTCGGGCCCGATCCAGGCGCCTGCGAAATCCGCTGGTCTGCTGGCGCGGAAGTCGGACGCATACGTAGACAACTCCTGAGCGCGCGCGGCGCGATCGAGATACTCCTGCGGCGAGATCTTCAGATCTCGCACCACGGCGTCGACGAGCTCGCGTGGGAGTTCCTCCGCAGTAGGTTGTTTCACAGTGGATGAGCTGTCCACCGTTGATTCAGGGTCTGCCGACGCGGGGGTCGAGAAGATACCGATGACCAACAACGCCGTCGAACAAATCACTGCGGCGCGCAGTGACCCCGTGTTACGCATGAAATCCCTTCATCGAGTCGACCATCAGGGGGGTCGACCATCAGCGCCCCACCTTAGAGCATGACCCTGTGAGGATGACGAATGCCAGTTCAGCGGCCTCAATTGCCTGAATCGGTGCCCCGAGGGTCGTTGCGGCGGGGAATCGTCGGGTAGGTGAACCGAGGGGCCGTGGGGTAGGTGAAGCGGGGGATGGTGGGCCTTGCCGGGGCGAGCTCGGTGGGGGCCGGAATCTCCGTCGGCGGGTTCGCGGTGGGAGGCGCCTCTATCTCCGGTGCCGGTGCCGGAGCGGGTTCCGGTTCAGGCGCGGGGGCAGCGGGTTGTGGTTCGGGCGCGGGCGGGCGAACAATGTCCGACGGCGGGGCCTCGGGTGCCGTCGGAAATGGAATCTCGACGGTATCGGCTGGGGCAGGCGCCGGAGCGTCGGTGGCCGCAGGTACCTGCGCATCGGTGATGACGGGCGGGTCGACGTCGGCGCCGTCGCTGAAGGTGCCGAGCGCGGCCGCGACACCGACCGCGGACAGGGCCGCCGCAACGGCCACACCGATGACCACCAGCAATGGCCGGTGCCGTCGTCGAGCGTCGCCGGCTTCGTTCCCGGCGGGTGTGAGGGCAGGCACGGGGAAGGTTGGGGCCTCGGAGAACGCCAGCGCCGCGGGCGCCTCGACGATGGGGATGGCGTCCGTGTCTGCCGTCTCCGGGGTCGCTTGTGTAGATCGCTCGAGCACCGCCAGGGCACCGACGGCCAGCGCGGCAGCACCGGTGACCGGGGTTGGGTTGTCCGAAATCATCGAGTCGACCTCGCCGGTCGCCGCGTCCTCGGGTACGAGAAGCACCCCGTGCAAGCCGGTGTGTTCGAACGCGTCGCGCAGCAAGTCGATCTTGTCTTCACCCCAGCTGCGCGGATGGGTCATCGCCACTGCCGGAGCGACGCCGCCGTGCAGGGCCGTCACCATCGCGAGAAGGCAGTTGGCGGTGTGTGCCATCAAGTCCTCGGCGCGATGCCCGTCGACTCCTGCCGGCTGTCCGACGCGTGAGACGAACCCGGACACCGAGGCGGCGCCGGTCTCGGCATCGTCACCGAGTCGGACGGTTCCGTCCTCGGCGAACGCCAGTCGACACGGCGTCTCGAACACCGCGGGATCCACCGTGGCATCGCGGCGGTGGACGGCTACGGCAGTCTCGTCATCGACGGAGATGGCGAGATACCCCATCAGCGGACAGTGTTCTCGACGGTGACGGTCTGCTCGGAGTCGTGTGCGTCGCGTTCGGCCTGGCCTTCCGAGCCGTCCGGAGCGTCGCCGCCCTCGTCGGTCGATCCGTCGCCGGTGTCCGTCGGGTCTTGGGGCACGGACTCCTCGGTCGAGGGCGACTCAGGAGGCGTGGGCGTGTCCGATGCCCCGTCGGCAGGTCTCGTCGGCGGGAGCTGAACGGGCGCCTGTTCCACTGCCGCGGTCGAGAGTTCGCTGACGGGGAGTTCGGAAGCGGGGGCCTGGGTGGCCGGTGCCGAACTTCGGGGAAGATCAGGGGTTTCGGGGAGATCAGGGACAGCTGGGGGCTCGGCGATGGGCACCGCGGTCGGGAACGGCAGCACTGGCGCCGGAGGAGACTGCGTCGTGGTCGGGGCAGCGATCAGGGCACTGTCGATCTCCGGGATCGACGGTGACGACCGATCCTGCAACATCAGTGCGGTCACGCTGGCACCGAAGACGAGAACGGCGGCGAATGCGGCCGCGGCGAGAACAGGGGTACGCGCCCACACCGGAAGTGCAGGTCGAGGGATCACTATCTCCTCGGTAACCGCGTCGACGGGAAACTCCGAGGCAATCCTCGCCGCGCCGCGCGCCACTGTGATCGCAGCATCCGAGGCTGTCCGCACTGTGTCCCTGCCCGCTGCGAGTGCTTCCGCCTCGGGCACCAAGGCGACGTGGTCCAACCCGATGCGGTTCATCGCGATGCGCACCGACGACACCTGTTCGGCGGTCCACACGGACGGAAAAGTCGCGGCGGCGGCCAGGGCGGACGGATCGGTCCCGAGCGAGCGCGCCACATCGGCGAGCAGGCAGCGAAACGCCATGGCGACGAGCGCACCGGGCCCGAAACCCGACTCGACCTCCCCTGCGACGAAATTTGTGAACACGGCTGCGTCGGGATCGGTCGTGTCACCGAGAGATGCCGAGCCGTCGGCGTGGACGTACAGAACAGTGCGATGCAGGGCCGCGACATGCAGGGACGGGTTGGCACGCGTGGGGTGCGAGACGGCGGCGATCGATCGCTCGTCGTCGACGTAGAGCCCGACGTCGGGCAATCCATCCACGTACTGGTCGATCATTGTCTTCGCTACCCCGTCTGCGCGTGCTGTCCGAGGCAACCGGGTCCGATCGCCTCTCGACATGCATGTCGCGCCGGGCGGCCCAGTAGTTACACACGCACCTGTTCGTCGCTTCCGGTGGAGCCGTACCCCATCGCTCGCAACATCGACAGCAGCTCCGACCGCGAGCCAGCGCCGAGACGCCGCCGAATGCGGGCGACGTGATGTTCGACGGTCTTGGCGGATATATACAGTCGTGCGCCGGCTTCGCGATAGGTGACGCCGAGCACGAGTAGTTCGGCCACCTCGGCTTCGCGTGCGCTGAGTGAACCCTTCGGCTCCTCGGCGACCGCACTCGGCGCGGCCACCGGCTGGCGCAGCGACCGCGCAACCTGCAGCAAGGTCGTCGCCGCGCGCGTGTCGGCGACGCGCAGTGCCGCTTCGCTGGCCAGCCGTGCTCCGTCCCAGGACAGGGCGATGCGGGCCAGACCCTGAGCCGCAGCCTCGACCTCCACAGCGTCGGGGTGACCCTGCAGCACTGCGAGCCACGCGCGTCCCGCTGTGGCCAGGGCAGCGCTGTACTGATTGGATTCCGCTGCCGCGGCCAGCGCTCGCGCATGCGGAACGAGTCCAGGGGGGTGCTCGGCCGCGATGGCAGCTTGCACGCCGTACCAGTGCAGCGCGGCTGTCCACGCCGACGGCTCGTGCAGATTCTCGGCGACCGCCTCGGCCTGCGTGATCAGGTGCGACATGCGTTCGAGTTGCCCGACGCGTACCGCGCCGAGCCACAACTCGCCGACCGGAAGGAACGAGAGCAGGTCGACGGAGTACTGCGCGATGATGTCCTGCGCATCCTCCCAGGCGGTCAGCAGCGATCCGGTGTCGCCGGATCGTCGGGCGAGCCCGACCCGCATTGCGTGCAGGTAGAGCCGATTTCGGCTGTGCGAGAGAGGGATATCGAGAACATCGAGACGTGCCTGTGCCTCGGCGAGGTTGCCTGCCAGCATCGAGGCCCAGGCCCGCAGCAGTGCAATGCGCGCCGCCTCGGGATGCCGCGGGGGCAGCGTCGCAGCCGCCCGCGCGGCAGTCGACTCCGCCCGCGCCACATCGCCGCAGTGCAGAGCGAAGAGAACTGCGATGTCGGCGGGACTGTTGGGAACAACTGTGCGGGCTGCACCGGAGAGCGTCAGCGCCCGCATCACCGTGTTGGTGGCTGCCGCGGTCTCGGCCGTCGAGGTCGCATCGATCGTCTGGCGAACACCGTCGGCGAGCAACGTCGCCGCCGCGCTCGACGATGTGGGCGGTGCCGAGGTCAGGGGAGCAGTGCTGGGCGGCGCGGCCAGGGCGTCGGCGGTGCCCGGATCGCCCGCCGTCAACGCAACAGACACCGCGACGTCGAGATCGGGGCCGACTCGTTCGGCGCCGAGCCACGCGTAGAGCGCAAGGCTGCGCTGCGCCATCCCCCGCTCGGCCGCGACCGTCGCCGACACTCGTACCGCCGTGCGCAACCGATCGATGCCGACCACCTCGAACTGCTCGAGTACCGAGTCGCAGAGCCGTTCGGCTGTTTCCAGATCACCCGATGCCACCGCCGCTTCGGCGCGTCGGGCCGCGAGCATCAGCGGATCGGCGCCCGCGGCCACCGCGCAATCGAAGAGGGTCGACGCCGATTCCGGTGCCGCCGCACCTGCGGCAGCGGTCAGATGATTCGCCAACTCGGCATGTCGAACACCTGCGTTCGACAGGGCAACAGCGGTGGCGTCGTCGAGAGTGTCGGTCTTGCAGCGGTATTCGAGCAGGCGCGTCAGGCAGGCAGTGAGTCGACGCCGGCCCATGGCATCGGCCAGGGCTCGGTGAACGTCGGGAAGCGCGAATGCCGACCCGGTGAGAAGGCCGTCGTCGACGGCACGCTCGATCACCGACGAGATGTCCGACGAGTCAACGGATTCGACGAGTTCGTTCAGCACTTCCACATCCGAGCCGACACCGAAATGCGCCAGCGCTACGACGGTCTGCTCCACCTCGTTCATTCCGCGCAGGACCTCGGCCCGATGGATGTGTACGGCGTCGGAGACGGCCTTGGTGACAGGTAGGTCGGCCTCGGTTCGCGCAGCGGCGTCGAGGGCGATCGCCACCGTCCGCGGGGCTCCACCCGTCACGGTCGCGATAGTGCCGGCGAGTGCCCCCGAAACCGGGCGTCCACGCTCGACGGCGAGGGATGAAATCTCGGCCTTGGTAAGCGCGACCTGCACGAAGCTCAGCTTCCGCCCACAAGCGGCCCGGTGAGGCCGCCGACGACGTTGCCGAGCCCGTCACCGACGCCACCGACCACACCACCGAGGCCGTCACCGACGCCGCCGACAACTCCGCCGACGCCGTCACCGACGTCGCCGAGGGTGGGACCGTTGTACTGGGGTGGGCTGATGGGCGGCGGAGTGTACGCCGGTGCCTGCGGCGGCTGCGGTGCCGGAATGTTCGGTGCAGGCGGTGCCGGAATGTTGGGTACAGCCGGTGCCGCCGGGGCGCCACCGCCGACTGGGGCTGCTGGGGCGCCACCGCCGACCGGGGCCACCGTCGGGTCGGCGACGACGCTGCCGTCGGGCGCAATGACTGTGCCGGGTGCGGGAATCAGCGTTCCGTCGGCGGCGACGGAAGGAGCCGGCAGACCGCTTTCGTTGGCCGACGCGGTGGCGTCGGCGATGTTCTGGGCCGTTGCACGGGGAGCCGTCGTGGTGCCGGTCGTGTCCGCAGTGTTCTCGGAGACGGCGGGAGTTTCGGGGGAACTGAGGGCGGTGCCGATGGACAGTCCGCCGGCGGCGATGACCGCGAGGGCGGCCACGGATGCGAATACGATCCCCGCCTTCTTGCGAACCGACATCCCGGTGGGCTCGGCCGCAGCGGCGCTCGCGGACGCGACCGAAGTCGGTGCAGGGCGCGGCGCGGGCCGAGTGACATCGACCGCTGCCGCTGCCGGGGGTACGTCGGAAACCGTGGTGTGTGCGATCTCGTTGCCGAGCATCGCGCCCCCGATCGCGGGGATGCGGCCGGGGTGCGGCCCGGTCGCGACGGGAACTCGCAGCTGCGAGGAGATCAACTCGGCGACAAGGGGAATGCTCGAGCTGCCACCGGTGAGCAGAACCTGGGTCAAGTCCGAGGAGTCGAGGCCCGCGGTGTGCAGGGTTTCACGGATCAGTTCGACCGAGCCGAGAATGGGCGCTCGGATCAGATCCTCGATCTCGTCGCGAACGAGCCGAGTCTCGTAGTTCAAGCCGGGCAGTTCGACTGACAAGCTGGTCGACGTCTCGGACGAGAGCCGTTCCTTCGCTTCGCTGCAGCGCGCACGCAGTTCGACCAACGCCCCGACAGTGTCCGGATCGAACGGATCGAACTCGAACGACTGGCTGCTCGACACCGTCTCGAGGATGTACTGGGTGATGAGATGGTCGAACTGCGACCCACCGAAGTCCTGTGAATGGACGCCGTTGCCGATGGTCCCGGCTTCGGATCCCGTGCGCATCAACGTAATTCCGAGCGAGTTTGCTCCGAGATCGTAGATGGCGGTCAAGCCGTCACCGGGCGTACCGCGGGAGCCTTCGAGCCACCGCATCGCGGCGAACGACTCGGGTACGAGGGTGGCATCGGATACCCCGGCGCGCGCCAAGGCCTCGCGCAGCACGTCGGTGGTGTACGAGGTCCACCGATCGGGGTGGGTGACCACCACGGTCGGCTCGGTCTCGGACCCGGCGGAGATCTCCGCGATCAGCGCGCGCGTGGCAGTGGCGAACAGGTCCTCGGCGAGATGGGTGCGGCCGTCCTCGTCGATCAGCGGCACCGGATCGCCGACGCGGTCGGCGAATCCGCCGAGCAGATACCGCTGATGGCGTTCCGACAGCGACGCGAGTGCGGGTGCCGCACCCGGGCTGAGGTCGAGAGCGGACCTGCGGATGACCGTGGGCATTGCCTCGTCGGTGGCGTAATCACGGGGAGCCTGGGGGTCGCGCGATGTATCGAGCGCGGCCACCGAGGTGACCGTTCCAATCCGTATTCCGAGCCCTGCACTCATCGCCATCTCCGCATTCTCGTCACCGTCGACGTCGCTCTTGTTGTCGTCAGCATGGCAGTTTTCGTTACCTCTCACAGTGGGTCGGCCGGTTGTTGCGGGCAAACCCCCTATCGCCCGACGATCCCCTAACGGGCCACCCCTGGCCGTCCGCGTTCCGATAGGGGGTTCGGCCCCGTTGGGCGATTCCGCGGGGGCCCATAGCTTTGTTGACAACAGCTTCGCGATCGCAGGCCGCTTGTGATCGACCACGAACGACCACCACTGAAGGAGCCACGACCATGGCCACGAACGCAGTACTCGACTTCATCCTCAGCCTCCTCCGCGACGACGAGGCGGCCGCCTCGTACTGCGTCAACCCGGACGCTGCGCTCGCTGCCGCCGGTCTCGGCGACGTCAGCCATGCCGACATCGTCGCCGTCGCACCGCTGGTAGCGGAATCCGGACTGTTCGCCGGAGCCGGCTCGCAGCTCTCGGCAATCCTCGGCGCCGGTGGCGCCGGTGGCGCCGGTGGCGCGGGAGGCATCGGGGGTGGCCTCGCCGGCGGCGCTGCCATCGGCGGCGGACTGTCGACCGGCCTCGGTTTGGCCGCAGGCGCCATCGTCGGCGGTGGGCTCGCAGGTAGCGGAGTCATCGGTGGTGGTATCGGCGGCGGCTTCGGCGGCGACCTGGACCTGGCGGGCGATATCGCCGCGCAGATCGGTGCGGCGCTGAGTGCGGCGCTCGCCGTCGGCGGTCAGATCGGTGCCGAGCTCGGTGCCGCCTTCGGCGCGGCCCTCGAAGCGATCATCGGAGCAGGTGGATCCATCGACCTCGGTGGCGCCGCCGATCTGAGCGGCGCACTTGCCGGTGTCATCGGCGGCGGGATCGACCTCGGCGCGGACCTGACCGCAGGACTCACCGCCGCGCTCGACGCCGCTCTCAGCGCGGTCGGTGGCCTGGACCTCGGTGTACTCGCCGGCGTCGACGGCGCACTGACGGGCGCTCTCGAAACCGTCTTCGGCATCGGCGGCGCAGTGGGAGCCGACCTCGGCGCAGCCCTCGGCGGCGTGCTGGGCGCAGTCCTCGACGCAGACCTGGTCGGCAATCTCGCCGGGGACCTGGCAGGCGGGCTGGGTGCCGCGCTCACTGCCGGACTCGACCTCGGCGCTGGCGTCGCTGCCGGCCTGGCCACCGAGATCGCAGCCGGACTCGGCGGCGCGCTCGACGCTGCGATCGGCGCGGGCGCCGGTCTTGCCGGCGGCCTGGCAGGAGGCCTCGAAGGCATCTTCGCACTGCAGAGCGGCCTTGCAGCAGCCCTCGGATCCTCGCTCGGCGCCGTGCTCGACGCCGGTGCGCTGGCTGATCTGGACCTCGCCGGGCTCGCAGGCATCGACCTCGGTGGCATCATCGGCGGTGCCCTCGGCACTGCCCTCGACCTCGACGCCGGGATCGTCGGCGACTTGACGGCCTCGCTCGGCGCCGCACTCGACGGTGTCATCGGTGCCGACGGCGCACTCGGTCTGGGCGGTGCCGCAGACCTCGAAGGACTCCTGGGCGCAGCGTTCGGCATCGGCGGCGAAGCAGGCGCCGGACTCGGCGCAGCATTCGACGCCATCCTCGGTGCAGGTGGCGCCCTCGGTGGCGCTCTGGATCTCGGCGCAGCGCTCGGTGCAGGCGGAGCACTGGCCGGTGCGCTCGACGGCACCCTCGCAGCAGCGCTCGGCGCCGCAGGCGATCTGGCCGGGGGCGTGGACCTCGATCTCGGATCGGGACTGGAGGGAATCCTCGGAGCCGAAGGCGCCCTGGCGTCGACCATCGGTTCCTCGCTCGGCGCGGTACTCGACGCCGGTGCACTCGCCGATCTCGACCTGAGCGGCCTTGCGGCCGGTGACATCGCCGGCGCGGTGAGCGGTGCACTCGGATCCGCGTTGGATCTGGACACCAGCGCCATCGGCAGCCTGACTGCTGCACTCGGCACCGCCATCGACGTCTCGGCTGCGGGTGAGCTCGCCGCCGCGACCGATCTCGAAGGCGTCCTCGGCGCTGCATTCGGTGTGGGCGGCGAGGCGGGTGCCGGACTCGGCGGCGCACTCGACTCCGTTCTCGACACCAGCGGCGCCCTCGACCTCGGCGCCGCACTCGGTGGCGGAGCGGAACTCGGCGGCGCGCTGACCGGGGCACTCGATGCCGCACTCGGTGCGACAGGCGGAGCAGCGGGCAGCGGTGACATCGATGCAGGACTCGGTGCCGTGGGCGGCCTCGCCGGTGGACTCGCGGGTGGCCTGGGCGGCGGACTTGCCGGTGGCCTCGGCGGCGGCGTCGAGACAGGCCTGGGAGCTGTTGCCGAGGCCGGCGCCGGCCTCGAAGCCGGTGTGGGCGGTGCCGTCGACGGCGCGGTCGGTGCCGTCGGAGGTGTCGGTGGCGCGCTCGACGGTGCAGCCGGCGCGGGCGGCTCTGCAGTCGGTGAACTGGGTGCGGGCCTGAACGCGGGTCTCGGTGCCGGTCTCGGCGCTGGCCTCGATGCCGGTGCGTCGGCCGGGGCCGACCTGGCAGGCGGCCTCGCCGGTGGTGCGGCCGCAGGAACGGACCTGGCAGGAGACGTCGCGGGTGGTCTTGCCGGTGGCGTCGAGGGTGGCCTTGCGGGTGGCGTCGAGACCGGTGCTGACGTTGCCGGCGGATTCGCAGGCGGCCTGGACAGTGGCTTCGATACCGGCGCGGACCTGATCGGGGGAGCCGCAGGAGGCCTCTCCGGTGGCGTGGAGAGCGCCGCGGATGCGTCCGGATCGCTCACCAGCGGATTCGACTCGAACGCCTGGTCCTCGGTGGACTCGAACATCTTCGGGCAGGCGCAGGGTGAATCCTCCTTGGGCGGGGAGTCCAGCCTGCACGGCGACATCGACAGCTCGGCTGACTCCGTCGCCGAGGTCGCCACCGTCGACCACAGTGCGGATCTGCTGAACCCCTGATGCGGTAGCAGGAACGAATATCTGATGCGGTAGCACGAACGGATGAGGAGGCCCCGGGCGGTTCGGTACGCCCGGGGCCTCTTTCCTCGTTACAGTTCGATGCAGCACATCACGCACCAGATCCGAAAGAAGGCTATGGACGGGCAAGCGAAGCAGCTGGCCGACCTGCTCGACCGAACTGCGGCAGTGGCCCAGACGGTCGGACGGTCCGATCTCGTGGAAAGGATGACGCTCGCCAAGGAGCGGGTGCTCGATCCGCGTCGTCGCATCGTTGTCGTCGGACCGCTGAAACAGGGAAAAAGCCAGTTCGTCAACTCGCTGCTCAACCTCGAGGTGTGCTCCGTCGGCGACGACGAGACGACGGCCATCCCGACCGTCGTCCAGAACTCGGATCGCTCCCATGCCGAGCTGCTACTGGCTGATCCCGGCAATGACGTTCTGCGCGTTGATGTTCCGTTGGCCGAACTGCAGAGCATCACCCCGGCCAGCCCTCTTGCCCAGGGTCGTGAAGTGTTGCGACTCGAAGTCAACGTGCCGAGTCCGTTGCTCGCGGACGGCCTGGTGCTGGTCGACACACCGGGCGTCGGTGGTCACGGAAACCCGCATGCGGCCGGCACCTTGGGTCTCGTACCCTCGGCCGACGCCGTGCTGGTGGTCTCCGATGCCAGCCGCGAGTTCACCGAACCCGAAATCTCGTTCCTCCGCCAGGTTTTGGGGCTCTGCCCGTCCGTGGCAGTGCTGATCACCAAGACCGACCTCTATCCGCACTGGCGTCAGATCGTCGAGGCCAACCGAGGGCATCTGCAGCGTGAAGGACTCGATGTCCCGATGATCCCGCTGTCCTCGCTGCTCCGGTCGCATGCGCTGCGACTCGATGACGAGGAGCTGAACGTCGAATCCGGTTTCCCGGACCTCTACACGTTCTTGCGCGAGGAGGTCGTCCTGCGCGCCGACACCACGACCCGCACCGCCGTCTCCCTCGATATACGTTCGGTCACCGAACATCTCACGTTGGCTATGGCCAGCGAGCTTGCGGCCCTACGTGACCCGGACCGCGCCGCAGCGGCTGTGGCGGGCTTGCAGCGCGCAAAGTCCGCGGCCGAGGACCTGCACAAGAAGACGTCCCAGTGGCAACAGACCCTCTCCGACGGAATCGCGGATCTGGCGTCGGACATCGACCACGACCTGCGGGATCGGCTGCGCCGCGTCACGCGCGAGGCCGAACAGACCGTCGACGAAGGAGATCCGGCGTCCGACTGGGCCGAACTCGGCGACTGGCTCGAAGAGCAGATCGCTGCCTCGGTCGGTGACAACTTCGTCTGGGCGCACGAGCGGGCGCTGTGGCTGGCCGAGCTGGTCGCGGAGCATTTCGCGGCCGCCGGTGCCGTCTCGCTGCCCGACCTCGACCTCGGTGATCTCGAGAACGTGCTCGATCCTGTTGCCTCACTTGCCGACCTCGAGACCGGCGCGCTCGGCATCACACAGAAGGTGCTCGTCGGCATGCGGGGTTCGTACGGCGGTGTGCTGATGTTCGGTTTGATCACCACATTCGTCGGTCTGAGTTTGCTCAACCCCATCTCGATCGGTGCCGGCGTGTTGTTGGGCACCAAGGCGTACAAGGAAGACAAGGAGAATCGAGTTCGGGCACGTCGATCCGAGGCGAAGGTTGCTATCCGACGCTTCACCGACGACGTCAGCTTCCAGGTCGGCAAGGAATCGAAGGATCGGCTTCGGCTCATCCAGCGCGTCCTTCGCGACCACTTCACCTCCATCGCCGAGCAGACCCTGCGCTCACTCAACGATTCGCTGCAGGCCGCTCGGGAGGCCGCGAACGTCGAGACCAACGAACGTGCCACACGCACAGCACAACTGGATCGCGAGATGAAGGTGGTCGCCGAACTCAACGAGCGCGCGGCAGCCCTCGTACCCGCCGGCGCTCCCGCACCCGACGCAGCAGCGAAGTGACCGCGCTGGCCGAGGCTCGTGCGCTGATCTCTGCCGCGCGCGAGGCATACTCCATCGACCATCAGGCCGCGGCGACGCTGACCGAATGCCTCGAGCGGCTCGACCAGCCGTTGCGCGTGGCCCTGGCCGGATCGCTCAAAGCCGGCAAGTCCACCCTGCTCAATGCGCTTGTGGGACAGGACATAGCCCCCACCGATGCCACCGAGTGCACCAAGGTGGTCACCTGGTATCGCAGCGGATCGGCCCCCAGTGTCACTGCCTGGTACGACGGTGATCGCTCCGCGCACGTGCCCGTGCAACGCCGAGGAGGGCGGTTGACCTTCGACCTCGGCGAGTTGACGGCGGCGCACGTGGACCGGCTCGATGTCGAGTGGCCCGCCCGCACACTGACTCAGACGACCATCATCGACACCCCGGGCACATCCTCGCTGTCACGGGATGTTTCCGCACGGACACTGTCGATGCTGACGCCGGAGAACGCGTCCTCGGGGGCGGATGCCGTCGTCTATCTGCTGCGGACGCTCAACGCCACCGATGTGTCCTTCCTCGGACAGATCTCGTCCCACGTGGGCGGAGAAGCGGGGCCGCTCGGCGTCATCGGTGTCGTCTCGCGTGCCGACGAGGTCGGAGCGGGCCGCATGGACGCGATGATGTCCGCCAAGGAGGTAGCCTCGAGATTCGCCGCAGAACTCGAGGCAACCGGATTGTGCCAGGCGGTGGTACCCGTCGCCGGACTGCTCGCGCTCGGTGCCGAGACACTGCGGCAGTCGGAGTTCGCGGCATTCGAAATGCTCGCGCAGGTGCCCGATGCGGATCTGCAGTTGGCCATGCTGTCGGCGGACCGCTTCTCGCGGCCCGGTTTGCTGCCGATCGACCCCGAGCTGCGCGCCTCGATCGTCGATCGCTTCGGGTTGTTCGGTATCCGGATGGCAGTGACGCTGATCAAGCTGGGCGTGCGCGATTCGCCGACGCTCGCGGCGGAACTGGTAGAACGCAGCGGGCTGAGCGAACTGCGGTCGGTGATCGACGTCCAGTTCGGTCAGCGAGCAGACCAGCTCAAACTCCATTCCGCGCTGGTGACATTGCAGCGCACCCTCGAGTGGCGGCCCATCGCGGAGTCGGCTGCCCTCCGCGCCGAAGCCGGTCGGATGATGGCCGACGTGCACGGATTCCAGGAGCTTCGGCTACTGGGGCGGATGCGGTCCACGGCGCCGAAGCTACCCGAGCCCCAGCTCGCCGAACTGCACCGATTGATCGGTGGCTACGGCATCGACCCGTCCACCCGACTCGGCCTCGACCCCGACAGCGCGCCCGCGCAGCGGCACACCGCTGCGCTCGACGCGGTCCAGAAGTGGCGTCGGATGTCCGAACACCCGCTACTCGACCAATTCACCGCACGAGCCTGCGAAGTCGCAGCCCGCAGCGCTGAGGGAGTGGCCGTCCTGCGTTGACGCGGCGCGGTCACCGCCGAATTGCGAAGCCGGTCACCGCAGCCACCACGGTGAGACCGGCTGCGAGGAGCGGCCCCCACTGCAGGGCCCCAACTGCGATCGACCCGGCCTCGGACATGAAAGACCAGAAGAGCAGGGACGCACCGATTGCCGCCAGGGCAGCGAAGACCAGCACGAGGGCCCCGCCGCGCTTTCGCCCCGCAGCCAACATCGATCCGACCCCCGCGAGCACCAGGATCACGGCCGCGACCCCGGCACTACCCAGCAACGTCACCGTCACCGTATCGGTGACCTCGGCGGAGCTCGCCCCGGAGTCCTGCTCCTGAACAGAGGTTTCCAGCGCCGACCGTACTGCGTCGTATTCGAGCGCGAGCACACCAGCGATCGCCAGGAAGACAACCGTCACAGCCACCCACGAAGCGACGTTCAACCGGTACGCAAGTGAGGGCCGCGGCGCTTCCTCCCGGGTCCGCAGTGGCTCGACCGTGAACTCCGGGCGCTGCGGTTGCGGGCGTGGTTCGGCCTCGGGACGACGATGATTTCCCTGCTCACTCACAAGCATCGAGCCTTTTCGGTTGTGACGGGGGAGCTCATCATCGGAGAATCACCGGAACTCCTTGGTAGGGGCCGAGCGTCATCGGGAAGCTGTTCAACTCGTCGACGACGCCGATGTCGGTGTCGTCGAACATCTCGTGAACGGCCGCCCCCGGCGTCAGGTACTTGGACTGAATGGTCGCGGCGACATCCTCGGAGGAAAAGTTGATGACCGTCGCCTGGATGTTGCCCTGCCCGAGGTCGTGCACCAACACCAGTAGTCCTTTGTGCGAGACCGTCGGAACATCCAACTGTTGGGCTGTCGCGATGCCGTACCTGTTGCGTAGCTCGATGATTCGCGCCAGCCGCCGGGCGAAGGAGTGGGGATCCTTCAACTGCTCCGGCAACGATCCGTACAGGCTCCGGCCGCGGGGGATGCCGGATTCCGAACGCACAGCCTCGGGATAGCTGTCCATGAGGTCGTGCGCTCCGCGGTTGATCCAGCGGGTGTCGCCCTCGCGGATCAGCTCGGCGACATCCTCGGCTCCGATGGGCAGGATGCCGAGCAGGTCCCAACCCGAGAGCGCGAAGACGCCCGGTTGCAGGGCGTTGTACATCGCCAGCATCAGGTGCGCGGTCTTGACCGTTTCGATATCGGTCTCGTCCATGCGGTCCAGATCCCGGATGCCGAGCGAGGCGGTGATCACACTTGCTGTGGTGCAGGCGATTCCGTTGGTGGTGAACAGTCGGTTGTAGGGCGCCCACCGGCCGGTGAGGCGATCGGTGAGCTCGGACCGAATCTGGTTGCCGAGATCGGCACCCTTGACCACCTCGTTGCAGTAGGTGAACTCGTCCTCGGCGTGCAGCGTGGCGAAGTGGATCAACTCGAAGGTGAGCTCGTCGTGATTCTGCAATGCGTGCACCAGAGATGCCGGGTCGACGCCGTGGTCACGCGACAAAGACATTGTGAGCCTGAGGAATTCGGTGTTCCCCATGACAAGTGCGTGGTGGTAGGCGGGCCGGTTGATGAAATCGTAGGACAGGTCGGCGCCATTGGCACCCATCGCCTTGATGTCGTCGATGGTCAGATTCAACTCCTGGAAGGTGAACCCGCCCATCTTGCGGACGACGCTGGCGATGAGGTGGTTCGCGGCCTCGGACAGGGGATGGCCCTCGGACCAACCCGGACCCTCCGCCCGCCGCTCGACGCCGAGGAAGCCGTTGGCGTCGAGGCGAAGAGCGCCGGCACCGAGGTCGGCGATCGAGTGGCAGGCGTCGCCGATGACCAGGCGCATGCCGGCGAACGAGGGGTCGAGCCAGTTGATCGACGGCTGACCTGCCTTGAAGTAGTGCAGGTACACCCAGCGTCGTTCGACGCCGTCGATTCCCACCACCGGAGCCGTTGCGCTCCAATTGGTTTCCTTGACACCGAGTTCGTAGAAGATGACGCGCTGCAGTTGCCCGATGATGTAACCCGCGCGGGCGAGATTGGCTTCGGCTTCGGCGTCGATGTTCTGCGAATCAGTTCCGGCGCGGACCCGGGGGAGCAGATGCCAATCCTGCGGCTCGATCTCCACCATGTGATAGATGCCGGGATAGTCCGCCACGGCCATCTCGGCCAATCGGAAGTCGGCGCCCTTGCCGGTGTGACCCGGAACGATGTCATCGATGACGATGCCCTCGTAGGCGGCGGCCACGACGCACAGGCGTCGGAACTCCTCCTCGGAACCGAACGCAGGGTCGATCTGCATGCCGATGCGGTCGAAATGCCCGTCGACGGACGGTGTCGGACGCCAGCCGTGGATGCCGCCGGCGACCTTGACCGGTCCGGTGTGGACAGCGGTGATGCCGATCTCGGAGAACGCCTGCCACAGTGCTTCGTCGCCCAGGGTGCTGAGGAAACTCGTGCGGGGCGCGTTGATGACCGAGATTGGATAAGCGGTGAACCACACGGGCGCGCGCTCGACGGCCGCGCGTGGGTCGGGATCGGCGTAGGGGTTCTGCCACATGCTGCCCTTGCCGGAGAGTTGTTCGGCGATGAGCTTGGCGTCGTGCAGCATGGATTTTTCGGTGAGCCAGTCCACGTATTCGGGGTTGGCTGCCGAGGGATCTCCTTCGACGGGGGCTGCCCTGTTTCGATCGGCCCGCCTTACGGAGGGGCGTAGTGGGCGCGGTCTGGCGGGATAGAACTTCTCGTCGTAGGTGATCTCGCTCGGTTCGTGCTGCACTTCGGGATCCATGTGCCTCTTTCCGCCCTCGCTTTGTTTCAACCCTACGTAGGGAAGGCATGCTCTGCAGTGTTGTTACATCCCCGTGCGGAGGCCCAGCGAAACCTTCGGGTCGATGAATTGCACGGGTGTGATTCGAGATGTGGCCTTACTGGACCGTCACCGAATCGAGACTGCGTGGTCTGGAAAGTTCGGCTCGAGTGGGCGATAGTTGAATCGCACCAATAACCCCTTCAGTCACAGGAGTAACACATGCGTCGCACCGTCCGCACCATCGTCCTGGCCTCGACGGCCGCAATTGCCGCCGCCGTCGGCGCGGTAGCCATGGCGCCCATCGCATCGGCGCAGGAAGACGAGCCGGCTCCGATGCCCTTCGGATCCTCCGAGCTGCAGTCCCCCGACCTGGTGGTCTCGATCGACGCGGTCTGTGTGCCGCGGGCTGACGAAGACGACCGTGAGGGAGAGCTCGCGGCCCTCGAGATCACCCTGAACAACGTCGGCGCGGACGCCGCCTCGCTGATCTCCACCAACTACGGCATCGCCCCCGACCTGACCGGTGTGCTGCCGGAGGATGTCATCGAGCCCGGTGAAGGCATCGTCTACACCGTGCCCACTCCGATGAGCGAGTGGAACAACGTGCTGGCCGGCGCGGCAACGTTCTCGCCGCAGCTCGACGCGAACTACCCGGACAACTTCGCAGTCGGGATGCTCAGCATCGACTGCTCTTAGGCGCTTCGCACATGTGCGCGGAAATGCATGACGGGTTCAATCGGTGGTCGCAACGAGCGTCCTGTTGTGTTCCTCGACGAAGTTACCGAACTTCGTGAGAGGAGTATTCCATCCCAGCGTTTTGCGGGGACGG
>NZ_JAHUTG010000019.1:0-94151 GCF_020889545.1 Rhodococcus sp. I2R
AGTGACGGGACTCTTTGGTCAGGCTCCTATCAAGTCACTCCGCCCTACCGGTCGCGTGTGAACGTTGTCCGTCGAAGCGAGAGCCGACACATCACATGAAGGACAGCCAACGGCGTCAGAGCGGAAACGAGCCAAACTCCCGCCTCAACGAACAACTCCAGTATCACTGAGTGAAAATGCATAGTGGGCTATGTACTTTCACTCACATGCGCGAAGCGCCTTCAGTATCTGGTCACTGACCTCGTCCGGGGCTTCCTGATGCGCGTAGTGGCCGGCTCCGAGGACGGTGTGCAGCCGCCGCCTCGGTGCCCAGTGCGCGTCCGCCTCGACTGTGCGAGGGAGTATGTACCGATCTTGTTCGCCGCGAATCTGCACCACCGGGATGCTCAGCTCGGTGTCCATCGCCTGCATGAAGCGTCGCCCGTCGGAACGAAACTGGCTGCGGAAGGCCCAGCGTTGATATTCGAGTGCGCTGTGCGCGGCGCCGGGGATACGAATGGCCGACCGCATCTGCGTCGCGACATCGTCGAACTCCGCGGTGCCGTGCCAGGACGCGCCGGTCCGCAACCGCAGCAGCCGCTCCACCTCGTCACCGTTGTTCTTGGTGAGACCGTGCTCGGGCACGAGGGGAACCTGATAGCTCAGCAAGTGCGGCAGCAGTGCGCGCCGCTGCGCTTTGTTCCGCCGGACGGCGCGCCGTAGCGCGATCGGGTGCGGAGAACTGACGAGCGCGATCGAATCCACCATGCGGGGGTGCAGCGCGGCCGTCGCCCAGCACACCAAGCCGCCGTCTGCATGCCCGACGAGGGTGGCCTGGCTGTAACCGAGCGCTCGAATCAGCCCGACGACGTCGCCGGCGAGCGTCCAACCGTCGTAGCCGCGTGGTGGCTTGTCGGAGTCCCCGTAGCCACGCAAATCCACCGCCACCGCGCGGCAGCCCGCCGCCGCCAAAGTCGTCAGTTGATGACGCCACGACCACCAGAAATCAGCGAAGCCATGCAGCAGCACGACGAGCGGCGCGTCGGCGGGGAGGTCGGCACCGTCGGCGGCTGCCTCGACGACGTGAAATCTGATTCCGTTCGCATGGATGTCGCGGTGCTGCCACGGCCCGGCGAAGCGGACCGTGGATGGATCCGGCGCAGTCATGAGGTCCCGAAGCGGAGGGGTCTACTGCTTGTAACCGGGAATTCCCGGAACGGATTGGTGCTGATTCGGCAGCACACTCGACGTCTGCTTGAGCGAATCGATCGTCTTCTCCGGCTTGCGCAGCTTCTTCACTCGCAGATAGCCGAGGAATCCGAGAAGGGCCGCCACCAGCACCATGAACACGAAGACGATCAGGAAAGCCGCCCAGCGCGGCAACCAGATGTCCAGCGTTTCGGCGAGGAAGAAGAAGAAGAAAAACGCACTGAAGGCGAGGACAGCGAGTGCGAGCGCGAAGAAGAGGCTGCCCTGCAGACCCTTCTTGATCTCCCCGGTGACCTCGGCCTTGGCGAGCTCGACCTCGGCGCGCACCAGCGTCGAAACCTGGGTTGTCGCGTCCTTGACGAGGCTTCCGATGCTGCCGGTGCCTGGAGCTCGGTAGTCCGCGTCCGACAACGGGATGGAGGAGATCGTGTGAGGAACTCCGTCCGGGTAGTCAGCTTTACCGTTGCCACGTTTGGTCTGGCTCAACTTCTCGACCCTCCAGTTGCTGATGCTCATCGATTCTCGTCCGGGCTTCGCAATAAGACTAGTGCCGACCCGAGTCGCAGTGCTTCAGGGAGGCGGATTCGACGCCTGTGCGCGGAAATACGACAGTGACCTCGGGTCACTGTCGTATTTCCACGCACGTGCCGCTAGCGGCCCTTCTTGATCGACTCGAACACCTTGGGATCGACAAGGGTGGAGACGTCGCCGAGCTCGCGGCCCTCGGCAACATCACGCAGCAACCGTCGCATGATCTTGCCCGAGCGGGTCTTCGGCAGCTCGGGCACGATCGAGATCTCGCGCGGCTTCGCGATCGGTGAGATCTCGGTCGACACCTGAGCCTTGAGTTCGGCAATCAACGCGTCACCGGTGTTCTCGACACCGGCGCGCAGGATCACGAATGCCACGATGCCCTGCCCGGTGGTGTCGTCCGCGGCGCCGACGACAGCCGCTTCGGCGACACCGTGGTGGGTGACCAGAGCGGACTCGACCTCGGAGGTGGAGATGCGGTGGCCGGAAACGTTCATGACGTCGTCGACGCGGCCGAGCACCCACAGTGCGCCGTCCTCGTCGTACTTGGCGCCGTCGCCGGCGAAGTACCAGCCCTCTTCGGCGTAGCGGGACCAGTAGGTGTCGCGGTAGCGGTCCATGTCGCCCCAGATGCCGCGCAGCATCGACGGCCACGGCTCGTCCAGGACGAGGTACCCGTTGCCGCCATTGCCCAGCGGCCTCGCCTCGTCGTCGACGATCTTGGCCGAGATACCCGGCAGCGGGGTCATGGCCGATCCCGGCTTGGTGGCGGTGACGCCGGGGAGCGGGGAGATCATGATCGAACCGGTCTCGGTCTGCCACCATGTGTCGACGATGGGGGCGGTTCCGCCGCCGACGACATCGCGGAACCAACGCCAGGCCTCGGGGTTGATCGGCTCGCCGACGCTGCCTAGCAGACGGACCGAGGACAGGTCGTGTGCGTCGGGAATCTCCCTGCCCCACTTCATGAACGTGCGCACCAGGGTGGGGGAGGTGTAGTAGATCGAGACCTTGTACTTCTCGACGATGTTCCAATGACGGTGCTCGTCAGGGGAATTGGGGGTCCCCTCGTAGACGACCTGGGTGGCGCGGTTGGAGAGCGGGCCGTACACGATGTACGAATGCCCGGTGACCCAACCGATGTCGGCGGTGCACCAGTAGACATCCTTGCCGGGCTTGTGGTCGAAGACGTTGTGGTGGGTGTAGGAGGTCTGTGTCAAGTATCCGCCGGAGGTGTGAATGATGCCCTTGGGCTTACCGGTGGTGCCTGAGGTGTAAAGGATGAACAGGGGGTGCTCGGCGTCGAACGCCTGCGCCTCGTGCTCCTTCGATGCCTGTGCGACGGTGTCGTGCCACCACAGGTCGCGGCCGTCGGTCCAGGAGACCTCGGAGTCGGTGCGCTTGACCACCAGCACGTGTTCGATCGAACCGGCCCCGTCCACGGCCTGGTCGACGGTGTCCTTGATGGGCGCGGCCTTGCCGCGGCGCCACTGGCCGTCGGTGGTGATGACGAGTTTGGCTTCGGCGTC
Organism: Rhodococcus sp. I2R; assembly: GCF_020889545.1. NCBI lineage: Bacteria > Bacillati > Actinomycetota > Actinomycetes > Mycobacteriales > Nocardiaceae > Rhodococcus > Rhodococcus sp. I2R. Next base: position 3,249 of record NZ_JAHUTG010000019.1, read on the forward strand.
GTCGACGCGTGAGCGCAGCGCCGTGGCCGAGAAACCGGCGAAGACCACCGAATGCGTCAGCCCGAGGCGTGCGCACGCGAGGATGGAGACGATGGCCTCGGGGATCATCGGCATGTAGATCGCGACGCGGTCACCGGGCACGAGTCCGAGGTCGGTGAGGGTGTTGGCGGCCTGGCTCACCTCGGCGAGCAGGTCGGAGTAGGTGACGTCGCGGCTGTCGCCGGGCTCGCCCTCCCATGCGATGGCGACCTGGTCGCCGTAGCCGTCCAGGACGTGGCGGTCCACGCAGTTGTAGGCGACGTTGAGCTTGCCGTCCGCGAACCACTTGGCGACGGGTGCGTCGGACCAGTCGAGTACCTCGGTGAACGGAGTGTGCCAGTGGAGTCGGCGCGCCTGCTTGGCCCAGAATGCCAGTCGATCCTGCTCCGCCTCAGCGTAGAGATCTGAGGTTGCGTTGGCCTGGGCGGCGAACTCCGCCGTGGGCGGGTAGGAATCTGCCGCAGTCTCCGGTGCTCCGGATGTACTGGTCGTCATCTCGAATAGCTCTCTCTCGTCCGTCGATCTCGCTCGTTGGCCCCGTCACGTCACCCGCAGAACACACCGGCGAATCCGGGCTGAACCGGTCGGCCAAGGTCCCCTGCGGGAGCTCTTGTGAGGGTAGTCACATGTGAGCGTCATCGCACCGTTGCAGCGCCCTGCAACCCTGTGATCTGCGGCGATCGGTAGGTTCTGCGCGGTGGACGGTAGGAGGGCTCTAGTCCCCGACCCGCTGTCGTGCCGTGAACTCCGAAGCCACGAAAAACAAGTTGCCGAAAAGTTTCGGCCGTGTTTCGGCTCGTTCGTCGTGCGTGCGAATGTCGGGGGAGTTCGCATGTTCGGTCCGCGATGTGTCTAAAGTCCCTTCCATTGGATCGTTCCGTGGCTTCACCGAGCCACGGTTTGCGATCGCCCACCGATCCTGAGGGCGTCGCGCCCGAGGGACTGAGCACGGTGACCCTGTGCTCACATCTAGATGGAGGATTTTGTGCGAATCAAACGTGCCGCGGTTATCGCCACGGCTGTCCTGACGAGTGCTGGCCTGCTCGCTGCCTGTGGCGGCGACGGTGGCTCGGCGTCGGGAGGAGACGGCATCTACAGCATCTACATCGGCGATCCCGAGAACCCGCTCGTTCCCGGCAACACCACCGAGAGCGAAGGCAGTCAGGTTCTCAAGGCGCTGTTCACGCCGTTGGTCACGTTCAACGACGATGACAACAGCGTCGAATTCGACGGCGTGGCCGAGTCCGTCGAGTCCGAGGACAATGTCACCTGGACGGTCAAGCTCAAGGACGGTTGGACCTTCCACGACGGCACTCCGGTGACGTCCGAGTCGTACACCAAGGCGTGGAGCTATAACGCGCTCAGCACCAACGCATTCGGAGGCTCGTACTTCTTCGACAACATCGAGGGCTACGACGATCTTCAGGGAGTCGACGGGGCCGAGCCGGCCGCGACCGAACTGACCGGCTTGAACGTCGTCGACGACACGACCTTTACCGTCACCCTCGATGGCCCGTTTGCCATCTTCCCGCTCACGCTGGGCTACCAGGCGTTCGATCCGCTGCCCGAGGCGTTCTACGAGGACCCCGACGCGTTCGGCGCTCGCCCGATCGGCAACGGCCCGTTCAAGGCTGACGAGGAATTCGTTCCCGGCCGCGGTTTCACCGTCACCAAGTACGAGGACTACGCCGGCGATAACGCTGCACAGTCCGAGGGCGTGGAGTTCAAGGTTTACACCGAATACTCCACCGGCTACAACGATGTGCAGGCCGGCGGGCTCGACGTGATGCTCCAGCTGCCCGAGGACGCCTGGGCAACGGCCCGCGACACGTTCGGCGAGAACTACGGTGAACGTCCCCGCCCGGACGTCACCTCGCTCGGCTTCCCGACCTACGATCCGCGGTTCCAGGACCCGAACGTCCGCAAGGCCTTCTCCATGGCCATCGATCGTCAGGCCATCGCGACGGCGATCTTCACCGATACCCGCACTCCTGCAGGTTCGTTCGCCTCCCCCGTGGTCGAGGGATACCGCGAGGACGCATGTGGCGCGAACTGTGAGCTCAACCCCGAGGAGGCAAACCAGCTGCTCGACGAAGCAGGCTTCGACCGCAGTCAGCCGGTGGACCTGTGGTTCAACGCCGGTGCGGGACACGATTCGTGGATGACGGCGGTGGGCAACCAGATTCGAGAGAACCTCGGAGTGGACTACGCCCTGCGCGGCGACCTCCAGTTCGCGCAGTACCTGCCGCTGCAGGATGCACAGGGTATGACCGGGCCGTTCCGCGCGGGCTGGATCATGGACTACCCGTCGATCTACAACTTCCTGTCCCCGCTGTACTCCACCGCGGCACTCCCGCCGGCCGGTAGCAACACCACCTTCTTCAGCGACCCGGCCTTCGACGCCGCGTTGGCGGAGGGCAACAACGCCGAGGACATCGACGCTGCAACCGTGGACTACCAGCGCGCCGAGGACATCCTGATCGAGCAGATGCCCGCGACCCCGCTGTTCTACGGGCTGAACCAGGCGGTGTGGTCCGATCGCGTCTCCGACGTGAAGATCGACAACACCGGCAACATCATCGTCGAGGACGTCGTCGTCAACTGATAGCAGACCCCCGGTGGGTGGAAACCGGATCGACCCGGCTTCCACCCACCGGATCTCGTTTTCGAGGGCAGAGATCGATCTCTGCCCCCACCTGCGCCTTTCCCAGGCCCGATCGCAGGTGAAAAGCCCCTAGGAGAGACCACAGTGGGTCGCTACATCACTCGCCGATTACTGCTGACGATTCCCGTCCTGATCGGCACCTCGTTCCTCATCTTTGCCATGGTCTATGCGCTACCCGGTGATCCGATCCGCGCGCTCGCCGGTGACCGCCCGCTCGCACCCGCAGTTGCCGCCCAGTTGCGCGCCGACTACAACCTCGACGACCCGCTGATCGTGCAGTACTTCAAGTACATCGGCGGCTTCTTCCAAGGAGATTTCGGTACCGACTTCTCCGGTCGTCCCGTGCTCGACACCATCGAGCGCGCCCTTCCTGTCACCATCAAGCTGACCATCGTCGCCGTGGTCATCGAAACCGTCATCGGAATCGCAGCGGGTGTCCTCTCGGCACTGAAGAGAGGGTCGTTCTTCGACAACCTCGTGCTGCTGTCCACCACACTGCTCGTGTCGATTCCGGTGTTCGTTCTCGGCTTCCTCGCTCAGTTCACGCTCGGTCTGCAGTTGGGCCTCTTTCCCGTCGCCGGCATCAACGACGGTTGGGCGAGCTACCTGCTTCCCGGCCTCGTCCTCGCGTCGCTGTCGATGGCCTACGTGGCGCGTCTGACGCGGACGTCGGTAGCCGAATCGATGGCCGCGGACTACATACGCACGGCAAAGGCGAAGGGAATCAGTAACCGGCGCATCATCTTTCGCCACGCACTGCGCAACTCGCTGATCCCGGTCGTCACCTTCATCGGCGCCGACGTCGGCGGACTGCTCGGCGGCGCCATCGTGACCGAAACGGTGTTCAACCTGCCCGGCCTCGGCCGCGCGATCTACGACGGTCTCGCACGTCAGGAGGGCGCAGTGGTCGTCGGCATCGTGACGCTGTTCGTCTTCTTCTACATCTTCTTCAACCTCGTAGTGGACGTCCTCTACGCGGTACTCGATCCAAGGATTCGCTATGAATAAGGACGACACAGACGCTTCTCGACATCTGCACGACGAGGGGCAGCCGGGCAACGTCGTCACGGGTGAAGCCGGCGAGCTGGCCGGGCAGGCAAGCCTGTGGGGCAATGCGTGGAAGTTCCTGCGCAAGAGCCCGTTCTTCATCGTCGGGTCGTTTCTGCTGCTGGTTTTACTGCTGATGGCCGTTGTGCCGCAACTGTTCGCGCGCGGTATCGACCCCAGGGCGTGCTCGCTCTCCGACAGCAGGCAGCCACCGAGTGCCGCGCACTGGTTCGGAACCGACATCCAGGGCTGCGACTACTACGCCAATGTCATCTACGGTGCCCGCATCTCGCTGTCGATCGGGGTCTTGTCGGTGGTCGGAATCCTCGTCGTCGGCGTTCTGATCGGCGCTCTCGCAGGGTATTTCGGCGGCGTCACCGACAGCATCCTCGCGCGATTCACCGACGTGTTCTTCGGCATCCCGCTGCTGCTCGGCGCGTTGATCCTGCTCACGGTGACTGCTCAGCGCACCATTTTCACCGTCTCGCTCGCCCTCGTGGCATTCGGGTGGATGACGGCGATGCGGTTGGTGCGGTCGAGCGTGATCGCCATCAAGCACAGCGAATATGTCCAAGCCGCACAGGCTCTGGGCGCCTCGACCTACCGTATTCTGGTGCGTCACATCCTGCCGAATGCTCTCGCCCCCGTCATCATCTACGCGACCATCTCGATCGGTGTGTTCATCGCCGCCGAGGCAACGCTGACATTCCTCGGCATCGGACTGCAAGCCCCAGAGATATCGTGGGGACTGCAGATCAACCTGGGGCAGAACGTGTTCCTGACGTCGCCGTACCTGGTGCTGTTCCCGGCCGGCTTCCTCTCCGTCACGGTGCTGGCGTTCATCATGCTCGGTGACGCACTCCGTGACGCACTCGATCCGAAACGGAACTGACATGAGTATCCAGAAAGACACAGTTCTCACCGTCACCGATCTGACGATCGAGTTCGAAGTCGACAAGGTCTGGCGCAAGGCTGTCGACGCAGTCTCGTTCACGGTGGCAGCCGGTGAGGTGTTGGCCATCGTCGGAGAATCGGGCTCGGGCAAGTCCACCACCGCGATGGCGATACCCGGTCTGCTGGCCGACAACGCGCGGGTGGCGGGCAGCATCGATCTCGGAGGCCGCGAGTTGGTGGGCCTGACGGAGAAGCAGCTCGCTCCGATCCGCGGCAAGGACGTCGCCGTCATCTTCCAGGAACCGATGACAGCGTTGAACCCGGTGTACTCCATCGGCTGGCAGATCACCGAGGCGATCCGCGCACACACGTCGCTGTCGAAGAAGGAGGCGAAGGCGCGGGCGGTGGAGCTGCTCGAGCTCGTCGAGATGCCCGAGCCCGAGACACGGGTGAACTACTACCCGCACCAGCTCTCCGGTGGCCAGCGTCAGCGCGCGATGATCGCGCAGGCGCTCTCGTCGGACCCGTCCCTGCTGATCGCCGACGAGCCGACCACGGCCCTCGATGTGACCGTGCAGGCGGAAATCCTCGACCTGATGCGTGACCTGCGGAACCGCATCGACGCCTCCATCGTGCTGATCACGCACGATATGGGCGTGGTGGCCGATATGGCGGACCGTATCGCGGTGATGAAGGACGGCGCCATCGTCGAGGCCGACCGAGCCGAGAAGATCTTCAAGAGCGCATCGCACCCGTACACGCGGCAGTTGCTGGCCTCGGTGCCACACCTCGGGAGCAGTATCGAGGCTGTGGCAGCGGGCAAGATCGCAGCCCCAGGTAAAGCGGCCGATACGCGGGCGCTGAGCATCGTCGACGGTGTCATCGAGTACCCCGGACGGCCGGTGTTCCGGGCCGTGGACGGGGTGAGCTTGGACATCGAAATGGGCGAGGTGGTCGGACTCGTCGGTGAGTCGGGCTCGGGCAAATCCACCATCGGCAAAGCCGTCGTCGGCTTGAACAAGCTCACCAGCGGCACGCTGTCCATCGGGGGCATCGACATCACCGGGGCAAGCAACCGCGAGCTGAGGTCGGTGCGCAGCAAGGTCGGTATCGTGTTTCAGGATCCGGGTTCATCGCTGAACCCGCGGTGGCCCATCGGTCAATCGATCGCCGAGCCGATGCTGCTGCACACCGACCTCGACGCCTCCCAGCGCAACCGCAAAGTCGAGGAACTGCTGGATCAGGTGCAACTTTCGCGCACGATGCGCAACAGGTACCCCCACCAGCTGTCCGGTGGTCAACGCCAACGCGTCGGGATCGCGCGGGCCCTGGCCCTGGAACCGACCCTGTTGGTCGCCGACGAACCCACTTCCGCTCTGGACGTCTCGGTGCAGGCCAAGGTGCTGGACCTGTTCAAGGAACTGCAGCGTGAGTACGGTTTCGCCTGCCTGTTCATCAGCCACGACCTGGCAGTGGTCGAGGTACTCGCGAAGCGCATCGCGGTGCTGAACAAGGGCAAGATGGCGGAGTTCGGAACTACCGATCAGATTCTGCGAAGACCCACCAACGAGTACACGAGACGGCTGCTCGCAGCTGTTCCGGTGCCCGATCCGGCCGAGCAGGCGAAGCGGCGCCACGCCCGCGCCGAACTGCTTGCAGCCGGGGCCGACTAGCGCGTCGGCGCGCGGGGGGTACCGTCGTCTGTCGTGACGGACCCCCTCGCGCCCCTGCTCGAACTTCCCGGCATCGTCGACGCAGCCGAACGCGCACGCGACGCCCTCGGTGCCGTGCACCGACACAAGGCCAATCGTCGAGGCTGGCCGGCCACCGCCGCCGAGGCTGCCGTCCGCGCGGCCCGATCCTCCTCCGCACTCGAGGGCGGCTCGATGGACTTCCCACGCGAGGGCGAGGACGGCGATCCCGTGCTCGCCGGATCGCTGCGGGTGGCGTCGGCGCTCGACGGTGACGCTTTGGCGAACATGCTGCAGGTATGGAAGCGGGCGCCTCTCCAAGCTCTGGCTCGCCTGCATCTGCTCGCTGCCGCGGACCTCGTCGACGACGACGCGCTGCTCGGACGGCCGCGATCGGACGACCATGTCGGAGAGCGCCTCGACCTGCTGGCTCAACTGGTCACCGGTGGGACCTCGGCGCCCGCCCCTGTCATCGCTGCCATCGTGCACGGGGAACTGCTCACGATGAAGCCCTTCGGGTCGGCCGACGGTATCGTCGCCCGCGCCGCCTCGCGATTGGTTGCCACCTCCTCGGGACTCGATCCGCACAACCTCGGTGTGCCGGAGGTCAGTTGGATGCGTCGTTCACAGGCATATCGGGATGGCGCCGCGAGTTTCGCCTCGGGTACAGCCAACGGTGTCGGCAGTTGGGTGATGCTGTGTTGCGGCGCGCTGGAAGCCGGGGCGATGGAGGCGACGTCCATCGCCGAGGCTGCCGCAGAATCTGGGAGCAAGTAGACATTCGCGGCAATCGCCACTCGATGCAACCACACTCGATGCAACCACACTCGATGCAACCACACTCGATGCAACCACACTCGATGCAACCAAAGGGCGGATGCACACCAAAAGGGCGGCGCCGCCGAGGTGAGTCGACTTCGCCGCCCGTTAGCACGGACGATCGGGATACCAAGCGTGCAAATTGGGCTGTGGCGATACATTGATCGCGAGGCCTCGGCGTGGGTTCGGTGGAGTAGGAGGTCATCCCTGCAACCGGTGCAGGGTTCTTGCTGCTACTTCCCGAATCTCGCAGGCCCACAGCGCTTCTGCCCTGTCAGCGGCGCGCTCCGCGTGGGATGCCTGATGTCCGTGCTGGGAATTGCGGTCGGGAGTGCGAACCTTCTCTTCCGGTTCGAACTTGGCCTTCCGTTCTTCCGTAACTCATTTCTACCCCGCAATGCCGCTCACATCAAGTGTTTCGCGAGATTGGCGTCGGCGTCAGCGTTTTCTTCGGAGCAGGCCGTAGGTGACGGCTCCGGCGACCAGTGCGCTGAAACCGACTGCGGCGCTTGCCGCTACCGTCGTGCCCGAGGGGCTGTGGATCCGCGACCGCAGTGACACCGGGTTGGAGAAGGTCAGGATCGGCCAGCCCGAGGATGCAGCTTCCTTGCGTAGCGCTCGGTCGGGATTGACCGCGGTGGGATGCCCGACGGCACGCAACATAGGGAGGTCGGTGATCGAGTCGGAGTACGCAAAGCAGTGCTGGAGATCGTATCGACGCTCCTGCGCCAACTCTCTCATGGCCTCGACCTTTCCCTCGCCGTAGCAGTAGAACTCGATGGTGCCGTTGTAGCGGCCATCCTCGACCTCCATCCGCGTCGCCATGGACATGTCGGCGCCGAGGGCCTCGGCGATCGGATGCACGATCTCGTCGCCGGAGGCCGACACCACGACGATGTCGTGCCCCCGGAGTTTGTGGTCGGCGATGAGTTCGGTGGCCTCCGCGAAGACCAGTGGATCGACGATGTCGTGCAGTGTTTCGGCGACGATCGAGCGCACCTGCTCGACGTCCCATCCTGCGCACATGTTCGCGATGTGGGCCCGCATACGTTCCATCTGATCGTGATCGGCCCCGGAGAGCAGGAAGAGGAACTGTGCGTAGCTGCTCTTGAGCACCGCGCGCCTGTTGATCAGCCCCTGATCGAAGAACGGTCGGCTGAACGCGAGCGTGCTCGACTTTGCGATGATCGTCTTGTCCAGGTCGAAGAATGCGGCAATTCTTCTGGTGGGAAGTACGGATTCGGCTGTGTCTGTACTGGCGCTCGTGGTCACGGTCCTCACAATAGTTGTCTTCGGTGACACGCCGGTGTCCGTGCCGCTATCGATGCTCGAAAATCGACAAGGTTGAACTTGCAAACAGCGCGCGTCGCAGGTGTAGTATCGATCCAGTCCGACTAGCTCGGACATGTTCAGCCCGACCCCCCGGGGCTGAACTAGACGACCCTCGCCTCCTCCCCCCCTGGCGAGGGTCGTCCTCTTTTTCGGGCAAACCTGTTTGTGGTACCGCCGTCCAGTAATTCATCCACAGGGCGGCAAACTATCCACATCTCGTCGAACGTTGTTTCCTGTGAGCGGATTCGGCGACATTCTTCCAGTCATGGATTTCGACACACCCGATGTCATCGCAAGCCGCCCGTGCCTGCTGCTCGTTGCAGATCCGGTGCTGCGTCAGGATGCGCTCCGGGTGGCCGCCGCGACCGATTGCGTTGTGCAGGAACGGAACTTACCAGTCGGTAATGATTCGGCTGTTCAGGCCGCAGGGGGTGCCATCGCCATGACCCGTCTCGACTGGGACAACGCCGCCGTCGTGCTCCTCGACTCCCAGACCGCACAGCACATTCCGGCGCTGCGCCTACCCCGCCGCGAAAACGTGGCCGTGCTCGCTCGCGGTGAGGCAGGCGTCGAACACTGGCGCACGGCCACCGCCGTCGGTGCTGCACATGTGCTCGAGCTCCCACGCGACGAAGGTGAACTGGTTCGTCTCCTCGGGACGAGCTACCACGACGCGCACCGCCACGGCGGTTGCATCGCGGTCGTCGGCGCCAGGGGAGGCGCGGGGGCATCGATTCTGTCGGCGGCCCTCGCGCTTGTGTCCGCCGCGTCCGATGCCCGCACCCTGCTCGTCGACGGCGACGAATTCGGCGGGGGGATGGATCTCGTACTCGGTTGGGAGGACGATCCCGGACTGCGCTGGCCGGGCCTCGTCATCGAAGCCGGTCGCATTTCCGCCGACTCGTTGCACAACGCTCTGCCGTCGAGGGGCTCGCTCGCCGTCCTCTCCGCCGGCCGGGTCCGGCCCGGCGCGTCGGGAGGGGCCGATCCTGTGGCAAGCGCTGCGGTCATCGAGGCAGGACGACGCGCAGGCGACTTGGTCGTGTGCGACGTTCCCCGGCTCGTCGGTCCTCGGACCGAGGTCTTTCACGACGCTGCCGACCTCGTCGTACTCGTCGTACGAGCCGAGCTCGGAGCAGTCGCGGCCGCGGAGAACCTCGCCGGCTACATCACCACCCGCAACTCCAACGTCGGGCTGGTGGTCAGGGGGCCCGCTCCCGGTGGCCTCACCGGTGCCGAGATCGCCGACGCCCTGCAGTTGCCGCTGCTGGCAAGCATGCGTCCTGAGCCCGGGCTCGCCGTCCGAATCGAGCGCGGTGGTCTTGCGCTGCCCAGGCGTTCACCGCTCGCGGCAGCCGCCCGAGCCGTCCTCGACACGTTCGCCCGCAAACCGCAGACCGGGCGTGCCGCATGAGCGTCGTCACCGCGGATCTGCTGGACCGTGTTCGCGACCGGCTGGCTCAATCCGCGGACGACCCGACACCGACGATGGTTGCCGCGGCGATCCGCATCGAAGCCGGTGGCGTCCTGAGCGATACCGACCTGCTCGCTGCCTTGCGAGTGCTTCAGACCGAGTTGACCGGCGCTGGACCGCTGGAACCGCTGTTGAGCGATCCCTCTGTCGCCGATGTTCTCGTCACCGCGCCCGACGAGGTGTGGGTGGACCGGGGCAGTGGCCTCGAGCGGGCCTCGATCCGATTCGCCGACGAGGCAGCTGTGCGTCGGCTGTGTCAACGTCTGGCACTCTCGGCGGGCAGACGGCTCGACGACGCGCAGCCATGGGTCGACGGCCAGCTTCCCGGTGTCGGCGACGGCACGTTCGGTGTGCGGCTACACGCTGTGCTCGCCCCTGTCGCCCGGGGTGGCACCTGCCTGTCTTTGCGGGTCCTGCGACCCACCACCCAGGGGCTCGGCGCACTGGCCGAGCGCGGCGCCATCGAACCAGAGGCGTTGCTACTGCTCCGCGCAATCGTGGCTGCACGCCTTGCCTTCCTGGTCGTCGGCGGCACGGGCGCGGGAAAGACAACACTGTTGGCGGCATTGCTAGGGGAGGTGAGCCGCACCGAACGCATCGTCTGCGTCGAGGATGCGGCCGAGTTGGCGCCGTCGCACCCGCACGTGGTGCGTATGGTCGCCCGCGCGCCCAACATCGAAGGCGTCGGAGAGGTGACGGTTCGGCAGCTGGTCCGGCAGGCCCTGCGGATGCGGCCGGATCGACTGGTGGTCGGGGAAGTACGCGGCGCCGAGGTGGTCGACTTGCTCACCGCACTCAACACCGGGCACGACGGCGGGGCCGGGACCATTCACGCGAACTCGCCCGCCGAGGTGCCTGCGCGGTTGGAAGCGCTTGCAGCTCTGGGGGGAATGGATCGCGCGGCCTTGCACAGTCAGCTGAGTGCGGCCTTGCAGGTGGTGCTCCACGTGCACCGCGGGGCCGACGGACGCAGGAGACTGCGGGAGATCGCGGTGGTGACGGCCGACGAAGCGGGCCGGGTCTCGATCATGCAGGCGTGGAGCATCATCGGGACGGCGTGGCCCGGCCGGGCTCGACTGGATCGACTTCTGGCCGAGCGAGGTGAGCTGTCGTGACTGCGGTGGGCGTGTTGCTGTGCGCGATGGCGTTGCTCGTCAGCCCGCGGCCCAGGGCACGGGTGGCCGTGTTGCGGCCCGAGGTGTCGAGATCGGTCGACCGTCGGTCTCGGGTGGTGATGATCGCGGCTGGCGTGGTCGTCGCACTGGTGCTCGCCCTGCAGACCGGAGGTGTGCATTTCGTCGCCGCAGCCTCGATCGTGGCCGCGACCGTATGGAAACGGCGTCGAGGTAGAGGTTTTCGGCGCGAGCGACGCAGGGAGTCCGAGTCACTGATCGCCGGACTCGAAACCGTCATCGGTGAACTACGCGTGGGCGCTCACCCCGCGATCGCCTGCGGAACAGCGGCCGCCGAATGCACCGGGTCCGTTGCGTTGTCGTTTCGGCGCGCTTCGGGTCGTGCTCGGCTCGGGGGTACAGCTCACGAAGGTCTGCCGGCAGCAGACTCGGCCGTGTCGCGGGAACTGACGATCCTCTCCGGCGCCTGGCGCGTCGCCGACGAAAATGGTCTCGCGCTGGTGGGTCTGCTCGGCGCTGCACGCGGTGATCTGCTGGCTCGCAATCGCTTCCGCGACCGCACCGAGGCGTCGCTGGCGGGTGCACGCGCAACCGGGACCGTGCTGGCTGGGCTGCCCGTCCTCGGTGTGCTTCTGGGGCAAGCCATGGGGGCGTCACCGATCGATGTTCTGCTGGGCGGCGGTGTCGGCGGGATTCTTCTCGTGCTGGGTTCGGGCCTGGGCTGCGCAGGATTGTTGTGGACCGATGCCATCACCGAGCGGGTGTGCCGATGATCTCCTCTGCTGCAGCGCTACTCGCGGTGGCCCTGATACTTCTGCCTGCTCGACCGGGGGCACTGCACCGGCTGGACCGGGAGCGACCGACCACGATGCCGCCGACAATCGTGCCGGTGCACGACCCGCATGCCGTGGCGACACTGTTCGACACCATGGCTGCTGCACTGCGCGGTGGACTACCGACCGGAACGGCAGCGCACGCAGTGTCGACAATAGCGCCGGATGCCGCGGCAACGGCGCTGCGCACCACCGCCGACCTGCTGAGTCTCGGCGCCGACCCGGAAGTGTCCTGGGCGCCGGTGGCCGCCCTACCCGAGATCGAGCCGCTGGCACGTATGGCGCGACGATCGGCCAGATCCGGAGCCTCACTGGCCGATGCGGTAGCCGAACTCGCCGAGGCCGAGCGTGCGAGCGCCGAGGATGCTGCTGCGGCGGCCGCCGAACGGGCTGGCGTGCTCATCAGTGGGCCACTGGGCCTGTGCTTTCTGCCGGCCTTCGTCTGCCTCGGGATCGTGCCCGTGGTGATCGGACTGGCGGGCAACGTACTCGGCGGGGGACTGCTGTGATCACAGCCGATGCCCCGCCCCAGGAATTCCGGGACGGGGCCGCCGTCCCGGACATCGAAAAGGGGGACAGCCATGAGCAACAACATCATCGAGCAGACCAAAGCCCGATTGATTCTGGCCGCGACGGAGGACGACGGAATGTCGACCGCCGAGTATGCGATCGGGACGATCGCTGCTGCGGCGTTCGGGGCGGTGTTGTACACGGTGGTGACGGGGGGTTCGATTGTGGATGCGTTGACGGGGATCATCGACCGTGCGCTCAATACAGCCGTCTAGCCCACGCCGACGACGGGGTGGCGACGGTGGAGGCGGCGATCGCGATCGCGTCCATCGTCGCGGTGGTCGTGATGTGTATCGGCGCGATCATTGCGGTCTCGACTCATGTTCGCTGTGTCGATGCGGCTCGGGAAGCGGCGAGATCGACTGCGCGCGGTGACGAGGTGTCGGCGTTGCTCGTCCCTGATGGTGCGGTGTTGACCGTGACGGAGCAGGGCGGGTTCGTTGTCGCTCGCGTCGAGGCACGGACGCTGTTGCCGGGGTTGCGGGTGGGTGGTGAGGCGGTGGCAGCGCTCGAACCTGGTGCCCTCGAATGAGGGCGCGTGGTGATGACGGTGGGGTGACGGTGTTGGCGGCGTGTGCGCTGGCCGCGTTGTTGGTTGTGGTGATCGCGGTGGTGCACGTCGGATCGGCGGTGAGCGCTCGGCATCGGGCGCAGTCTGCGGCGGATTTGTCGGCGTTGGCTGCGGCCGGTGCGTTGGATCGAGGTGTTGCCGATGCGTGTGCGGCAGGTGGGGTCATCGTCGAGCGGATGCGCGGGGTGATGACCTCGTGTGTCGTCGAGGACTGGGATGTGGTGGTGGAGGTGACGATCACGTTGCCGCTGGGCCGGTTCGGGTTGCGCGACGCCGTGGCCGCTGCCCGGGCCGGTCCTGTTGGCTAGCCGCGACGCCGCTTCCCGTATGCGTCCAGCACGATCTGCAGGACGGCGACGGCTCCGGCTTTGTCGAGCGGGTCGTTGCCGTTGCCGCACTTGGGTGATTGCACGCAGGACGGGCAACCGGTGGGGCATTCGCACGAGGAGATCGCGTCCTTGGTCGCTTCCAGCCATTCTGCGATCGCGCGGTGGCCTCGATCGGCGAAACCTGCACCGCCGTCGTATCCGTCGTAGACGAACACCGTCGGGAGCCCGGTGTCGGGGTGCAGCGCCGTAGACACCCCACCGATGTCCCAGCGGTCGCACGTCGCGACGAGCGGGAGGAGCCCGATCGCGGCGTGTTCGGCGGCGTGCAGCGAGCCGGGGAAACGTTCGGGTTCGATTCCGTTGTCGATGAGCAGTTCCGGTGTGATGGTGTACATCACGGCCCGCGTGTCGAGTGTTTGTTCGGGCATATCGAGTTCGACCGAGTCGAGGATTTCCCCGGAATGCAGCCGGCGGAGGTAGCCGATGACTTGATGCGTCACGTTCACCTGAACGAGCGCGATGCGCACCTCTCCGAGCGTGCGCTCGGAATGCACTGCCGTGATGGCGATGTCGGTGGTTTCGCGGGCGGAGGTGTTCCAGTCGGGGTGTTCGGGGTGTACGAGCGCAAGCCCGTCCTCCAGGTCGAGTTCGTCGACCACGAACGATTCACCCTGATGGATGTGGACGGCACCGGGATGAACTGTGGCGGGGGCTTTCCCGGAGTCGACGGTCCCGAGCATTCGCCCGGATTCACCGTCGACGATAGCCACCTGGGTGCCGGTTCCGCCGCGGATGTTCACCGACGCGTGCGGGGCGTACTTCTGGCCTTCCGGTGTGATGAACCATCCGTGTGGCCTGCGGCGCAGCAGACCGTCTGCAGCGAGAGTCGACAGCACTGCCTCGGCCTCCAGCTCGTCTGCCTCGGCGAAGGTGATCGGCAATTCTGCTGCAGCACAGAGCAGCTGCGGAGCCAACAGGTACGGATTGGTCGGGTCGGTGACGGTTGCTTCGATGGGCTTGTCGAGGAGGGCGGCCGGATGATGGACGAGGTAGGTGTCGAGTGGGTCGTCCCGGGCGACGAGGGTGACGAGCGATCCCTCGCCGCGCCTGCCCGACCGCCCGGCTTGCTGCCAGAACGAGGAGACCGTGCCGGGGAAGCCCGCGACCACCACGGCGTCGAGACCAGCGATATCGACGCCCAGCTCGAGGGCATTGGTCGTCGCGACGCCGAGGAGGGTGCCGTCGGACAGATTCGCCTCCAGCGCCCGACGATCCTCGGCGAGATACCCGGCGCGGTAGGCGGCGACACGTCCCGGCAAGCCGCGATCGACCTCGGCGAGCAGCCGCTGCGTGCCGAGGGCGGTCACCTCGGCGCCGCGTCGCGAGCGCACGAAAGTCAATGTGCGCGCCCCCTCGACCATGAGATCGGCCATGATCCTCGAGGCCTCCGCTCCGGCCGATCGACGCACGGGCGCGCCGTTCTCGCCGGTGATCTCCTTCAGCAGCGGCGGTTCCCACAGTGCGACGGTGCGCGGTCCGTGTGGCGAGCCGTCCTCGGTCACCTCGGTGCACGGTGCGCCGACGAGTCTCGAGGCGGCAGCTCCCGGGGCCGATGTCGTCGCGCTCGCGAGCACGAAGGTCGGGGACGCTCCGTAGCGTGCGCAGATGCGTCGCAGTCGCCGGAGTATCAGTGCGACGTTCGAGCCGAACACGCCGCGGTAGTAATGGCATTCGTCGACGACCACGAAGCGAAGGTTTCGGAGAAAACGTGCCCAACGCTCGTGTGCGCCCAGGATGCCGATGTGGATCATGTCGGGATTGGTGAAGATCCAGCGGGCGTTCGCACGCGCCCACTGACGGACCTCGATCGGGGTATCTCCGTCGTAGGCGCTCGGAAACACCTCGGCGAGTTGCGGTGCCTCCTCACGCAACTCGTCGGTGATGGAAATGATGCTGCGGAGTTGATCCGCACCGAGCGCCTTGGTCGGGGCCAGGTAGAGGGCGCTCGCCCGAGGATCGCTCAGTAGGGTCGACAGAATCGGCATCTGGTATCCCAGTGACTTTCCCGAGGCCGTGCCGGTTGACAGGACAACGTGATGACCGTCGTTGGCAAGTGTCGCTGCGCGGGCTTGGTGGCTCCAGGGTCTGGCGATGCCCCGCGCGGTCAGAACCGTGGTCAGTTCCGGTATCACCCAGCTCGGCCAGTCGTCGAATTGTGCCTCGCGTGCCGGTAGTTCGGCGACGTGTGTCAGCGGTTGCTCTCCGGAAGGGGTGCCGGCGAGGACGCGGTCGAGCAGTGCACGTCCGTAGCTCCGTTGACCCGTGTTCGGTGGATCAGGTTGGGTCACTACTGCACTCCACGTTCTGCTTGATGTTGCACGCACCGGGCCCAGGCCCGCGACCTGCGGTTTTCATGCTATCGGGCGGCTATGCGCGCCGCGGCACCGGCCGGGTATAGGCCCTGGTGGAACCCGGTATCGGGGCAGTTGGTCGGTGGCGCGAGGGCCAAGATCAACTAAATGTGCGAAAACTACCCATTTCGACTGTTGGAAACGCCCGAGTCATGGTTGACTTGAGCTGGTCGCAGCTTCTGTGTTCGTGTATACGCTCGCAGGATCTTATGTTGCGAGCGGTGTGCTTTTGGAGCGTTTCCTGAAGGGGTCTCGGCTCGGCGTCGTTGCCGTGTCAGGGGTTCCGCCTGAGGGGGAATTCAGGAAGTACAACGGTCGGAACCGGCCCGGTGGACTGTAAGTGCTGTCCACCGCATCCGGTGTTAGAAAGAGAAGGAAAAGCATGGCACAGGGAACTGTGAAGTGGTTCAACGCCGAAAAGGGCTTTGGATTCATCGCACCAGAAGACGGCTCCGCTGACGTTTTCGTTCACTACTCCGAGATTCAGGGCAACGGTTTCCGCACCCTCGAGGAGAACCAGCGCGTCGAGTTCGAGGTCGGCCAGGGCACCAAGGGTCCCCAGGCAACCGGAGTTCGCGCGGTCTGATCGGCATCCCCCACCACCCGGTGGGGCCAATCGATACACCTCATCCCCCTCTCACGGTCGAGTTCCGCTCGGGCGTGGAGGGGGATGAGTCGTATCCGGGGCACCGGCAGTGGGGGCGGCCGCAATGCAGGTGCTTCGACACGGACGTCGTACTCGTCCAGATTCGGTGTCGATGTCCTACTGTCCACAATGTGAACCAGCTGTCCTTTTTCTCGGCCGAGTCGTTGCCGCCCTCGGTGACCGACTTGAGTGGACTGCTGGCGTCCACCGGGCAGGTGGCTTCCTCGGCTGCCGGCGCTCGGATCTCGGTTGTCGTCGATCGCGAGTGGCGCGCCGAAGCCATCGCGGATCTGATCGTTCAATGCGGGCTCGACGCGGAGATCGGCCGGTCCGAGGAGGACCACCCGCTCGTGCGGACGGCCTCGGTGCCCGAGCTGTCCGCGCTGGCGTCCCAGTGGACCAAGGGTGCGGTCAAGGCCATGCCGCCGGGGTGGGTGCCAGGTGCGCGTGAACTGCGCGCGTGGGTTCTCGCAGCAGGCCGCTCCGAGGCAGAGGGCGAACGGTACGTTCTCGGGCTGGACCCGCAAGCACCCGACACTCACGCACCACTCGCGCAGGCGCTGATGCGGGCCGGGATCGCGCCCACGCTCATCGGCACGAGGGGGGCGATGCCGGGACTGCGCATCACCGGCCGGCGCAGGATGTTGCGGCTGGTGGAGAACGTCGGGCAGCCCCCCGAAAACGAGGACGCGCGTACCAATTGGCCGAGCGCCAGGTAGGACAGCGAACAACTGATCTGTAACTATTTTGACGACGTATGCCACTCTGTTACCAGGCGGACCGGTAAAAATGTCGGTTCCGGCCGGTAAGAAGCAGCCACGGCCCGTGGCGTCGAAGCACACGTGGCGTCGAGAAAACAGTGGCAACCGGGAAACGTAACGACGGAAGGTTCGGCAGCAAGGTGGCAACACGGAAGAACGGCACGGGGGACACCACCGGCGGAGCCGAACCACGCCGTCTTGTCATCGTCGAGTCTCCGACGAAGGCGAAGAAGATCGCGCCTTACCTGGGCAGCAACTACGTGGTGGAGGCCTCGGTCGGTCACATTCGTGACCTGCCGCGCGGCGCGGCCGACGTGCCGGCCAAGTACAAGGGTGAGCCATGGGCGCGGCTCGGTGTCGACGTCGACCACGATTTCGAGGCGCTCTACGTCGTCTCCCCGGAAAAGAAGGGCAAGGTCGCCGAGCTCAAGAGTCTGCTCAAGGACGCCGACGAGCTCTATCTCGCCACTGACCCTGACCGTGAGGGCGAGGCAATTGCCTGGCACCTCCTCGAAACCCTGAACCCAAAGATCCCCGTTCGCCGGATGGTCTTTCACGAGATCACCAAGCCTGCGATCCTCGCGGCCGCGGCCGACACCCGTGAACTGGACCAGGACCTCGTCGACGCACAGGAAACCCGTCGTATCCTCGACCGCCTGTACGGGTACGAGGTCAGCCCGGTGCTGTGGAAGAAGGTCATGCCGAAGCTGTCGGCGGGCCGCGTCCAGTCCGTCGCCACCAGGATCGTGGTCCAGCGTGAGCGCGACCGCATGGCATTCCGGAGCGCGGAGTACTGGGATATCTCGGCCACTCTCGATGCCGGTGCGGAGGCGACGCCGCGGAGCTTCGGTGCGCGTCTGGTCAACGTCGAGGGCGCCCGGGTGGCCAGTGGTCGTGATTTCGGTGCCGACGGCAAACTGAAATCCGACGGTGTGACCGTCATCGACGAGCCGCGTGCGCGTCGGCTCGCGGAGGCGCTGGAGGGCGTCGATCTGACGGTCGCCTCGGCGGAGGACAAGCCGTACACCCGCAAGCCGTACCCGCCGTTCATGACCTCGACGCTGCAGCAGGAAGCCGGCCGCAAGCTGCGGTTCAGCTCGGAGCGCACGATGCGCGTGGCGCAGCGCCTGTACGAAAACGGCTACATCACCTACATGCGTACCGACTCCACGACGCTGTCGGAGTCGGCCATCGCCGCAGCGCGGTCGCAGGCAACCGAGCTCTACGGTGCCGAGTACGTGCACGCCACCCCGAGGCAGTACACGCGCAAGGTCAAGAACGCGCAGGAAGCACACGAGGCGATCAGGCCCGCGGGTGACGTCTTCCAAACTCCTGGTCAGCTGCATTCCGCTCTGCAGACCGACGAGTACCGCCTCTACGAGCTCATCTGGCAGCGAACCGTCGCCTCCCAGATGGCGGACGTGCGTGGTACGACGCTGACGCTGCGCATCACCGGCACAGCCGGAACGGGCGAGGACTGCACGTTCTCTGCATCCGGCCGAACGATCACCTTCGCCGGCTTCCTCAAGGCTTACGTCGAGAGTGTCGACGACGAAGCCGGTGGCCAGTCCGACGACGCCGAGTCGCGCCTGCCTGCGCTGAAGGCCGGTGCTGCCGTCACCGCGACGAAGCTCGATCCAGACGGCCACAACACCAATCCGCCGGCGCGTTACACCGAAGCCTCGCTGATCAAGACCCTCGAAGAGTTGGGTATCGGCCGACCGTCGACGTATTCGTCGATCATCAAGACCATCCTCGACCGCGGTTACGTCTACAAGCGCGGCAGCGCCCTCGTGCCATCCTGGGTCGCGTTCTCGGTCATCGCGCTTCTCGAAGGGCACTTCGGTCGGCTCGTGGACTTCGACTTCACCGCTGGCATGGAGGACGATCTCGACGCCATCGCCGGTGGCCGCGAGCGACGCGGCAACTGGCTGCAGAACTTCTACTTCGGCGGCGACACCGGAGCCGAGGGCTCGGTGGCACGCTCGGGTGGTCTGAAGAAGATGGTGGGCACCAACCTCGAGGACATCGACGCGCGGACCATCAACTCGATCCGCTTGTTCGACGACTCCGAGGGACGCGAGATCCATGTTCGGGTCGGCCGTTACGGCCCGTACCTCGAACGCATGATCCGCAACGACGACGATCCCGACGGTGATCTGGTTTCCCAGCGGGCAAATCTGCCCGACGATCTGCCGCCCGACGAGCTGACCATCGACTTCGCCGAGAAGCTTTTCGCGACCCCGCAGGAGGGACGCAAGCTCGGCGCCGATCCACTCACCGGTCACGAGATCGTTGCCAAGGAAGGCCGCTTCGGTCCGTACGTCACCGAGATCCTGCCGGAGCCCGAGCCGGAACCGACACCTCCGGAGCCGGACATCGTCCCGGTTGCCCAGGACGGTGGCGGTGACGAGGGCGGCAGCACCAAGACGGCCGTGAAGAAGGTCGCTGCGAAGAAAGCCCCGGCCAAGAAGGCGGCGAAGAAGGCCACCGGCCCCAAACCTCGCACCGGTTCGTTGCTCAAGTCGATGGACCTGGCCACCATCACCCTCGAGGATGCGCTGAAGCTGCTCTCGCTGCCGCGCGTCGTCGGCGTCGACCCCGAGTCGAAAGAGGAGATCACCGCTCAGAACGGCCGCTACGGCCCGTATCTGAAGAAGGGCACCGACTCTCGCTCGTTGACGGACGAGGAGCAGCTGTTCACGGTCACGCTCGAAGAGGCGCTGAAGATCTATTCGGAACCGAAACGTCGTGGGCGTCAGGGTGAGGCGAAGCCGCCGCTGCGCGAGCTGGGCAACGACCCGGTCAGCGAGAAGCCGATGGTGATCAAGGACGGCCGTTTCGGTCCGTACGTCACCGACGGTGAAACCAATGCCAGCCTGCGCAAGGACGACGAGGTCGAGACCATCACCGATGATCGGGCGTCGGAACTGTTGGCGGACCGGCGTGCTCGCGGCCCGGTGAAGAAGAAGGCGACGAAGAAGGCGGCTACGAAGAAGGCCACCGTCACCAAGACCGCCACCAAGAAGGCGCCGGTCAAGAAGGCGGCCGCGAAGAAGACCGCAGCAAAGAAGACACCCGCAAAGAAGGCTCCGGCGAAGAAGGCTGCAGCGAAGAAGACCCCGCCGGCTGAGTAGCGTTCCCCCCTCCTTCCTTCGGCATGAATGGACCATTGCAACTGTCTAACCGTTGCAATGGTCCATTCATGTTGTCTGGCAACCAATAGCCGAAGGCGGTGGAACCGACGAGGGTCCGCGTGCGTCCAAGTTCGTGTGGGAAAGAAACTGGCAATCGCCCTGTGTGTGCTGGCGCTGACGGGATGCGCCCAAACGGTAGCGGGCACGGCCGTCGGCGAGGACAAGTGGCAGGGCCAAGGGGTGACCAGGAGTCAGACGCCCTCGACCGCACCCTCGTTTTCGACGTCTCGACCTCTTCCGTCGACGCCGGCGACACGGCCATCCGGGTTCGATCCCTGTGCTATCGAAGACTTCAAGCTGGAGATCTTCTTCGGCGTGGATCCGGAGACCCGAACGAGTGTCGCGGACGGCGAAGGATGTCTCTGGTCCGGTGAGGACCAGTGGTTCTCCGCCTTCGGCATCGATGTGAATCGAGAAGCGCTCGCGACTGTCCCTGGTGTTACCGGTCTGGGCGAGTTCGAGTCGCATGGACAGACGGTCTATCGGTATGTGATCGACGGAGCCTCGTGCGTCACGGTGGCCGAGATCGACGGTCAATCTGTGCAATTCGTAATGGTCGAGAGTGAATTCGACTCGCGTTGTTTCGAGTTGGAGGTCGGCACCAGGTCGATGCTGGGGGTTGCGTAGATGTGCGCCTCGAAGGCAGTTTTCGGTGTCGCAATGGCAGCTCTGGTTGCAGCGACCGGTTGCTCCGCGGACATGCGCGGGACCGCCACCGCGGTATCCGAGGAATCCGACGTGTCTACGCCGGCCTCGTCGGAATCGATGCCCACGGACTTCGACCCATGTGACTTGACTGCAGACTTGTTGGAAGAGCTCGACCTGACCGGTGTACAGCCCAACGAAGTGCCCGATTCGTCTGGCTGTGTATGGGCGAGTGGCATCTTTGCGCTCGGAATTCTTCTCGTCGAGGACGTCACGTTCATCGAGGATCCGGCCTCGAGAACTGAAGTCTCCGACATCGAAATGTTGCCGTTCGAGGACTACACGACGTATCTTTTCGTCCTCGACGGCGACATGTACATGACTCAGACCATGACGGAGAGGGGTGCATTCATGGTCTACATCACCCGAGCCGGTGATGCATCGCTGGCCGACGAGCGCGAATCCTTGTTGACTGTTTTCGAGGCGATAGCACCCTACTTTCCGCCACCTCGCTAAGGCTTCGAGTCGGACCCGCCGACTAGGCTGCCACCCATGGCTGGAGTATTCGACCGACTGATCGACCAAGAGGACGTCGAGTCAGAGCTGACCGGTGCTGCCGTCGGCGCCCGCACCGGTGATCCGGGGTCGGCGATGACACATGCCTGGCTGTTCACCGGCCCGCCCGGATCGGGACGATCGATCGCTGCGCTGTGTTTCGCAGCTGCTTTGCAGTGCACGTCGGCGGGATCTCCGGGCTGCGGTGAGTGTCATGCGTGCACCACGACGATGGCAGGCACGCACGGCGATGTTCGACGCATCATCCCGCAGGGACTGAGTATCAGTGTCAAGGAGATGCGCGAGATCGTGCAGATCGCGGCGCGCCGACCGAGTACGGGACGTTGGCAGATCGTGGTCATCGAGGATGCGGACCGGCTCAGCGAGGCCGCGGCGAACGCGCTGTTGAAAGTTGTCGAGGAGCCGCCGGAGCGGACCGTGATGTTGCTGTGCGCGCCATCCACCGATCCCGAGGACATGTCGGTGACGCTTCGCTCGCGCTGTCGCCACGTCCATCTCATCACGCCCACGGCGTCCGCTATCGCACAGGTACTGCAGACGCGGGATCAGCTGGACGCCGAGACTGCGCAGTGGGCCGCGTCGATCAGTGGTGGCCACGTGGGACGTGCGCGCAGGTTGGCGACCGATGCAGACGCTCGGGCTCGGCGCACCCGCGCGCTCGGGTTGGCGTCGGCGGCGGCACGCCCCAACCGGGCGTATCTGGCAGCCGAGGAGATGGTCAAGGCAGCGGAGACCGAAGCCGCCGAGATCAGCGCCGCACTCGACGGTGTCGAAATGGAAGAACTGCGCACCGCGCTCGGAGCGGGCGGGACCGGCAAAGGGGCGGCCGGTGCGCTGCGCGGATCGGCTGGAGTGATCAAGGAGCTCGAGGCCCGGCAGAAGTCGCGGCGGACGAGAAACGTTCGAGATTCGTTCGACCGAGCGTTGATCGACCTGGCCGGACTGTATCGCGACGCCCTGACGCGGTCTTACGGCTCCACCGCAGTGCTGAACCACCCGGATATGTCGGAGCAGATCGAGCGGATGGCCAAGGGCGCCTCACCCGAGGCGTTGCTCAAGAGCATCGAGGCCATCCTCGAATGCCGCGAGGCGCTGGCACTGAACTCGAAACCGAAGTTCGCGGTCTACGCGATGGTGGCCCAGCTGGGCGCGGCGTTGCGCTGACTGGGGTCGGCCTCCTGGCATGAATGTGCCCTTGTAGCTGTCTAGCCGTTGCGATGGCCCATTGATGCCGATGGGGTTGGCCGATGGGGTTGGCCACTGGGGTTGGCCACTGGCCACTGCCCCGTGAGCCCGAGGGTGGGCGATTTTCGTTTCGGTGGGGTGCTCCGTTAGACTCACCAACGCCGTAAGGCACGCCGCCTTAGCTCAGTCGGTAGAGCATTTCACTCGTAATGAAAAGGTCAAGAGTTCGATTCTCTTAGGCGGCTCAAGTAATGGCAGGTCAGAGGCACATTCCAGTGTCGCTGAGCCTGCCGTTTCTGGTTCCAGGGCACGTTTACGGCACGGATTCACCGGGGAGCGAGCTTGTCGAGCACGCTACTGACGTCTGGAGCCATGTTCGCACGCTGAATGTAGTGCTTCTCTGTCACCGCGCTACCCGAGTGACCCAACTGTGCGGACGCAGCCGACAGGCCCAGCTCGCGCTCGACCATCGTGCCGACCGTCTTGCGAAACGAGTGCGGTTTGACCCACGAATAGTCCTCGCCTCGCACCTGACGCCACGACGTCCGCACGTTTCCCGGCCACCGAGGGGTACCGAGCCGCGACGGGAACACCAGACCCTCGGACGACGGGATACCGCGGTCACGCTGCCTTCTCAGGGCATCGGCTGAAAAGCCGGGAATGGTCACAGTCCGGCGACCGCTTGCCGTCTTCGGATGATCCTGGCGGAACACTCCGGTGCCGGCTAGTTCGACAAGTGTGCCCGTGACAGTGACGACGACCGGGCCGCTGCCGTTCAGGCCGTCGATGTCCTGCCATCTCAGCGCGAGGCATTCGCCGATCCGCGTCCCGGTGCCGATCATCACGTCGATGATCTCGGCCAGATCGTGGGCACGCTCCGGGCCGAATCGCTTCGTGCCGTCCCCCAAGTCACGGTCCTGCCATGCGAGCACTCTGCGGCGCAGCTCGTGCACGTCCGCAATAGTCAGCGCTCGCGCAGGGTTGCTCGAAGTCGGCGCACGGCTGGTATCAGCTACCGGGTTGTAGTCGACTGCATCAAGTCGTGCGGCGAGTGCGAATGCCTGACTGAGAATTCCGCGCGCATCTCGCTTCCCCGAGTCCGTTCGTACGGCTCGCAGGAACGTTTCGATCCGGCCGGTGGTGGCTTCATGCAGGCGCACTTTGCTCAGACCCGGCGCGATGATTTTGTCGATACAGCGCTGGTACCCCGAGAGAGTCTGCGGCGACCGCACACCCCGCGGGGGTGGCGTGGTGATCCACAGCGCCAGCAATTCGCCCACGGTCGATTTGCCAGTGAGGCCGTTGCCGCCCTGGGATCGTTGTCGGTCTCGAAGTGAAACCTTCAATGCTGCTTCGGCTTTCGCGCCACTGCGGCCGTTCGCTTTCACCTGTCGGGTAACACCGTCGTAGTCCCGGTACCGTGTGCGCGCGACCCAGACGCCCGTCGACTTGCCGCCGCCGTCCTTCAGCTCGGTTCGGGTGATCTTGCCCCAAGTACCGAGTTCGAGAGGTGGCCTAGGCATCAGGGCCACTCTTCCCTGCTGTGGGTTCGGGAATGAGCCGTGAGATGGCGACCCACACTTCGGTGCGTTCCTCGTCGGCACGCCGAATCCGGTTGGCCAATGATTGCCCAGGAAGCAAGTTCTCCATCTCGTCGTCAGACAGCAGGTCTGGGCTTGCTTTGACGCGCTCGGACTGAGCTTTCAGGCCGACGACTTCCCGGTGCAGCTCGTGCCAGCGACGCGCGAGCTGCATCACAAGTCCAGCTCGGCCAGTCTTGTCCACCGTCGACAGTTCTCCCGAGAATGTAAGCGCTGCAACAATACTCAGTTCTTCCATGCCTGGCAGGTACGCCACTTCAGTGCTCGGCGGCATCGGGTAGAGGAGTTGCAGAGGGGGAACCTCCAGGGCCGCTCCGATGACGATCAGGTCGGTCACTGGGATGGCCTTGCGCTTCCCCGTCTCGTACTCGGATATCGCGGTGCGTGAGATCGGATGTCCAAGCTCGGCCGTGCGTTCCGCAAGCCACATCGCCGACCGCCCTCGACGGTGGCTCCGTATCTGGTCGCCGATGCGTGCCGTGGTCTCGCTAGCCCATGTCGTCATTTCAGTCACATTATCCGGTGTCTTGCCTTAAATCCAGTTGGTGTGTAGCGTTGCATCTATTCCAGCCAGGAGTGCAGTGAATATGACATCAATTCAGTCAGGAGAGTCCAATGTCACCCGACGAACTGCTCGCGCTCGGTGCGAGCACAGACATTCCAACCTCGTGCAGGGCGCTCGGAATCAGCCCTAGCAGCGGCTACGCGCAGGCAAAGAAGGGAGAGTTTCCAGTCCGCGTAATCCGCGTCGGGTCGCGTTACGTCGTGCCGACAGCAGGGCTCCTCGACCTTCTAGGAATCGAGCGTCCAGTCACTTCGGGCGCTGCCTGATGACGAAGCCCCGCACAGCAAAAATCCCGGCCGGTGTTGGAGCACCGACCGGGACCGAAACCAACACCCGAACCCTCACGAACGGAGCAGTTGATATGTCCATCGTACCCAACACGCCCAGCAGCGCCGAAGCGCTCGCCCAGCTCGAACCGAATGACGGGAAGGACACCGTGCTCGCCGAGGTCGCCAGAGGCGCATTCGTCGCTCAGGTGCTCCGCTACGACGGCCACGACGGTGAAGATACGTTCACCGAGGAACCGAACATCATCATCGACTGTGCGGACCAAGAGGGCGGACAGTCCTTCCATGATCTGACGCTCTTGCCCAGGAACATCGACGACGCGGTCCAGACCGTCATCGAGATCTATTCGGACTACACAGTGTTGACCGATGGGTTCGGAGAGATCGAACGCCAGGACGACGCATTCATCGGCGAGTGGCATCGATCAGCAGGCACCGTCGGCACACCGAGTATGCATGTCGGTCCCGACAAGAAAGAGGTCTACGCCTCAACGTTCTGGCAGGAGAACAACTCCGGCCAAATCACGCAGCCCTATCTTGCGATCAACTGCGGTGCCGACGTCGCGTTCCTGCCCCGCGAGGCTCTAGCGTTCGCCGCTCAGCTCCTGCAGGAGGCCAGTCGCGCGGTGGCCATCGAGAGCAAGTCGGAGGTGGCCTGACATGCCGATGTTCACGGTCCACGCCGACTACCCCACACCCGTCATCAGCCACCTGGGTGAGTACACGACCATCCGGTGGGACACCGGCCTGTCGATCCAGCTCGACGCGAACGAATGGGCGGCTCTCACCGAGGCCGTCTCCGCCGCAACTCGCAGCACGGAACCGTGGTGATCGAGATGACCATCCCGACCGATCTCAGTCTCGGCGTCGTGGTGGCCGCCGTATGCGCAACCTACATCGCCGTCGACTGCATCGTCTTGATCCTCGGAGGACGCCGTGTCCGAACTGAACGACCCGCCCGACCTGTCCTCGATCTTGGAGTTCGTCGCTCCGATGATCATCGAGACCCGCGACCGTGGCGACGGACACCTGACCGCACTGCCGATCGCAGGCACCGAGGACTGGCACAACGCCCCCGATCGAACCAAGTGGGCCGCCATCGCAGTGCTGGCACTCGAAGCGGCTTGGGCCGCCGAACGCGGTCCGAACGAGCGCATCGCCTACAGCGAAGCAGTGGAGCGAGTGGCAGCCGAAATGAACTGGGGTGCATACGGATACGAGACAGGCTACGAAAAGGGTAGGCGTGATCAACAGGAAATCGAACGTCGTACGCGGCGCAACGCAGAGAAAAGGAGGCGGGCAGCAGTATGACCACGACACCGACGCCGCTTGATCTGGCCGCACGACGAGCAGAGAAGGACAAGGCCCGCACCAGGCAACGCACGCGGGGCGGTCGGCCCATCAAGAAGGAGTGGGCCACCACCGAGCCCATGCGCAACGAGGAGACCGGCGAGTCCTTTACAGGCAGTGGTGCTCTCGACGACATCACCGCGTTCTACGCGCATTACATGGCGCTGCCGTCGACACACTGTGCTCCGACGATGGCGCTGTGGGCTGCGCACACCTACATGACCGAGCACGTCGACGTCACACCGCGCCTGGTGTTCCAGTCACCCGAGCCGGGATCGGGCAAGACTCGCGGTCTCGAGCTTCTGGAGATCACTGCGTTCGAGCCTCGCATGACCATGAATACCTCCACCGCTGCGCTGTACCGGCGGATCGAGGGTTCTGGCGATCACCCGATCACGATCCTGCAGGACGAGTTCGACGCTGTCTGGTCTCGCAACGCCAGTCCAGGGTCCGAGGATCTCCGGGCCCTCTACAACTCCGGATATCGGCGTGGTGCGACGGTGGACCGGTGCGAGGGCGACGGCGCGAAGATGATGGTTCGTGAGTTCCGTGTCTATGCCCCGGTTGCGATGGCGGGCCTCTCGGGGCGACTTCCCGGCACCTTGCAGACCCGCTCGATCCTGATCGACATGCAACGCCGGGCACCCGGTGAAGTTGTCGGCGACTTCCGCTCACGCGCGGCCCGCGCCGAGATCGCACCGGTGGTGTCCAATCTCGGCGCCTGGGTCTCGCGCATCGGCCCGATGTTCGACGATCACCGGGTCGCACTCCCGGCCGGTGTGACCGACCGTGCGGCCGAGCTGTGGGAGGCGCTGATCTACATCGCTGACCGAGCGGGAGGGCATTGGCCGGACACCGCGCGTGCAGCGTGCCGTCACTTCGTACTCGACCGTCGAGGCGACGACCCGTCGATCGCGATGCGTCTGCTGGATGACATTCGTGGGGTGTTCGAGACTCAAGGTGTCGACCACATGTCGACCCCCACGCTCTTGAAAGATCTGATTCAGTTGCCCGAATCGGAGTGGGCGGAATTCTTCGGCAAACCACTGACCGTCCGTCAGCTCGCGGTGAAGCTCAAGCCATACGGAGTGCGCCCGCATCAGATCTGGACACCCGGGGTCGGCAAGGTTCGCGGGTACAGCCTTGCCGGTGAGAAATCGGCCGCGGGAGACGCTTCGTCCGGGGGTCTGAAACCTGCATTCGAGCGATACCTGACGGCCCCGAAATCACCCCGAAACCAGGAGTCGGCGTGACCCACCCTCTACATCAAGCGGTAGGTCCGGTATGTCCGGTAGGCCGCAGGTCAGGGCACTTTTCAAGCGGTAGGCGAAACGGTAGGTCCTACCGGATCTCAAAATCGCCTACCGCACGTCCTACCGGATCGATACCCCCTCTGACCTGCGGCCTACCGCTTCTACCGGACCTACCGGATGAATTAGGCGGGGAGGGCAGATGAAGGACCGGACCGGGGACGAAGTCGAGGCCGAATCGACCCCTCCACATCACGACCCGAGGTGCCGTCGAGGGTGGCTCGGCGAAGACCTCGACGGCCGCCCCATCCCGTGCATCCAGTGTCGTCCGCATCTCTTCCGATCGGAGTCTCGATGAGCAAACGCAAGCCCGCCCCGCCCCCGGTGTTCTCGCCTCTGGAGGAGGTACTGACGATCGTCCTGGCGCGCACTCCACGGCTCGACGACGCCGCGTGCATCGGTTCGTCCGACCTCTTCGACCCGCCCAGTGACGGGGAAGCGCGAGAGACGACCGAGCAGCGCCACCGCGACGCCGTACGCCTCTGCTGGGAGTGCCCGGCAATCGGAGCGTGCCGAGATTGGGCGCTCGACGAGCCGAGATCGGGCGCGGTGCTCGCCGGCCGAATGCCGGATGCCCGACGCCCACCCGGACGGCCGAGATCGGACTCGGCCGCATGACCGCACGCAACCTCCGATCCTGTGCCCACCCCGACTGCACCGAGATCACGCGCGCGACCTCTCGCCTCTGCCGTCTGCACCGTCCACCCGTCGCAGTGACCGCCGACCACACCTTCGTCCACATCACACCCTCGACACGAACACTGACTCACACCGCGGCGCTCAAGCTCGCCGACGACATCATCGACGCCATCGAATCATCAAGGGAGACAGAGCAATGACCGACAATATCGAATCCACCATGGGTGACAGTCACCGTGCTGCGGCATTGCTCAAGGCAGCGTTCCTCGGCGACGAGGACACCTACCGACGCATCTCCGACGAAGCCCAACACCTCGGGCGGATCGAGTACCTGCCCGCACCACTGGTCGCGATCGCCACCCGGTTCGTGACCACGATGATCGACAAGGGCGCCACCGACGTCGCCTCGGTGACGGAATGGTTCGAGCGGATCGAGTCGATGACCATCGCCGCCGAACTCGACGAGGACGGACGATGAGCCTGCCGCCCACCCCGTTTGCGGGAGTGCTGCTCGACCTCGACGACGCAGCATTCCTCGGCGCGGCTCTACGTCAGCTCATCGCCTCACTCGATCGCCAGCGTCAGCGTCCGGTGCCGAGGGTGTTCGAGCTGGAACAGCAATTGTCATGTTCCGCAGTCGCTTCCGGTCGCACTCGCGCGGAATCCGCCGATGATCCCGAGATGGAACTGTCGACGACGAACCTGCTCGACAGCGAGACAGCGGCGAGGTTGCTGCACTGCTCACCCGAGAACGTACGCGGACTGTGCAGACGTGGCAGCCTTCCCGGCCAACGTGTCGCCGGACGGTGGTTGATCCCTGCCGAGGCGGTTCACGACAGAGCCGAAAAACGAAGGGAAACAACATGAGTGCGACATCGATCGATGTCTACAGCCCCGGCCGCGACATCACCGGCCGGGCAGCAACCCCCGTCGCAGCGTCCCGATTCGTCGCCATCTCGGGTGACGCCGTCAGCGGAGTGATCACAGTAGGACACGCCGTCGCCGGTGGCCGAGTCGCCGGGGTCGCGAAGCACACCGCCGACCCCGGCGAACTGGTGGGCCTGGCCCGCGGGAACAGCCGCGTCGTCCGCGTCGAAGCAGGCGCAGCCCTCGCAGCATTCGCAGACGTCCAGGTCGGAGCGGACGGCAAAGCCATCCCCGCCACCACCGGCAAGGTCGTCGGTTACGCCATCACCAGCGCCGCCACAGGCGCACTCGCCGCGATCTCGATCGCCTGACGGACGGAAATCACCATGGGAATTCTTCTCCCCAAGATCGACCAGCAGAGCCGACAGATCACCGTCAGCTTCCTGATGCAGAACCCGAAGTGGCTCAGGCAAGCTCTCGACGAACTGATCGACGGCAACGAAATCCTGTCCACCTTCTTCACCCCTTCCCCCGAGCCCGTCGTCGGAGGCGGCATCCTCTACAACGTCACCCGACCCGAGGATCGCTACTCCGCCGACGATGTGGTCGAACGCGCCCCCGGTGACGAGTACGCCTACGTCCGCGGTGTCGACCCCGAAGCCCGGCTCGCTCTCGTTCGCGACTGGGGTGGGAAATTCGACGTCGAAGACGAGGTCTACAGGCGCAACAACGTCGGATATGTCAACTCCGAGCTCCGCCAGCTTG
Organism: Rhodococcus sp. I2R; assembly: GCF_020889545.1. Lineage (NCBI taxonomy): Bacteria > Bacillati > Actinomycetota > Actinomycetes > Mycobacteriales > Nocardiaceae > Rhodococcus > Rhodococcus sp. I2R. The sequence goes on from NZ_JAHUTG010000019.1 coordinate 33,451, forward strand.
CGAACACCCTGACCCGCAAGCTCAACCTCGGGGCACTCACCGCGATCAACGCAGCACTCGACGAGACACCGGGCGGATCGAACCTGGTCGGCACCTCGGACTGGTCGAACTTTCTGACCGTCGGGCCCGCGGACCAGATCACTCCGAACACCCTGCGGCCATCGGCGGATTGGGTGCATGCACAGCTCGCCGCCGACCAGGAACGCCTCGGCATCGTCTACGACACCCTCGCAGTCTCGCCGCAGCAGGCGGCCGATCTGCGTATCGGCTACGGCGACCAACTCGACGCAGTGCTCTCCTCCGCCGGGCTGAAGATGACGACCATCACCCATCTCGACGGCGGCACCGCCTACCTGCTCAAGAAGGGCGCAGCCGGACGAGTCGGATTCGAGTTCCCGCTCACCACCGACGTGATCGACAAGCGTGAGAACCGCAAGCGCATCGTGCAGGCCTACGCGGTGCCAGCGTTCGCTATCGACCGTCCGAGGGCAGTCAAGCGCATCACGGCGCTCGCGCAATGATGCGCACGATGCTAGGCGTCGCGCACGGAAGGTCCGTAATGCAGGCCCGAGCCGAACTGGCCGAACGGATGGGCCACGATCCCGAGGCCGAGATGGCCGCGATCGACCGACAGTTCGCCATCTACCGCGACTCGGTGACTGAACAAGATGCGGGCCGGGGTCCACGGGCTCAGGGGCCACCGACTGGCACCCACAACGTCACCATGGCCGAGTGGATCGCCGGTCTCTGATACTTCGGCGTCAAGCTCACCGCGCCGGCCCCGGGTGGGCCGGGCAGCGGACGTATGGATGGCTAGAGGGTTCCTGAGTAGCCGCCTTCGGGCTGGCCCTCCTTTCTGCCCCCAGTGATCCATCCAGCGCCGAGCACAACGAAGCCTCTGACCACCACGATCACCGGTCAGAGGCTTCGTTGCGTCATCCACACTCAACCGAAAGGCCATCACATGGCTGCACAACAGCGATCGAGACACGAACGAGGACTCGGATACGACCACGTCAGACAACGCAAGAACCTGCTTCATCAACATGTCGACGGCTCACCCTGTTACTGGTGTGGTGAGCCGCTTTTCAAAGATCCCGCCGCGAACTGGGATGAACAATCGTTGGCAGCCGATCACTCCCACGCGCGCGCACTCGGCGGCACCGTCGCAGACAGGCTTCTGCACAACCAGTGCAACAGTCAGCGGCAAGACGGTGCGCACGACCACGAACGACCCGCCGTCACCGGTGTGCCCCCGTGGGAGTGGCGTGCATCAGCGTCCAGCACCGCGCCGAACAAGCGGAGACTGGGCGAGCCGAACGTAGATCTGGGAACGCGCTTCATGCCCTGGCCCGACATGGTGTGACCCCCCCTCGGATATTGCAAAGGGCCCCCCTCCATCGATGGGGACCGCCCAGTCCCTACCCTTTTTTACAGCGGGCCCCTGAGAGCCCAGCGAGATAGGCCTGACCAGCCACGTTGCCGACGCCGCGAACCTTTCGGTTACTGCGCGAAGTGTGCGGTTCTCTCATTCGAGGTGGATTTGTTCGGTGTCGTTCAAGGTATGACTGTCGCAAAGCCATGCTGAGTAGCGAAATTCAGCCTTTGGCAGTGCGATTCCGCCAATCTCCAGATCTCGACCGACCACCTCGGCCTGGTGTGTTGCCTCGGCCTCACAGCCGCGCACCGCGCACCCGTACTGGCCGTTGTCGCTTACCATTAGCGAACTCCGCCGTCGAGCATTGTGCCTCCGGGAACGTAATCGGCCTGTCTGAGATGTGCAGCGACTTCGCGGATGGCAGTTTGGTAGGCGTCACCGGTGCCGGGTGGTGACGTGTGGTCCTTATCGAGGGCCGCTGCCCATGCATCTAGATGTTCTGCCAGCTCAAGGTGGTTGAGATAGATTGCGGGGTGCTCGCGTAAGGCTTTGTTCACGGTGGATTGATCGTAAGACGCCAACTGCGCCTCATCGAAGCTGAAGTACGAGGGAAGTGCCATTCTGTTGCCTCCTGGGTGTGCTACTCGATGCGCCGCTGGCAACGAGGTGTCGACTGCAGCGCTATCAGATGAGTCTGACACCGGCTCGTCGATCGCATGCCACATCAGGTCGTTCAACCGCCGCGTGGCCGCGTGTCTGGCAACACCACTGAGCGGCGGGGCTGCCACGTATGTGCCCAGTAACGAACAGGTCCATGGCTACCGATAGATTTAGGTCAACCGCCAAACGAGGAGAATACGTGCTGACCGTAGTCGGACGCCTGAACACCACGACGATCGCAACCATGCTGAAGTGGGACCCGACTGCGCCGACATGCGTCATCGACCTGGCTGGCGCAGTGTTCGTCGAGCCTGCGGGGTTGGTCACAATTGCAGCTCTTGCTGACCGGGCACGCCGCGAAGGCATGATCGTGGAGTTCACCTCGCCGAATAATGAGAGCGTCAAGAATTACCTGTCACGAATGAAGTTGGGGGACATTCTGGACGAGCTGGGCATCGATCACGGCCTACCTACCGTCAGACCGAAGCCACTTGCTGAGGACCTTCTTGAGCTCCGAAAGTTCAGCTCGGAGTTTGACGGTGGCGAGCTTGCGGCGCTCGTCTACGACAAAGTGGATGGACTTGACGTTGATCCGCAGGTTCCGGTGACCCTTCAGGAAGGGCTCGCGGAGCTGGCCGGTAACGTCACCCTGCACGCCGAGGTCGCGCACGGATACGCCGCCGCACAGACCTTCCCGAATGGCGGCTCGCCCCAGATCATGTTTGCAGTCGCTGACGGCGGCCGCGGTGTGTCCACTTCCCTCAAAGCCGGTGGTCTAGCCATTGAAACGGACGAGAGTGCTCTTAGGCTCGCGGTTGAACCAGGTGTATCGGGTACCGGGGAGAAGGGCCGTGGCAACGGACTTCCTGATGTTGTTTCGTCAACTGTTGGGCTTGCCGGCCTGTTCTTCATGACGAGCGGTCACGCATGGCTAACCAGGAAAAAGGGAATAACGTCGACAGAAAAGCTATTGTCGGTGTATCCAGGCACACTGATCCAATCAACTGTCAGTTGCAAGCCGTAGAAACTACCTGAGGGAGGTACCCCGATGACGACAGTAACGATGCCACGACTGGCTGGCAGCCGGGGCTTGGTCGCTTCGCTGCTGGATCAGCTGCCTCAGGACTTGAGCGGGTGCAGTGTGACGGTCGACGCCGAACCGCTGGCGTCGGCTGCTCCGTCGTTCGCGGACCAGCTCTGCAAGGAAGTACTTGCAACGAGGAACGCGAATCGTCTCGACGTGCTATCCGCGTCACCTCGCTTCGAGGCGTATCTCGTCCGCTCCGCTGACATCCGCGGCCTGACCGACCGGCTTTTTGTCACGCCCCGCTAGGAAACACAAGGGGTCCATCTGTCCGATACGCCCCAGCAAAGTAGGCCCGACCAGCCACGTTGTCGCACCACCCACCTGCTCAACCATGGCGAAACGTGCCACGGTTGCCTCGATCATCTTGTTAGTGTCGGCAAGATGATCGAGGCAGGGGTACGGACTAGCTCGGACCCGCCCCATTCCGCCATGCGATGGCATCGGATGGGCGAATCAGCCAGCGGCTCTTGCGGCCAGCGGTCTGGCGAGCCTTGAGATCGCCGCGCTGGCACGCCTTGAGCACCGTGTTGTACGACGGTCTGGTGTTCGTGCCCGAGCCTTCCCAGCCGAGGAGCCGGGCGACCGCATCAGGTGATAGCGGAATCTCATGAAGGTTCATCGAGCGACGATAGCTAGGCGCCAAGGGCACTTTAAGGGAACGGTAACCACTGCAGTCAGGGGCGAACGGCTGGAACGGAAGGTGCCCTCGGAGCCTCTGACCTGCACGTAACGGAACCGTCGATATCAAATCGACTGTCTAACAGTCTGGTCCGTAGTGAAAAGGTCAAGAGTTCGATTCTCTTAGGCGGCTCAGAGAGAAGAAGCCCCTCACCAGGACAGTCTGGTGAGGGGCATTTTCGTGCGCGGACTCGACGTGAGGAGAGATCTGCGGAGACGAAGGAAGCTACCGATTCATCCGGTGGGCGGACTTGAAGGAGCCTGCGAGCGACCGAAGTGCATGTGGTGAGGTTTCGGACTTGGGTCGGGACCTTGGACTCTGTCCTCCAACCGTCGACGCTGCCAAGCTGTATTCAACAGCTGCCCAGTCGTGGAGGTCGCGATGCCCAAATGGAATGTTCTCGTCGCAGCAGTGAGACCCGACAACCTCGGTCGATCATGACGGTCGAGACTGCGTCGAGGTGAAGGTCAATGGACACTGGATCGAAGCTGTTCTCTTCGATCTCGATGGTGTCGTCACCGACACGGCCCAGGTTCATGAGCGAGCTTGGAAAGCCGCATTCGATACGTTGCTCAGTGCCGCCGGACAAGGGGATCGACCATTCACGCATGAGGACTACCGAACCTATGTCGATGGCCGAGACAGATTCGACGCGGTCCGCGTGTTCGCTCGAGCGCGCGCACTGGATCTTGTCGAAAGCCCAACTGAAGCTTCGTCGCTGGGCAGTGTCCAGGAATGGGCCGACCGCAAGAACACCGAGTATCTGTCGGCGCTGACCTCCCAAGGAGTTCGCACCATCGACGATACGATCGATGTGTTGCGGCGACTGCGGATGGCGGGTATCCCGACAGCGGTGGTCTCGTCCAGCCGAAACGCTCGCGCCGTGATGGCACTGGCCGGCGTCGGAGGCTTGTTCGACGTGCGCGTGGACGGCACCGATGTAGAACGTCGACGCCTTGCAGGCAAGCCCGCACCGGATCTGTATCTCGAAGCGGCCCGGCGGCTCGGATTTCCGCCGAAAACGTCGGCTGTTGTAGAGGATTCGGTTGCCGGAATTCAAGGAGCGCGGGCCGGTGGATTCGAATTGGTGATCGGACTGCAGCGGGCATCCGCACCCGCGCTACCCAATGCGGACATCACCGTCGGCAGTCTCGCCGATCTGGATATCGACATCGGTACGGACACCCCGGCCGGTGTCAACGAGGGATGCGAATTGTGCAGCGGTGACACCCGATCGCCGTGGGAGTTGCACTACCTCGGCTTCGACGTGTGGGAGGAGGGTATGCGTGAGAGTCTTTGCACTCTGGGAAACGGATACTTCGCAACTCGGGGCGCCCTGCCGGAAGCGACTGCGGATGGAGTGCACTACCCGGGTACGTATCTCGCCGGGTGCTACAACAGACTCCGATCGACCATCGACGGTATCGACCACGAGGACGAATCGATCGTCGCATGGCCGAATTGGCTGGGTACCACGTTCAGTATCGACGGTGGTCCTTGGTTCACCCCTGCCAATCAACGACCACTGCATCACCACATCGCCCTCGATCTGAAAAGGGGCGTTCTCAGACGAGAGAGCCTCCTTGCCGATAGCGAGGGGCATCGCACATGGCTTCGGCAGACACGGATCGTTTCGATGGCGTCACCGCACTTGGCCGCGCTCGAAACCCGGATCGAACCGGAGAATTACCGGGCAATGATCGCTGTGCGCTGTGCGCTGGACGCCGATGTTCGCAACGGAAACGTCGCCGACTTCCGGACACTCGACAACGTGCACCTCACCGATATCGAAACAGGGCTGGGAGCAGACGATCTCGCCTGGATCCGGCTCAGAAGCCGCCAATCCCGAATTTCGGTCGCGCTCGCCTCCCGAGTGGACTCGTCAGCTCCGGTTCGACGGGCCAGCGATCAGCCGACGAGTGCATTTCAAGAATCGTGGGCGGAGGCCTCACCGACCTCCGGAATCAACATCACGAAGACGATCGCACTTTACTCCTCCCGGGATCGCGCTATCACGGATCCGCTGAGCACTGCGTTGTCCTCGCTTGCCGAACGTGACACGTTCCCCATGCTGGTCGAGAGCCACGTACGGCAATGGCAAAGGCTCTGGGATCGATTCGATCTGAAGGCCAGTTGCTCCGACCCCGACACCGTCCGAGCGGTTCGCCTGCAGCTCTTCCACGTAATCCAATCACTTTCACCCCACACCGTGGATCTCGACGTCGGTGTCCCTGCCCGTGGCCTGCACGGGGAGGCCTACCGCGGTCACATCTTCTGGGACGAGTTGTTCGTGCTTCCTCTGTTGAACCTTCGCACACCGGAGTTGTCGAAGTCGCTGTTGCTCTATCGCCATCGGCGACTCCCGCAAGCGAGACGGCGAGCCAGGGAAATGGGTTACCTCGGCGCATTGTTCCCTTGGCAGAGCGGAAGCGACGGTCGAGAGGAGACGCCGCGCTTGCTGTTCAACCCGAGATCCGGGCGCTGGATGCCCGATCATTCGAGCCGACAGTTCCATGTCGGGTTATCCGTGGCGTACAACGTGTGGCACTACTGGGAAGTGACGGCGGACCGCGAATTCCTCGCATCGTACGGGGTCGAACTCTTGGTGGAGAACGCTCGATTCTGGGTGAGCCTGGCATCGCTGGATGCCGCCGACGGGCGGTTCGACATTCGCGGAGTCATGGGTCCCGATGAGTTCCACGACGGGTATCCGGGCCGCCCCGGCGAGGGAATCGATAACTGCACCTATGTCAATGTCATGGTGTCGTGGAGTCTCAGACGCGCGTTGGATGCGTGTCGGATCGTCTGCCGACCCGAGGACAACGGTTTGTGGAGTCGGCTCGATGTCGATCCCTCCGAACTCGAGACCTGGCAGACACTCGCGAGCCGACTACGTATCGAGTTCCTGGACAACGGGTTGCTTGCACAATTTCACGGGTACGGCGAACTCGGCGAAATCGACCTCGACGACTACCGACTGAGGTACGGCAACATCGGACGTCTCGACCTCATCTTGGAAGCCGAACATGATTCGTGTGCGAATTACAAGGTCTCGAAACAGGCTGACATTCTGATGCTTCTGTATCTCTTCACCGCAGAAGAACTCACCGGCCTACTCGCCGGAATGGGATACGAATTCGACCCGAACACCATTCCGGCGACTGTCGATTACTACCTTGCCCGTACAACTCATGGCTCGACCTTGAGCCGCGTTGCGCATGCCTGGGTTCTCGCGCGGGGTCACCGTCGGGACTCCTGGGAGATGCTCCGTGAATCGTGTACTGCTGATCTCGTCGATTCACAACACGGAACTACCCGCGAGGGAATACACCTCGGGGCGATGGCCGGCAGCGTGGATATCCTGCAGCGCTGCTACACCGGAATCGACGTTTGGGGCGACACCCTGCGGCTTCATCCACAGCTTCCCAACGAACTTCGATCACTCGAACTCAATCTCCGCTACCGCGACCACTGGATCCACCTTCGGTGTGACCAGACTTCGACCACCGTCACGACCCGACCGAGCACCGCACCCCCGATAAGAATCAGCATCGACGGGCGGATATTCACCCTCGAGGGCGGTGAAACCGTCGTAGCCGCTGTCGAACTCACGCGTGGCGCGGATCTGAGACCGGTGCCTCGTCCGGGCTGATCTCGAGCAATATCATCCGATATCCGCGAGCAAGCGTTGGTACAAGCGATCCACGTCCTCCCTGGTGCAGGGTTGAGATCCGGGAGTCAGAGTTGCCGCTGCTCCGGCTGCGGTTCCGAGTCGAACGGCCTCCGTCAACTCCCACCCTTGGTCGAGCGCAAAGGTTATCGCTGCGACCATGCTGTCGCCCGCTCCCACGCCGTTGCCGGCCGACAGGTGCACGCCCGGCAACACGACGCTCTCGTCGGAAGTAACCAGTACGGCACCGTCAGGACCCAGTGAGATTACGACCACATCGCTCACCTTGGCCATGATCAGCTCACGCGCGGCGGCAATCTGTGAGGCCAAGTCCAGGAGAGGGGCACCGACACAGTCTCGGAGTTCGCGGATGCTGGGTTTGATCAGGTAAGCACCGGTGACGGTGGCCAGTGCCGGGCCCGATGTATCTACCACCAGCCGACAATCGTGGTGCGCCGCGAGTTCAGCGATGCGGCCGAAAAATCCGTCGGAACATCCAGGGGGGAGGCTGCCACTGACCACCAGGTAGCCGTTGTCGAGCATGTGCTGCTCCAGGGCCAGCAGACAGCGGGCCTCGTCGGAGGAGTCCAGGCGCGGCCCGGGCAGCACGAAACGATATTGCAGCCGGTTCTGTTCGTCGGTAGCGGTAAAGCTCTCGCGAGTCGAGTCGCGGACAGGCACAGCGCGTACCGGGATTCCGTCATGTTCGATCAAGGCAAGCAAGTGTGCACCGCCATGGTCGCCTGCTGTCACGATTGCAGTTGCTTCGCCGCCCAAGGCGATGATTGCCCGGGCGACATTCACGCCTCCTCCACCGGCGTCGTACCTCGGGTTGCCGCAACGCATTTTTTCCGTATGCATCACGTGTGGCACCGACACGTTGATGTCGAGCGCCGGGTTCATTGTGAGAGTGGTTATTGCAGTCAGTGCTGATTCCGTCGCCGACTCGATGGTCGCCGACTCCGGAAATTGGTGGTTCATTCAGGACTCCGATCGCTCGGATTCCGACTGTTGCAGCCCGCGAGCCATTGGGCCAGAGCATTGATCCTTGCGCCCGTGGGACTTATGACCTCTCTACAACTGGTAGACGATCGGTGCTAACCGTCGCCGGCCACCAGTCGGTTGCTCACCGCGCCGAGGTGGTCGATCTCGACGCTGACGTGATCTCCCGGCTTCAGCAGTAGCTGGGGTTTGCGGCGGTACCCCACCCCGCCAGGGGTGCCGGTGAGAATGACATCCCCGGGTTCGAGTGTGGTGAACGTCGAGATGGTTGCGATCAGGTTGGGCACCGTGAACAGCAATTGGGACAGATTCGACTCCTGCACCTTCTCACCGTTGACGATGGTGCGGATGCCGCAGCTGTCGAGGTCGACCTCGGCCGGGCAGACGATGCGCGGTCCGAGTGGTGTGCTGGCGTCCCAGGCCTTTCCCTGCATCCACTGGTGGGTCTTGTACTGGAAGTCGCGCATCGTGATGTCGTTGGCGACGGTGTAGCCGAGGACGTGATCGAGAGCGTCTTCCTCGGTGATGCGTCGACCGCGCCGCCCGATGACCACCGCCATCTCGCCCTCGTAGTCCACCTCGGAACTCTCGGGTGGAACGACGATGTCGTCGTATGCGCCGATGAGGCTGGAGGCGAACTTGGGGAACATGACCGGGTACGTCGGGAAATCACGCTTGGTCTCGACGATGTGATCGCGGTAGTTGAGTCCGACGCAGATCACCCGCGCAGGGTCGGTGACCACCGGTAGCACGCGGACCTCCTCGAGGACTAGAGGATGGTTCGTCATCCGCTCCGCCGATGCCAGGGTCTCGATCGTGGTGCTGCGGCCGATCTCGGAGATGTCCTGCAGCGGAATCAGTGATTCGCCGTCCACCTCGCCGACACCGCGAACTCCGTTGTATTCGTAAGAGAGGTAAGACATGTCAGATCTCGCTTTCGCTCGTCTTGCGCCAGCTCGCGAGCTGGCCACCCCACAGGTTCACCGATGCGGGCACCGGTCGCCATCGGCGCGGAACGTACTCGACGCGGTCGTCGTGGAACTTCTCCATCTCCGCCGACAGCTCGATGTGGTTCCCGGCCGGATCGTCGAAGAACACGAACAAGTTGTTTCCCGGGCCGTGACGGCCCGGCCCCCACACCACATCGACACCGAGATCGGTCAGCCGGTCGCACCAGGACTTGAAGTCCTCCCATTCGGCCAGATCGTAGGAGTAGTGATCGAGGTCGCCGGGGTGTCCGTTCTCGACCACGGCGAGGGTGTGATGGTCACGATCGCTGCGCAGCCAGGCGAACTTGCCGTCGTCCAGTTGATCGGAGATGCGAAATCCCACGGTGTCGACGAAGAACGAGACCATCGCGGCGACGTTGTCGGTGCCGAGTGTGGTGTGCTGGAACTTGATGGGGCGGCGTCCTGGATCGGCGGCATTCTCACCCTGCCGATGCACCGGGCAGTGGAAGTGCACCGGAGTGCCGTCGGGGTCGACCACCGAGATCCCCGACGGCGCCCCGACGGCATTGTCTACGACCGTGGGGTCGAGGTCGGTCACCTCGTGGCCGGCAGCGACGAGACGTTTGGCGATGCCCTCGATTCCGTAGTCATCGCGGACCTCGAAACCGTAGTAGGCCAGTCCTTTCGGTCCCTCGAACAGGTCGAGTACGTGGTGTCCGAAGCCCCAGCCCAACCGGAGACCTCCGCCTGCCAGAGTGTCCTGGATCGTCAGGCCGACGGTGCGTCCGTAGAAGTCCGCGGCATCGTCGATGTTCGGAACGGTGAAGCCTATGTGCGAGACGGCCGTTCGAGAGAGGGCGCCTGCGGCGCCGCGCTCCTGCAGAGTGACGCGAGTGGGTGTGTGCATGTCAGAAATCCGCCTTTCGGGGCGATGTGCGGGTGGTGTGGCGGTCATGTCAGTCTCTCGTCGGTTGCAGACGATCGGTCGTCGACGGGAGCGAGGTTGCTTTCGGTGTGGGTGGGGCCACCGGGCCCCGAGGCATTCCGCCTGGAATGACGAGGGCGATCAGAGCAGCGAGGACACTGGCCCCCACGCAGAGGTAGATGCTGGTGTCGAGGCCTGATTCGAGTGCGGTTCGGGCGAGTGGGGCGACTACGTCGGACACCGGTCCGAGGTCGGCATTGGCCACTGCCAGTGGCCCGCCCTGTTCGTTGACGCCGGTGGCCACGCCGACGACCTCGGGCGGTAGGGATCCGTCGGACAGGCTGGAGGTGAGGGTGGCGCCCGCGACGCCGAATGCAACGGCACTGACGATGGCCGGACCCAAACTTTGACCTGTCTCACGAACGAGACTGGTTACGGCACTGGCCATCCCTGCGTAGTCGATGGCGACAGCGCCGACTGCCACTGCGGTGAGCGCGGTGAACATGGTGATGAATCCTGTACCCAGCAACAGGATGGGGCCGGTCATCGCCAGCAGCGACGTGGAATCGCCGGGCAGCTGGGCCATCCAGAATTGACCGATAGCGAGAGCCAGCAGTCCGGTCACGAGCAGGGTTCGGGGTGCGATGCGCATCAGCAATCGCGGCAGGAACGGCGTCAGCAGGAGGGGGACGGCTTGGATCAGCGCGAACGGCAGGGCAGCCTGCAACGGCCCGACGTGCAGTATCGCCTCGAGCTTCACGCTGAGCGCGTATGCGGTTCCGATGAAGCCGAACATAGCGAGAAGGCCGATTGCCGCCGCTGCGGCGAAAGATGGTGTGCGAAACAGGTTCAGGTCGAGCATCGGCGTTCGCGCACGGCGTTCGCTGACCACGAAGAGGATTCCAGCTGTGATGGAAATGACGAATGCAGCGATGATGATCGGGGTGTCGAATCCTTCTACCGATCCTTGAATGACGGCGTACAGAAGGGCGAGCAGGGACACGGCGATGGTGATCTGTCCGGGCCAGTCGAGTCCGCGCCCTGCGGGATGACGCGAGTCGACGATGACGAGCGCACTGACTGCGGCAGTGACGAGCCCCAGAACGGCGGGAACGGCGAAGGACCAACCCCAGCCGAAGTGTTCGGCGGCGAAACCGCTGATCAACGGCGCGATCATGGCGCCGAATGCCAAACTCACCGCCCAGTACGACAGCGCGCGTGCGCGGTCTTCTCGCTCGGGCGTGGCCGAGACCAACATGGCCAAAGACGTGGGAAAGATTGCTGCAGCACCGAGTCCGGCGATCGCCTGCCCGACTATGAGCTGCGTGAGTGTTCCGGATGTTCCGGCGACGACGTCGCCGGCGGCGATGAGAACGCCGCCCCAGACGAGCAGTCGTTTGCGGCCGAACATGTCACCGAGTACACCGAAATTGAGTTCGAGGATTGCGGTGGGGAGGATGAACGCGGCCGGAATCCAGGCCAGCGCCGCGACGCTGGCACCGAGGTCACGCTGAATGATTCCCAGCAGGGGCGCCGCCAAGGAAACCCCCATCTGCGCGACACCGATTGCGAGGCAGCATGCGAGCAGCGTGCCCCGATCCAGCTTCTGTGCGTGCTTGACGGGGCCGCCACCCGATCGTGTGGATGTCATGGGGTTCCTTGCCGGAGATGGAATGGGGATGTCCTATAAATCAGGACGCATGTTCCTTAATATAGGACAATATTCATGGCCTGGATCACAGATGTCAATAGTTTCGACCATCAAAAATCTCGCATAGCGATTGTGCATTCCTGTAATTCAGGAATAGTGTGGTCGTATGGCAACGGATTCGAGCGGATACCGCGAGCGCAACAGCACTGCAGATCGGGCCTTGGTCATCTTGGGTCTGTTCACTGAGGACCGGCTGCAGATCAGTGCGAACGACGTCGCCGAGGCGCTCGGCAGCGCCAGGTCCACCGCGTACCGATACCTGCAGACGTTGGTTGCGGCCTCGTTCCTCGAGGAAGCTCCGGGCGGCGGCTTCCGCCTCGGCATCGGCGTTCTCGAGTTGGCGAGGTTGGCCCGGCGCGGGTACGGATTGACCGCGATCGCGCAACCGGTGATGCGCGCGCTGGCGGACGAGGTCGGCGAGACCGTCCTTCTTACACGGCTGGTGGACGACACCGTGGTCTGTATCGAGCGATGCGAGGGTGCCAAGCAGCTCGTTCGTCTGAGCTACGAGCGGGGCAGTCGGCTGCCGATCAACGCCGGCGCATCAGCGCTGACGCTGCTGGCGTGGTTGCCGGAGAAGGAAATTCGTGAGCTCCTGGGTCGCCATGGCCTTCAGCGCTTCACCGAACGAACGCTCACCGATGTCGATGTGCTCGTACAGCGCCTCGCGGAGATCCGGAGCGCCGGCTACGGCATGACCGTTGCCGAGGTCGATCCGGACGCAACCGGAATCGCGGCCCCGATTTTCGACGACAGCGGCGCGGTTGCCGCCGCGCTGAGCATCGTCGCCATTCGCAGGCGGGTGCCGGAGGATCGGTCCGAACTGCTGGTCACCGCTGTTCGGACCGCTGCCGAAACTCTGTCTCGGAAGTTAGCGGTCGTGAGATCATGATTCCCCGTAGTCCTATTTAGCAGGACTCTATTCCTATTTAACGTGACACGCGCTACGTTGGGGTGGTGAACATGTCAGCCGACACCTCCTACGATGTGGCGATCTGCGGTGCCGGACCGGTCGGAATGACGGCGGGGCTACTGCTCGCGGCGCAGGGACTGACCGTGATAGTCCTCGAGCGCCGGTCGACCACCAGCAACGAACCCAAAGCGATCAGCATCGACGACGAGGCTCTTCGCGTGTACCAACAGGCCGGCGTCGTGGACCGTGTCCTGCCGATCGTCGTGCCCGGCACTGGAACTCGCTACTTCGACAGCAACGACGAACCAGCGTTCCACGGCGGGGCAGCCATCCCATACCGGCTCGGCTACCCCTTCAAGAACCCGTTCGCCCAACCGGACCTCGAGCGGGTGCTGTTGTCAGCCCTCCAGGATTCACCCAGTGCCACCGTGCGCTTCGATACCGAAGTCACCTCCATCTCCCAGCATGCCGACGCGGTCGAACTCGTGGCAGGGGGCCCGCTACCTCTCCGCCCGGTATCTCCTGGGGTGCGACGGCGGCCGGTCGACGGTCCGCTCCCTCCTCGGCATCGAGATGACCGGACGGAGCCACCCTGAATTGTGGCTCGTCGTGGACACACTCGGCGATTTCCACACCGAGCGATACGGAATGCACCACGCCGACCCGAAGCGTCCGCACGTGGTGGTACCGGGATTGAACGGGCGCTGCCGATACGAGTTTCGGTTGTTCGACGGCGAGGGCACGGTGACCGACGCCCCGCCCTTCGAACTCATCGAAGATCTCGTCTCTCGCTACCGCACCATCACGCCCGACCAGGTCGAGCGAGCCGTCAACTATCGCTTTCACGGACTCGTTGCAGACCAGTGGCAGCGCGGTCGATGCTTCCTACTCGGCGACGCGGCCCACATGATGCCGCCCTTCGCCGGTCAGGGACTCAACTCGGGGATTCGGGATGCGGCGAACCTCGCATGGAAGATTGCAGGTGTCGTTCGCGGGACTCTGAACGAGACCGTCGCGCAAACATACGAATCCGAACGAGCACCACATGCGCGAGCTGTCGTCCGTGCGTCCGAGAGGCTCGGCCGGGTGGTGATGACGACCAACGAACGGCTCGCTCATCGCCGCGATGAGCTCATCGGCGCCGCACTGAAAACCGCGGACGGTCGGCGATTCTTCGAGACAATGGCGTACAGACCTCCGTACGAATTCACCGCCGGAATGATCGTCGCAGGCAGCGGTGTCGGTGTCGTGGTCGGTCAGCCCCGGGCTTTCGACTCCGCGACCCGAACGATCGAGCCGCTCGACGACGTGCTCGGACCGGGATGGGCGCTGGTGGGAGTGGACGTGACCGACCCCGCCGACTGGAAGCAGGCATCGCGCATCGCCGATCTGTTCGACGCCTCGACCGCGATGGTTCCCACCGACCACACAGTTCCCCGACTCGAGTCCGTGAACGTACTGCTCGATGTCGACGGCCGACTCGATGCCGAATTCGCGGCGTATCGAGGGCATTTCGTTCTACTGCGACCCGACCACGTCGTTGCTGCGGCGTGGTACCCGACCGAGACCGACCGGATTCTTCCCGCAGTGACGGCATGGACTCCCGAGCTGTGACCGAGAACCCAGACGAAAGGCGCTGACAATGCGTGATCTACCGGCTCCCCTCCCGACGACCGTCGTCCGGCGGAACGCACCGGCCCCGCCGAGTCGCCCCGCGGACGTCGACTGGAACACCTCGAACAAGTTCCTGAACGGACCGTTCGCGCCGTGGCACGAGGAAACCGAGTCGTTCGATCTGCCCGTGATCGGAAAGTTGCCGGACGACCTCGCCGGCGCACTCTTCCGGGTAGCGAACAACCCTCGATTCGAACCGCTCGACACCGACCGCTACCACTGGTGGGAAGGCGACGGGGGTGTCGCGGGGACGTACATCCGCGACGGCAAAGCCTCGTTCCGCATGAAGTGGGTCAACACCGACTCGATGAAGGTCGAGGTCGAGGCCGGCGAAGCTCTCTACAGCGGATTCGTGAACGGTTCGGGCAAGGCGCGCCGGGATCTCCCGCAGGGCGCGCCTCCGGCCAAGAGTGTTGCCAACACCAACGTCGGGCTGTTCGCCGATCACCTTCTCGTGTATTTCGAAGGGGGACTGCCCCATTCGATGCATCCGGAGAGCCTCGACACGCAGGGAACATACGATTTCGGCGGTGCCGTCGACATCCTGTGCACCGCGCACTACAAAATCGACACGGCCACTGGGAACATGCTCTTCTACGCGGCAGTAGGCCCGAGCCTGACCTGGTACGAAGCCGATCCGACGGGTACCGTCGTGGACACCTTCTCCTTCGACATGGGCTGCCCGGCAATGGTCCACGATTACATCGTCAGCGAACACCTGGCCATCTTCCTGATCTCGCCGAACCAGTTCCGGCTCGACCGGATAATGGAGGGTCGCCCGGGTGTGCTCTGGGACGAAACGGCGGTTCCGGGCGGTAGCAGGTTTGCGGTACTCGACCGGCGCACACACGAGGTGACCTGGTACGACACCGGGCTCATGCTCGCGCCGACGCACTTCTTCAACGCGCACGAGACACCGACCGGCATCGTGGTCGATCTGCACGTCATCGCTCGCTTGGGCAACCCCGCCGACGACTCCGACGAACCGCTCGACTCACACTCCTGGTTCCCACCGGCCATGGCCTGGCGATTCGTGCTCGACTCCGCGACGAAGACGACCACCCAGCAGATGCACAGCGGCATCGCCGGCGAGTTCCCCAAGATCAACGACGCCTGGCTCGGCAAGAAAAACCGGTTCGGCTACTTCACCACCACCCGGAATCTGTCGCCGTTGACCATGACCGACGGTCTCGCTCGTCACGACTTCTCGACCGGCCAGACGATCGTCCTGGAAGGGCCCGACGGCCTGACCAGCCCCAGCGAACCGGTGTTCGTCCAACGCCGCGGTGCTACCGAGGAAAACGACGGCTACCTGCTGACGATCTGGTGGAATCCCGCGACCGGCCTTTCCGAACTGCTGGTTCACGAGGCGAGCGCATTCGTCCGCGAACCGTTGGCGCGGATCAAGCTCCCCGTCCGTGTGCCCTTTGCCTTCCACGGATCCTGGGCCGAGGCCGAGGTGCTCGACGCAGCGGTCGCCGCACAGTCCGCATGAACAGACATGGCACGAACCGATTCGACGAGAGGTAAGAACATGGCAAGCACAATGGCGTGGGCGCACAAGATATTCGACGGCCAGTGGAGAACAGGCGGAGGTGGAACACTCGACGTCGTGGCGCCGGCCACGGCCGAGGTGATCGCCACCGTCGGTGCCGCAGACGTCGGTGATTTCGACCGTGCCGTCGCCAAAGCGGTTTCCGCACAGCGAGAGTGGGCGGCGAAGCCGTACACCGAACGTGCTTCGGTGATGACTGCGGCCGCAGCGTTGTTGGCGGCTGATCCGGAGCGACTTTCGCGATGGCTGGTTCCCGAGTCCGGGTCGAGTCAGGGCAAGGCCGGCGGCGAGGTTCAGCTGGTGGCGGCCGAGCTCGCGGAGGCCGCCAATCTTGCCTCGCAGCCCTACGGTCAGGTGCTGCGCAGCGCGAAGTCGCGCTTCTCGGTGGGCCGATACGTACCGGTGGGTGTCGTTGGGGTGATCAGCCCGTTCAACTTCCCTGCGCTGCTCTCGATGCGGTCGGTGGCCCCGGCTCTCGCGGTCGGCAACGCCGTCGTCCTCAAGCCCGACCCGCGTACTCCAATTTCCGGAGGGCTTGCTCTCGCCGAGCTGTTCGCCGAAGCCGGATTGCCCGAGGGCTTGCTGCACGTACTCCCATCCGGAGCCGATGTCGGGGCCGCGCTCGTCGCGCATCCAGATGTACCCTGCATCTCCTTCACCGGATCCACCTCCGCGGGCCGGCGCATCGGTGAAGCGGCCGCACCACTGCTGAAGAAAGTCCATCTCGAACTCGGTGGAAACAACGCCTTTCTCGTACTTCCCGACGCCGACATCAGCGCGGCCGCGTCGGCGGGAGCCTGGGGATCGTTTCTGCATCAGGGCCAGATCTGCATGGCGTCGGGTCGGCATCTGATCCCGGAGCATCTCGCCGAGGAGTACATCGGCAAGCTCGCCGAGATCGCGACTCGCATAACGGTCGGCGATCCGAGTGACCCGTCCAACGCGCTGGGGCCGATCATCGACGAGAACCAGTTGAAGCGCGTCGACGGGATCGTGCAGGCAACACTGACAGCCGGTGCGGACCTCGCGGCCGGCGGCACCTACGAGGATCTGTACTACCGGCCTACCGTGCTCGGCAACGTCCCCAAGGACTCGCCCGCGTTCACCGAGGAGATCTTCGGCCCGGTCGCGCCGGTCACCACGTACCGAACTGTCGACGAGGCCATCGATATCGTCAACTCTTCGGAGTTCGGGCTTTCCGTTTCCATCCTGACCGCGAACCCGTTCAAGGCCTTCGAGCTTGCCGACCGCATCCGTTCCGGAGCGGTGCACATCAACGATCAGACGGTCGACGACGAGGCGGTGGCTCCGTTCGGCGGAGTGAAATCATCGGGATCAGGTGGGCATTTCGGGTCGACGGTCAATCTCGACACGTTCTGCGACCTGCAATGGGTCACGATGCAGTCCGACATCGAAAAGTACCCCTTCTGAGGGAGGAGATCGCCGTCGTCATCGCCGCGCTCGTTCCGCGTGGAACCGAGCCCGTTACCGGGTTGGCGAGCGCGGCGTGTCGACACGGCGAGACGATCCTCGGTGCCAACGCGGTGGCGTGGGCTGTGCAGGTGGCCGGCGACCTCGCAGCTCGTGCTCAGGCCGAGCGCCCAGGTGGGGCCGTGCCGGTCCACGACATCGCCGTTCAGGGGGAAGTTCTCGTCCTGCAGATTCTCTCGACGCTGGCGGCCACCGACGATGTCGGCGGGTCGGTGGACATGGCAGCAATCGCGGAGGAGCAGATCAGAGCGCTCATCGCCGTGGGCGCTCCCTTCGAGCGGGTCGCAGAGACGATACGTATCGCGCACGAAGTGGTGGTGCGGGAGTTGTTGGGTGTGGCCATCGCACGTGAGGTCTCCGCCGCGACGCTCACCGCGATCACCGTGTCGGTGGCACGCGCGACGGACGAGGTGCTCGCGTCCCTGGCGAAGCGTTATGTCCAGGAGGCAGAGCGGTTCTCCTCGTCGGTACAGCACGCCCGGCACGAGCTGATCGACGCGCTGCTCGACGGGAGGCCGGTCGACGAGCATGCCGTGGCCAGAATTCTCAGAGTGTCCATCGACAACTATCACCGCAGTTTCGTCATCTCCGGGTCGCCTTCGTATCCGCACGTCGATGTGCGGTCGCTACGTCGTGCTGCCGATGCGATCAAGAATCGGCTCGGTGCACGGACGATCGTCGTGCGAGAGAACCCGAATTCTCTGTGGGCGTGGGTGTCCGCGGATCGCCGCCTGCCCGCCGACGAGTCGGTCGTCGCCGCTTCGATCGGCGACGAGGTGCGGGTGGGCTTCGGCTCGATGCAATCGAAGGCGGCCGGTTTTCGTCGTACACATATGGAAGCCGAGGCCGCAGCACGGTACGGGCACTCGACGGCGGCCCCCGTGGTCGACTATGCCCGCCACACACTCCCGGTACTGCTGAGCGCCGATACCGAGAGAGCTCGATGGTTCGTCGAATCGGAACTGGGGGAGCTGGCTGCGCAGAATCCACGTAGTCGGGAACTCGTGGCCACGCTGAGATGCTATTTCGACTCGAAGTTGCGAATCGCTGTCGCTGCGGAACGCCTTCATGTGCACCGTAATACCGCGATCCACCGGTTGGCCGCTCTCGAGACGATTCTCGGGCATCCGGTGACCGAGCGACTCGCCGAGGTGCAGGCTGCATTGTCGCTTCTCGACATCATCGGCAACCCGCCGGACGAGACCCCGTGATCTTCGAACTCTTTGTCGATCACGGGGTCTCGTTCAGGTCAGACGGTCTGGGATGACACGGCGGCCTCGATGGCTGCGCCGTCGATCCAGTTGCCGTGGAATCCCATGGGGACACGTTGATTGAGTTTGATCCGCGCGACCGGTTCTGCATCGAAGTGCAACGCGTCGTGGATCAGCATTTCCGCCAATCGAGTGAAGGGATTCCACCACAACGACATCATCCAACCGTCGTCCTCGCTGGTGGCGTTATCGCGTGGGACGAAAACAGGTTCCGACGGTGAGACGAGCTCGGCGTTGGGGATCGTCGCGGTGAGATCGCCCTGATAGTCGTGCTTGGCCAATCCGTCGGTGAGCCATCGGTCGGTGCCCTGCGTTGTGGCGTAGTAGCCGAAGCGATGCTTGCGCAGCGCGTACTCGTCGTTGATTCGCGGGAACTCACCGACGACATCGTTGATCTGGTAGTCGCGGGTGAGGCGCTGCGAACTCAGGTCGAGCACCCACCGCCATGGTTTCGCCACCATGGAGTCGAACCACTCGTTGCAGTCCTGACCCGGTGCGATCGCCGCCGACTCCTCGCTGAGCCACCCCCACCGATCGGTGCGGTGACCGTCGATGACGATCGAACTTCCCTCCTGGTAGGCGTTGTAGAAGTGCGTGCCGGAGTACGCGCCGCCACCATCGATGAACGTGACGGCACCGCTGTGGCGATCGAGTACTGCGAATCGCGTCCCGTTCGAGGTCTCGGGGTCCCACACCACCGACGGTTTACCTGCCATCAGGTCCTCCGGCCCGGTGAAGAGGGTGGGCGTGATCATGAAGACGGCGTAGTCCTCGGTGGCGACGAAGTCGTGCAAGAAGCACGCGACACCCATGTCGAACTGATGGCTGTCGAGAAGCTTGCCGTGGGAGTTGGCGTGATACCAGGTCAATGTCGAACCGGAGACACCGTAGAAGAGCATGTCGCCGTTGCGCGGATCGGTCTTCCAATGCGCGGTGACGGGTCCGGAAACATCACCGTGGTAGTCGTATTGGCCTCGTGTCTCCAGCGTCGTCGGATGCAGTTCGTGCGGGAGGTCGACCTCGGTGAAGACCAGCAGCCGGTCGTCGAACAAGGTGACGTGGGTATTGGCGGGGTTCTTCATCGGCGGATCGAGCGAAAAATCGACTGGGACGCCACCATTGAGGATGCTGCCGTACACAGCCTTGCCGTTTTCCTCCTCGACCTTGAACGCTGCCGTCCTCACCCAACGGCTCGAGGCGTGTGCTCTGCCGTCGCGGAGAAACACACCGTAGATCATCCCGTCACCATCGAACCAGTGATAGCGATTCGGGTGTGGTGGCTGTACGTGCGGATTGGAACTGGTGCGATACAGCGATCCATTGAGTTCGAGCGGAATCTTGCCCACTACTTCGAGATCGAAGGTATCGGCTTCTTGATGCCACGGCTCGAACGGTCCGTTCAGTGACCTGTTGTTCTCGTCCCACATGTGCTCGTCCTCTGCTGTCAGGGCACGTCCAGGCATTCGCCTGTCGTCTCCTTCGAGCATGGACTCGCTTGCGGCTGCGGGCATCGGTCGAAGCGCACACCGTTGGGCGCGCCCGCTGGGCACTGTGCTCAGCGGCTGCAGCTCAGTGCGGTCGTACCGCATTCGTGGCGACGGATAGGTGCCGCCGCGCTTTCTGGCCAACACAGCTCAGCTGACCACAACCGATCAGTTCTCTGACGCCGCCGTAACCGGCAGAACGATCGTCACCGCAGCTCCGCCGAGCAAACTCTGGCGATCGATGTAGACCGACCCGCCCGCATCGGTCACCAGAGTGCGCACGATAGCCAAACCGAGACCGGAACCACCGGTGGCACGATCACGCGACCGGTCCAATCGAACGAACCGCTCGAAGACCCTCTCGTGCATGTCCAATGGGATCCCCGGGCCGTCATCCTCGACGGTGACAGAAACACTTTCCGGTCCTGTTGTCGACAGCAACGAGATCACCACGCGTACATTGGCTTTCGCGTACCGGACCGCGTTGGCGAGCAAGTTGTCCAGAACGCGCCGGAGCGGATCCATACCGAGCGGCACCATCGGTGCCTGCATATACCCGTCCAACTGCACGTCCACAGCGATTCGACGATCGATTTGGGGTGCCGTGACGGCATCGTTCACCGCCGTGAGCAGATCGGTCGTGTCGCCGCTGTCGATCGACCCGGAGCCGAGAGCCAGCAGATCGGCTGTCAGCCGGTTCAGTCGGGCAGCCTCCGCCAGCGCAGCTGTGGCCGACTCGCTCCAGGGGCGAGCATCGGGGTACAGCAGCGCCACTTCGAGGCTCGAGGTGATACCGGCGAGCGGCGTTCTGATTTCGTGGGAGGCGTCCTCGACGAACCGTCGCTGCCCGGCCACCGAGTCCTCGAGTCGGCCCAGCGCGGAATTCAGGACCGTTGCCAGATCACGTATTTCGTCACGTGCGCCGTGCGCGTCCACGCGTAGATCGAGCTTGTCCACACTGATCTCGCGGAACCGGGTGGTGATCTGTCGAACGGGGGCGAACGCCCAACGGACGACGAAACGCCCCAGTAGCAGGGCGAAGATCATGATCACCGGTGTCAAGTAAGCCATGGTTCGCAGAGTCGACGTCGTCGCCGCGGCCGTCAGTGCCCGAACGTCCGGTACGTCGAGCGTGAAGGAAGAATCCGTTATCTCCCCGCACACGACATCGTAGGACGTCGAGCTCGGATTGTCGGGTAGTAGCGGCGGGTCGATGCTGACGATCACATCGTTCGGGCAGCCGACGATCGGCCCAATGTCGCCAGCAGACATACCCGTGGACTGCGCTGCAACCTGCGCACGCAAACTCTCCGTGTACTCGCGCTGAGTAAAGGCCGCGGTGGCTTGCGTGACCACCACAGCGAGTAGCGCGGCGGCCGCAAGCACCGCGAAGGCGATACCCAGCGACACCCGAGTCCTGGTCGACCACTGTCGGGGATGCGCCAGACCGGCGATCAGATGCATACCCGATACCCGTGTCCGCGAACAGTTTCGATCATATCCCCGGCGCCCGCGCCCGCGAGTTTGCGGCGCAACGAGGAGACATGCACCTCTACGAGATTGGCTGTGGCGTCGACCGCGTCCTCCCAGCAATGCGCGATGAGCAATTGTTTGGAGACCACGCGGCGTCGGTTGTCTGCGAGGATAGCGAGAATATCGAATTCTTTGTTCGTCAACATGATTCGATCATCTCCAACGGAGCAGACACGGCGAAAGAGGTCGAGCTCCACATCTCCGACTTGCAGCGGATCACGATTCGGGACCGTCGCCGACCGACGTACCAGCGCCTTGATGCGGGCGACGAGAACCGGAAACGAGAAAGGCTTGGTCAAATAATCATCGGCCCCGCATTCGAGTCCCTCGACCTCGTCGTACTCGCCCCGTTTTGCGGTGAGCATCAGGACCGGAGTGTCCTGCTGAGCGCCTCGCAACGCACGACACACCTGGTAGCCGTTCATGCCCGGCAGCATGACATCGAGGACGATGACCGCGTACTCGGCGGTCCGCGCCGCATCGAGGCCGGACAGTCCGTCGGTACGTACGTCGACGGTGAACCCCTCAGCGCCAAGGCCTGTTCGCAGTGCCTCGTAGAGCGTCGGCTCGTCTTCCACAACCAGAACTCGCATGGCTTCGATTGTCCGCTACTGACCTTAACTGCGCTTCAGGTCCGTTCAGGAAATGCGAAGAATCCCCCTGCACTGTGGGTTTCACCGGATCGGCACCGATTCGGTAAACCGAAGAACGAAGGGACAGCAGATGTCGAAGAAAGTTGCAGTCAAGACCATGGTCGTCGGTGCCGCAGCCGCCGCAGTGATCGGCGTGATCGGCGTTGCATCGGCCCAGGCGGTTCCGCACGCGCCGGTCGGCGACCCGCAGGACTCGAGCCAGGTCGTCGAGATCATCAGCGAAGCCGACCCGCTCATGGCCGGCGGCGGAGGAATCGATCAGTGGCTGGCGTCCCTGAACACCGGCAGCGTCGGGGGTGCGGGTGCCGTGCCCCCGGCACCGACCGACGACAACACGGTGATCATCGAGCAGACGGACGTGGGCGACGACAATACAATCGTCGAACCCACTGCTCAGTAGTTCGTAGCTACAGAGGGGCCGGCGCATCCCCGATGCGCCGACCCTTCGCGCGGTCCAGTGCGGCGCACCTGGTTGCCGGTCACTCGTGTCCCGCGGGATGTTCGGCGGACCTGCCTGAACGGATTTCTCGTGCGCCTGCGGCCAGCGGCACCTGGTCCGCATCGCGAGCAACGCCGATCCGACATCGACATGCAGTCCGAGATCTATGGCTGCAGCTCAGTGCGGTCGTACCGTGGCGACGGATACGGTGCCGCCGCCGTTGCGTTTCGCCTCGTACATGGCGACGTCCGCGTCGCGGATCGCGTCGAGCATCTGCTCGGTGCTCGGGGGCGCGGTGCCTGACGGCAGAATTGCAGCACCGACGCTGAAAGTGACCGGCGGTATGTCCGCTCGCGGCGCCACGAAGGTCGGGAACGACGCCACGATCTGGTTCACGGTGGTACGCGACCCGGCCACGATTGCGGTGAACTCCTCGCCTCCTGTGCGCGCCACGATCGCGTCCGGTCCAGCGTGGTGAGTCAGTTGTTGCGCCACCTCGGCGAGAACGGTGTCTCCGGCAGCGTGGCCGTAATTGTCGTTGACCGATTTGAAGGAGTCGATGTCCACCACCACGGCTGCGACGGTCGAGGCCGCGCCACCGAGATGTATCAATCCGCTGGCGAGGTCGTCGAGTCCGTAGGCGAGCCCGCGCCGGTTGTACAGGCCGGTGAGAGCATCCCGTCGTGCCAGCTGGGACTGTCGGATCATCCGCGACCACAGCGCCTGCAGCGATGCTGGCCCGCCCAGTGCAACGGTCAACACGATCTGTGCCCGGACGAGAATTGTCGTGACGGATTCGGTGCCGTCTTCGAGCGCTGCCAGCGTGAGCACTGCCACCGTCGCGAGGACCACTCCGCTGTGCACTGCCAGGCTTCTTTGGCCCAGCGCGAGCAGCAGGTAGAAACCCGGCGCCATCAGTAGGGGAGCAGCGATGAGCGCCTCCGATGGTGATGCCAGGAGCAGCAGAATTGCCACGATTGCCGCTTCTGCCCAGACGGCGAAGAGCACCGCGGTCCGCGAGCATCGGCGCACTTCGACGACCATCCAGGCCGCGGCCAGCACTGAGTTCAGTACAAGGATCGCTACCACTACCCATGCGCCGCCTTCGACGAACGCGTGGCTGTCCGTCAGGGCTATGGCGCCGATGACCGAGGCGTTCGCGGTCGATGCCGCGATCAGCCGTCTGGTCCGGACGCCGAGGAACGTGGATGGGTTGGTGCTCGCGTGTGGCTTCGCGCTCGGGTGTGGCGCTGTTGTCCCGCGCCGCCCGGTCCCGAATGTCGGCGGTATGAGTGTGATCATGCCCGCTCCGTCCCATTGAGCCCATTGAGCCCATTGAGCCCATTGAGCCGAGCTGGAGTCTTCGCCTGTTCGGCGAAGGCACGGCTCCTGCTCGATGTGTTGTTCATAATAGCCTTAAGGCCAATATGGCTAGCATTAACGGGGAAATCACCCAAAAACGAGACAGGCGGTATCCTTCACGCGATGGTATCGACCGAAGCCGGCGCGCAGCCGGACCCGAACGCCCGGACTGCGGACGTCCCGACCTCGGAGCGCGCCGAATCCGGCGAGCCGCGATCGAGGTCGAAGCGGCCGGGTGGTCGTAGTGCGCGCGTCCAGGAGCAGGTGCTCAGTGCCACCCTCGCTCTGCTGACCGAGCGCGAGATCGAGACCATTTCGGTCGCCGACATCGCAGCTCGCGCGAACGTGGCCGAGACGACGGTCTACCGCCGTTGGGGTAGTCGTACCGGGGTGGTCAGCGAAGCGGTGATGAAGCTGGCCTCGGCCAACAATCCGCCCCCGCGGACCGGGAGTCTGGCCGAGGATCTCACGGTGCTCGCAAAACAGGTGGCGATGCTGATCTCCCGGCCCGAGGTCCGTCGGCTGTTGCGCGCCGTGTACGCCCTTTCGGGCGACCCCGAGATCGACGAGGCGCGCACAGCGTTCTACGCTGCGCGATTCGAACTCGCCCGAGACATCGTCGAGCAGGCGCAGCAGCGCAGCGAGATCGGCACCGATATCGATTCCGATGATGTCATCGAAAGTCTGGTTGCACCAATGTATTTCCGACTTCTCGTCAGTGGCCGCGAGGTCACCGACGAGTTCGTCGAGCGGTGCGTTCGCGACACCCTGCTGCTTTTCACTGGCGAGTAGCTGCGCCGCTCGTCAGCTGAGGTCTGGGGCGCTCAGTCCGAGATGCTCGATGTGATAGACGGCCTCGTCCAGAAGCATCGCAACGTGGTTGTCGTAGAGGCTGTAGATGACGCTTCGCCCTGACCGGGTGCCCGTCACGAGGCCCATTGCGCGCAGCAGCCGGAGTTGATGGGACACCGCTGACTGTTCCATCTCTACGGCGTCGGCGAGGTCGTTGACACCGCTGGGACCCTGGCGCAATTGCGTGAGAATGCGAAGCCGGCTCGGTGTTGCCAGGGCCTGAAGCGTAGCGGCGACGGTCGCCGCGGAGTCTGCGTCGAGTTGCGCCGGCGGCGTGGTGCGTCCGTCGACCGTGTGTCCCATGCGACAACTATAACCAATGTACACATGTATAGCTCTTCATGTAATCATGTACAGATGACGACCGTACTTCCGCAGACGCTCCCCGGACGGACCGGCGGCAGCGACAGAACCACGTTGCTCGCCGTACCGGAGGTTCGCTGGGCGTCCGCGGCGACCGCGCTGTTCGTCCTCGGGTTGCTGGTCCAGCTCTCACCCGCCCCGACCTGGATGTACTGGACCCTCTACCTGGCGTGCTACATCACCGGAGGTTGGGAGCCTGCGCTCGAGGGCATTCGCGCTCTGCGAAACAGGGCACTCGACGTCGACCTCCTGATGATCGTCGCTGCAATCGGCGCCGCAGCAATCGGGCAGATCTTCGACGGTGCTCTGCTCATCGTCATCTTCGCGACATCCGGAGCCCTCGAGGCGGTACTGACGAAGCGCACCTCCGACTCGATTCGCAGCCTCCTCGATCTCACCCCGGAGACCGCCGTAATTGTCGCGGAGAACGGCGACGAGCACCAGGTCGATGCCACCTCGCTGCGCCCCGGTGACGTGGTTCTCGTGCGTCCAGGCGAGCGCATCGCGGGAGAGGGGACTGTCGTCGAAGGCCACAGCGACGTCGACCAGGCCTCGATAACCGGGGAGCCGATTCCGGTCTACCGAAGCGTCGGCGACGAGGTGTTCGCGGGCACCATCAACGGCACCGGGGCGTTGCGGGTGCGGATCGACGTCGACCCGTCGAACACCGTTCTCGCCCGCATCGTCGCGACGGTCGAGCACGCCTCGGCCACCAAGGCCAAGAAGCAGCTGTTCATCGACAAGGTCGAGCAGTACTACTCCAAGACCATCGTCGGTGCCACCGCGGCGATCTTCGGGATTCCGATGGCGTTCGGGAGCGAACTGCAATCGGCGCTGCTGCGGGCGATGACGTTCATGATCGTCGCCTCGCCCTGCGCCGTCGTGCTCGCGACGATGCCTCCGCTGCTCGCCGCGATGGCCACTGCGGGCAGGCACGGAGTCCTGGTGAAATCGGCAGTGGTGATGGAGCAATTGCGTCGGACATCGGTGGTCGCGTTCGACAAGACCGGCACGCTGACCGAGGGCGTCCCGCACGTCGAGCGGATCGTCGCGTTCGGCACCCGAGACGAAAGCGAGGTGCTCCGACTCGCCGCGGCCGTCGAGCACGGCAGCGAGCATCCGATCGGTGCGGCCATCGCCCACGCCGCGCGCAGGCGCGAACTGAACGTCCCGACTGCCTCGGACTTCGAGTCCGCACCCGGCTCGGGTGTGCGGGCCCGCATCGAAGGACACATGGTGGCCGTCGCCAAGCCGACCGCGCGCGAAAAAGATCAGCACGCGATCATCGAGACGCTCGAGTCCGCCGCAATGACGGTGGTCGTTGTCACCATCGCAGACGAAGTCGCGGGACTGATCGGGCTGGTCGATACGATTCGAGTCGATGCCGCACGGGCCGTCGCCGAGCTGGAAACCGTCACCGGCAACAGAACCGTCCTACTCACCGGCGACAATTCTCGGGCCGCGCACGCGGTGGCGAGAGAGACGGGCATCGTCGACGTCCGGGCCGGGCTGCTGCCGCACGAGAAGGCGAGCGCGGTGAGCGAGATGGACGAACACGTGCTCCTCGTCGGCGACGGCGTCAATGATGCCCCGGCACTGGCCGCAGCGGATACCGGATTCGCGATGGGCCGAAAGGGCTCGGATCTGGCGCTCGACACCGCCGACGCAGTGCTGATTCGCGATGATCTCGGCGGCATCGCGTCTGTGATCGAGCTCTCCCGCCGCGCCCACCGAATCGTGGTGGCCAACCTCGTCATCGCAGCCACGTTCATACTCGTGCTGGTCACGTGGGACCTCCTCGGACACCTCCCACTGCCCATCGGCGTGGCCGGGCACGAAAGTTCGACGGTGCTCGTTGCGTTGAACGGGATGCGGCTGCTCTCCTCGCGGGCGTGGCGACCAGGGGACGATTGCGCGAGGCCGTGACGGGGCATGCAACCGGGATGACACAACTACTTTTCGCTGTGACAGCCGCTGACCACTGGACACTGAAGGATGGATCGAAGCATCCGACGGGATTCTGGGCGGAGGAACTCGTCGAATCGCACCGCACGTTCATCGAAGCCGGATTCGACGTCGTCGTCGCCACCCCGGGCGGCACAGCGCCGGTCGTCGACGAGGGATCGCTCTCCGTCGACGCGAACGGAGGCGACGAAGCGAAAGTCGCCGACCAGAAGGAGTACCTCGCCTCGATCGAGTCGACTCTGCAGAAGCCCCTGGCACTCGAGGAGCAGAAGGCTGCCGACTTCGACGCCATCTTCGTTCCGGGAGGGCACGGGCCGATGGAGGATCTCGCGGTGTCCAGCCAGTTCGGTGCCTTGGTCTCGGACTTCCTCGACGGCGGCAAGCTGGTGTCGACGGTGTGCCACGCACCGGCCGCCTTGCTCCCCGCGAGGCGATCGAACGGAGCGTGGGCGTTCGACGGCTACGAGCTGACAGGCTTCACCGACGAGGAGGAGACCCAGGCGGGCCTTGCCGATGTCGCGCCCTGGCTGCTCGAAACCCGGCTGCGCGAATCGGGTGCGAAGTTCTCGAGTGGCGCGGCATGGGGACCGCACATCGTCGTCGATCGCAACCTCTACACAGGGCAGAACCCAGCATCGACGAAGCCACTCGCGGACCGGGTCGCATCAGCCCTGTCCTGACCGGTTTCGCCCGCAACGCCGGCCAGTCAGAATCTTCGCCTCAGCCGCATGCGAAGGGGCCGGCCGTCGGGATCGATGAACTTTCGGTACACCACAGCAGCCATCCGCTGCTGCCACTGAGGCGGCACGACGATGTTGTGTTGCCTCAGTCTGCCGGGTGGTCGCGGCGCGGCGCCCGGCGCCCGATGCCACTCGTCGAGCCGCGTCACACTGGCCCGGACCGCATCGAAGAACGATGCCGGGTCGATCAGGTCGTCGTCCTCGCCCTCCGCGCGCCCGAGGTGCTCGCGGGCAAGTTCGAGTCGAAGTTCACGGGCGAAGACTCGCGCGCCGTCGCCGAGACCACCCGGATCGGCGGGGGCGCGCTCGTCGCGTTGTTCGTCGACGATGGCCGCGGTCAGTTCTGAATCATGTGTCCACGAGCGACGGTTGAAGTTGTCGGAACCGACTGCTGCCCAGACGTCGTCGACGATGCACACCTTCGAGTGCACGTACACCGGAATGCCGCGGTCGTTCTCGAGGTCCAGCACGAGCACGCGGTCCTCGCCGGCGTCACGAATGACGTCCAACGCGGCCGAGTGGCCGAGCAGCGCCGGCGGAATCGTGATGGGGCTGTCGTCGTCGAGATACTTCGGCACCACGACGATCAGCCGCAGATCCGGCGAGCGCCGCAGAGCAGCCGCGAACACCCGAGCAACATCCACCGACCAGAGATACTGGTCCTCGACGTAAATGAGGCGACGGGCACGGCGCAGCGCCTTCGCGTACGCCCTGGCGGCACTGAACTCACCCTTCGTCGCGAAGGGGTAGGCCGGATGCCGTCGGGGGTAGGTGCGCAGCAGTTGTACCGCGCAGGTCCCTGCATTCGCCGGGTCGGCGCCCTGCGGCGGTATCGGAGTGCGCTCGGACGAGACTCCGCGGAGCACATCGGAGAGCACATGCCACGGCAGCCGCGAGAGCGCCGCCGGGTCGTCCCAGCGTTCCCGAAACACGTCCTCGACGTCGCGGACGGCCGGGCCTTCGATCTGGACCTGCATATCGTGCCACGCCGGGGTCTCGCCGTACTCGGGCGGAAACGGTCGGCTCACGGGATCACCGAAATGGTTGGCGTCGTCGCGCCGCGCACGCGCGAGATCGATGCCGCCGACGAACGCCAGATCGGTTTTCGTATCGTCTCGATAGCGGACGACGACGAACTTCTGGTGATGGCTGCCCAAGGTCAAGACACGTTGATCGAGGATCGCCTCGCCCCCGGCATCCTCGAGCCGCTGGGCCAGCTTGCGATTCTTGGGGCCCGTGTATCCGAGCGTCTTGATGTGCGAGCGCCACACCATGCCTTTGACCGTCGCGCCGCGCGTGGCGGCATCGGTGAGGGCGTCCTCGACCGTGACTCCGTCGGTGAGGTACTGCTCGGGGTCGCCGCGCCAATCGGTGAACAGGACGAGATCGCCGTCACCGGCCGACCGAACCGCGCGTTCGAGTGCCTCGAAGTACGGTTTGCCGTGCACCAGGGGAGTGACCCGGTTGTTCTCGGTCCACGCCGAAATGCGGGTGTCCGGGTTTCCGCGCTCCTCGGCGCTGAGAAACCACCCGTGGGCAGAGTCGAAAGTCAGGGCCTGCTCGTTCAGCGAGTCGATGGTGCGGCCGAGCCTGCGCGCGACGTCGTCGACTGTTCGGCGTAGACGCTGCAGTATCACGCTTGGAAATACTGTCAGAGAGTTCGGTTCGGCGTGCCACGAGGCTCCCGTTCAGCGGCGCGAACACGCTGCCCGGATGAGGTCAGTTTCTTGTCGTGCGCTATACCTGGGTGATGAAGGTTACAGGCAAGGTTGCCGTGGTCACCGGTGGAGGCGGGGGGATCGGCGGAGCGCTTGCCGAACGCCTCGTCGCGCAGGGCGCCCGAGTGGTGGTGTCGGATCTGAATCCGACGTCGGCCTCGGAGGTCGTCACGCGCATCGACGCGACCAGTCCCGGCGCGGCCGTCTCGCTCGGTGGGGATGCGTCGAAAAGCGAGGACATCTCCGCGCTCATCGCGCTCGCCGAGGACACGTACGGGCCGGTCGATCTCTTTTTCGCCAACGCGGGCATCAGCGGGGCGCCCGGGCTCGAAGCATCCGAAGCCGACTGGGATCTCTCGATCGAGGTCAATCTCCGCGCACATATCAGGGCGGCGCAGCAGTTGGTTCCCAAGTGGCTCGAACGGGGCGAGGGCTACTTCGTCAGTACCGCCTCCGCCGCCGGTCTGCTCACTCAGATCGGCTCGGCCACCTACGCGACCACCAAGCACGCGGCCGTCGGCTTCAGCGAGTGGCTCAATGTCACCTACGGCGACAGGGGAATCAGGGTCAGCTGCCTGTGCCCGATGGGAGTGAACACCAAGCTGCTCTATGCGGGCCAGGAATCGGGGAGCGCCCTGGGCGCAGCCGCGACCAAGGCGGTGCTCTCCGCGGGAGACGTACTCGAACCCGCCGACGTCGCCGAGATCGTGCTCGCGGCGATGGACGCCGAACAGTTCCTCATCCTGCCGCACGCGAACGTTCTGGACATGTACCGAAACAAGGGTGCGGATTACGACCGGTGGCTGCGCGGTATGCGCCGCTACCAGAAAGCCCTTCTGGGCGAATCGAACTGAGGAGAGAAATCACGTGTCGTTCTTCGAAACAACCGACCGCGGCAAGAAGTATCAGGCCGATCTGCTCGAGTTCATGGACTCGCACATCTATCCAGCGGAGTCGGTGTACGAGGAGCAGATGCGTGAGCTGGGTGATCCGCACGGTCAACCCCAGATCATCGAGGATCTGAAGAAGGAAGCCAAGTCTCGCGGGTTGTGGAACCTATTCCACCCGCACCCCGAGTGGGGCCCGGGGTTGACGAACCTCGAATACGCCCCACTCGCGGAGATCATGGGACGCAGTCACATTGCCTCGGAAGCGTGCAACTGCGCCGCTCCCGACACCGGGAACATGGAAGTGTTCACGCTCTTCGGCACCGATGAGCACAAGGAAAAGTATCTGAAGCCGCTGTTGGACGGCACCATTCGTTCTGCGTTTGCGATGACCGAACCCGGTGTCGCGAGTTCGGATGCGACGAACGTCGAGATGAGCATGGTGCGTGACGGCGACGACTACGTGCTCAACGGTCGCAAGTGGTGGACCTCGAACGCGATGCACCAGAACTGCAAGGTGCTCATCGTGATGGGCAAGACCGATCCGGACGCGGCGACGCACAAGCAGCAATCGATGCTGGTCGTCCCGATCGACGCACCCGGTGTGACGATTCTGCGCAATCTGCCGGTGTTCGGCTACATCGATCGCGAAGGCCACGCCGAGGTGCTCTTCGAGGACGTTCGCGTGCCGTCGAAGGACGTGCTGAAGGGGCCGGGTGAAGGCTTCGCCATCAGCCAGGCGCGGCTCGGGCCCGGACGAATCCACCACGCGATGCGGACGATCGGTGTCGCCGAGCGGGCACTGGAACTGATGTGTCGTCGAGCGGTTGCTCGCACCACCTTCGGCAAGCCGATCGCGACCCGGTCCAACATTCAGGACTGGATCGCCGAGGCTCGCATCGATATCGAGAAGACACGTCTTCTCACCCTCAAGGCTGCCTACCTGATGGACACGGTCGGCAACGAGGAGGCGCGCACCGAGATCGCCGCGATCAAGGTCGCGGCCCCCGAAATGGCACTGAAGGTGATCGACCGCGCGATCCAGGTGCACGGCGGCGGCGGAGTGAGCAACGACTTCCCGCTGGCGATGATGTACGCCCACATCCGCACGCTCAGGCTCGCAGACGGGCCGGACGAGGTGCACAAGATGGCGATCGCGAAGATGGAGCTCAAGAAGTACCTCTAGGCGGCTTCGCCGCATGTGAGTGAAAATACATAGTGGGACAAGTACTTCCACTCACATGCGCGCAGCGCCTACAGGTGAATCACCCCACGCATGTTCTTGCCGTCTCGCAGATCCTGATAACCCTCGTTGACCTGCTCGAGCGTGTAGGTGTTGGTGATCAGCTCGTCGAGCTTGAGCTGGCCGGCATCGTAGAGCCGCAGTAGGCGCACGATGTCGTACTGCGGATTGGCCGAACCGAACAGTGTGCCCTTGATCGTCTTCTGATTGAGCGTCAGATCGGTGCCGGAGACATGCACCGTCAGCGCCTCGGGATCTGCGAGACCGGTGATGACGACGGTTCCGCCCTTGCCGATCGCGGCGGTAGCTGCCTGCACCACACCTTCGTCGACGGTTCCGACGAGGATCAGCGCCTGATCCGCGCCCTGTCCCCACGTCAGCTCGGTCAACTTCTCCTGCGCGGACTCGTAGTCAGCGAAGGCATGTGTCGCACCGAATTTGAGCGCCTGATTTCGCTTGAACTCCAACGGATCGACGACGAGAACGTGCTTCGCGCCGGCGTGCACGGCGCCCTGGACGGCGTTGATGCCGAGGCCGCCGATGCCGTAGATGATCACCGAATCACCGGCCCGCACCCCTCCTGCATACACGGAGGTACCCCATCCGGACGGGACGCCGCAGCCGACGAGAACCGCTGTCTCGAGAGGCAGCCAGTCGTCGATCTTGACGACGGAATGCTGCGAAATCGTCGCGCGTTCGGCGAACGTGCCGAGCATGCACATGGCGCCGAACTCGGTCCCCTTGTCGTCGCGACGCCGGAACGAGCCGTCGGGCATGCAGCCCTCGAGAATTGTTGCGCCCATGTCGCACAGGTTCTGTCGACCCGTAGAACAGTAGCGACAGGTGCCGCAGTTGGGAATGAACGAACAGACGACGTGGTCCCCGGGCGCGACCTTGGTGACGCCGGGGCCGACCTCCTCGATGATGCCCGAGCCCTCGTGTCCACCGACGATCGGGAATCGGGGTGGCAGATCGCCGTCGAGAAGATGGAGATCGGAGTGGCACAGGCCGGCGGCGACGTATTTGATCAATACCTCGCCCGGGCCGGGGCCGTCGAGTTCGAGCTCGAGGATCTCGAACGGCTTGTGTGCCTCGAAGAGAACTGCTGCTTTTGTCTTCATCGCGTCCCTATCTTGATGTATTGCTGTATCGAGATGTATGCATCGATAGTGACGCGGGTCACGTGTGTGGAGTGTTCAGATACTGGACGTTCTAACCCTGGATGCTCAACTGCTTCATCCGCTTGTAGAGAGTCGTCCGGCTGATGCCCAGACTGTCCGCAGTTGCGGCCTTGTTGCCGCCGCACCGGGCAAGCTCGTGCACGATGGCGTCGCGCATCGCTGCGTCGAGAGCAGTCAAGGACCGCGCGGTGCACCGGCTACCGGGTCGAACGAGATCGTGCTCGGTGATATCGCCGACCGACCGTCGCGCAGCCGCGTCGGTGACCTCACGTCGG
The DNA here is from genome assembly GCF_020889545.1 of Rhodococcus sp. I2R. Lineage (NCBI taxonomy): Bacteria > Bacillati > Actinomycetota > Actinomycetes > Mycobacteriales > Nocardiaceae > Rhodococcus > Rhodococcus sp. I2R. The sequence goes on from NZ_JAHUTG010000019.1 coordinate 67,112, forward strand.
AGCTCGCCGATGTTGCCGGGCCAGTCGTGATCGATCAGTGCGCTCATCGCGCCCGCGGTGAAGTGTGCGCGGGCCCCGAGCTCGGCCATCATCGCGCGAACCAGATCGGGAATCTCGTGTCGACGTGACCTCAGCGGTGACAGTTCGACGGTGTCGGCGCACAGCGACAGCAGACGGCGATGCTCCGGCTCGGTGGAATCGCGCGTCGAACCCGATAGCGCGAACCATCCCTGTGCCGATTCGAGCAGTTCGAACAGCCGATGTGCGACGGGGCCGTCCGTCAGATGCACGTTCTCCACCACGACGTCGCCTCCGGCGCCCACCGCGTCCTCGACCGCCGTCAGCCACGCGGCGGGCGTGGTAGTGACGAGGTCCGCGGCGTCGAACCACCGCGGCACGCGGGCCGCAGTCAACCTGGCCAAGGTGGTGGACTTGCCGGTCCCTGGCTCGCCGAGCACGCACAGTGGCTTCGCCGAGGGGACCGCCGTCGCCGCCGGGCGAACCGGGCGGTGCCGAACGTCGATCTCGATGACGACCCCTGCGCCGGAAACCGGCCGCTCCCACCGGACGGTCACCAGGACGCCCGAGTTCAACGCGAGCGAGTCGACGACGCCGCTGCGGCGCACCGCGTCGTCGGTGAGTGATCGCAGTGCGGCATGGTCGACGGCATCGACGAGCTGCGCGGCGCTGGTGTTCTCGAGCAGCAGCTCGTCCGCGATCGCGACGACGGGGGCGCCGCGGCGCCTGGCCGATGCGTGCTGAAACGCATGGAAGAGCCGCTGTTCACCGCTGCGGGTCTCCGCGAGCAGCCGACCCTGGATGTCCTGGGCCGATTGGGCGAGTATCGGCAGAAGCAGCGGATTGTCCTCGCGGGCCGAGAAGGTGATGTCGAGGACGCCTTCGATGCGCTTGGTGACAGGGTGGATCAGCGGGTAGCCGTAGCAACTGAACTGCTTCATCGACTCGATGTAGTGCTCGTCGCCGCGTACCGCCAACGGTGTGCGCAGTTCGAAGGTGGTGGCGATGGAATTGGTGCCCGACGCCTCCTCGGTGAACGAGCGACCGACGACCGCGCCGACACCGAATACGATGTCCCGTAGCTCGCGGGTGCCGAAGCGCAGGTCGACGAGTCGCGCATCCCGGTCGGCCAGCAGCACGCAGTACCCGGAACCGTCGAGAACGTTTTCCATGCGATCGAGAACGGGGTTCGCGGCGGCGAGCAGACGGCTTCGACGGTCGACGTCGCGCAGGCTCGCCGACTCCAACGTATGCGCCGGCTCGAGACCGCTCGACGCAGAGCGCTGCCACGACCGAGCGATCTGTTCACGCACCACGCTGTGCTCCTCGAGTCCGAAAATTCCCCCGGCTCGAATCCAGGTTATCGAGCCATCGTTTCCTTCGTGGGGGAAGGCGCTTCGCGCATGTGAGTGGAAGTACATAGCGGGCTATGTACTTCCACTCACATGCGGCGGAGCCGCTACCTCAGGTGGTGGACCTCCTGCAGCCCGTAGACGGGGGTGTCGATGCCCTCGTAGCGGGCCTTGATCTGCAGCGCGAGGTAGAGCGAGTAGTGCCGCGACTGGTGCAGGTTGCCGCCGTGGAACCACAGGTTCTCCTGCTGCGTCGGCTTCCACATGTTGCGTTGCTCGCCTTCCCACGGACCAGGATCCTTCGTGGTGTCCGAGCCGAGGCCCCAGCACTTGCCGACCTTGTCTGCGGTCTCCTGGTCGATCAGATCCGCCACCCACCCGTTCATCGAGCCGTAGCCGGTGGCGTAGACGATGAGGTCGGCCGGTAGCTCGGTCCCGTCCTCGAGTACGACGCCTGTCTTGCTGATCCGGGACACCTGGCCGCCGACCAGTTTGATCTTGCCCTCGGCCACGAGTTCGGATGCACCGACATCGATGTAGTAGCCCGAACCGCGCCGCAGGTACTTCATGAACAGGCCGCTGCCGTCGTCACCGAAGTCGTGCTGGAATCCGGCCTTCTCGAGCCGGTCGTAGAAGTCCTTGTCCTTCTCGGCGATCTGCTGGTAAACGGGAATCTGGAACTCGTGCATGATGCGGTACGGCAGCGAGGCGAACGTCAGGTCGGCTTTCGCCGTCGTCATGCCGGATTCCACGGCCCGCTCGGAGTAGAGATCGCCGAGTGCGATCTCGCACAGCGAATCGGACTTGACGATGTGCGTGGAGGATCGCTGCAGCATCGTCACATCGACGCCGGTTTCGTAGAGGGCCTTGCAGATGTCGTGCGCGGAGTTGTTGGAGCCGACGACGACGACCTTCTTGCCGACATAGGCGTCGGGACCCGGGTGCTCGCTCGAATGGTGCTGCTCGCCCTCGAACTCGTCCATTCCGGGGAAGTTCGGCACGTTCTTCTTGCCGGACATTCCGGTGGCCATCACCAGCTGCTTCGGACGGAGGATCACTTCCTCGCCGTCACGGTCGAGGACGACGGTCCACTCCTGCGCGTCCTCGTCGTAGGTAGCGGACCTTGCTGTGGTGCGGGTCCAGTAGGGAACCTCCATGACCTTGGTGTACATCTCGAGCCAGTCGCCGATCTTGTCCTTCGGCGCGAACACCGGCCAGTTCGGCGGGAACGGCAGGTAGGGGAGATGGTCGTACCAGACGGGGTCGTGCAGGCACAGTGACTTGTACCGCCCGCGCCACTGATCGCCGGGGCGGTTACCGCGGTCGACGACGATCGCCGGTACCCCGAGTTGGCGGAAGCGTGCTCCCAGCGCGATCCCGCCCTGACCGCCGCCGACGATCAACGCGTACGGCTGGACGGTGTAGCCGAGTTCTTTCTCCTCCATCTCACGCTTCTCCGCCCAGTTCTGGGTGTCGGCGTTGGAGCCGTGCACTGCGCCCTGGATGCGGGTGGCGCCTTGGCGTTCCTCGTGTCCCTTGAGCTCCTGCATCGTGGTCAACAAGGTCCACGCCTGATCGTCCTTCAACCGCAGATGGCCTTTTCCGCGGCTGGTGGCGGTCTCGAACTCGATCCATGCCGACGTGACACCGTCGGCTTCGTCGGGCGTCTCGGTGGTGCGGAAGCCGGACGGGTCGGTCTCGTCGAGACGCTCGCCGAGCATGTCCTTGATGCCGTCGCGGCCCTCGACGGTCTTGAGGTTCCACGTGAAGGTGACCAGGTCGCGCCAAAAGCTGTCGACGGCGAACTTGGCGGCGACGCGGTCGAGGTCGCGGGCAGCGAGCGCTGCCTCGAAGTCCGCCAACCATGCATCGACGCGTTCCTGTGGGGTCTGGAATTTCGCGGCTGCCGCCGGTTCCATGGTCTGGGTCATGCCTACTCCCTCGTCGTTCGTGTACGTGTTCTGTGACCCAGCACACTCCTTCTCGTCTGCTGGGTCGAGAGTTGCAGTGGGTTGCACGTGACGTGGCTCACGCCGGATTGGATGCCTGAAGACCTAGCACCGTTTTTGCCGAGCTCGCATATGCGCTATGACCTGAACCGATGTGCAGGGTCGGCAAAAACGGTGCTAGGTCCGCGGGCGGCTATGTACCGAGAGCCGGAGACAGCTTCCTCATGCCGAGCGACTGAAAGCCGATGACGTAGATCAGCGTCCAGAGCACGAGCCAGTCGACGAAGCCGAGAGCGTTGCCGTGCACGCCGGTAGCCACCTCGGGCTCGTGCAGGATGTGTTCCGCGGCGAAGTGGTAGTAGAAGAGGAAAGTGCCCACCGCCAGCGCGAAGGTGAGCGCCGCGCGGATCGACGGGCTGAACCTGTTCCCGAACCCATGAGCCCAGAAAATCATCCAGAACGCCCAGCACACGCCGATCTGCGCCGGGAACTGATTGATGACGCTGCCCAACTCCGAGGTTGCCGTCGATCCGAGGAGCACCTTCGCGAAAGGAACCATCAGGAAGTAGATGGCGGTCCCGAGAAGAACGTTCCCGACGGTCGCAGCGAGTGCGGTCCGGCCGCCACCGCCGAACAGTTTCCACGGCCAATTGTCGAGCGTCTGGCCGGTGAGGATAACGGCGACGACCATCGAATAGAACCAGCCGAGCACCGTGTCGACAGTCATCAGCGGATCGGTCGCCGAGAGCGAGACGGACGGTAGACCGAACACGAAGTACAGGGCCAGCGTCGGGACGGCGACGAACGCGATCTCGCACAGTCCGATCAACGGCTGCTTCATCCCCAGTGCGGTCCATGGCCAGTGTTGCCAGTTCAGAACGACCATCACCCATGTCGCGAACCCGAACAGGACGAAGAGTGCGCCGGCGAAGTAGCCGAGTCCGCCTTCGCGGGAGCCGGCGAAGTCCGGAAACAGTGAGCCGAGTCCGCTGCCGAGAAGCCATGTGACCGCAACCGCGAAAATGCCCGTCGTTACCAGAATGGTGATCCCGCGCAGTGGTTGGGCGAGCTTGTCGAAACCTGCGAATTCGCAGTTGAATCCGATGAAGACGATGAACAGGATCGCCCAGAAGAGCGCTGCGTTGAAGGGGAGCGGATAGAAGCTCCACGGACTGGTTGTGGGATCGGCGAGGAGATACCACGTGGCGAGCGAAATCGTCACGACGACGGCGAGATTCGCCGCGCCGAAGGCGAACCAGTGGCCTTTCGCCGCTCGGCCGGGTGCGGTTGTCTGTCGGGCGGGAGTGGAGCCCGCGGAATGACTATCTGGATCGCGTTCGACGCCTGCTGTTGTGGTCATGATCGGCTCTCCTGGGGCAGCGGGGATTGGGCGCTGTAACTATGAGCTGGATCACAAACGCGACATCAGGGTTGCGGGGGGTTGCATTTGGCCCGCGATGCAACGCCCTGCAACCCTGGCGCCCTGTGCCTCAGGTCACATAGACATGGACGCATCAAACGAACAGGAGTGTGAAGCGATGCGCGCAGCTGTGTATTACGGCCCGAACAAGGTGGAGATCGCCGACGTGCCCGAACCGACCCCCGGCGCGGGTGAGGTGAAGGTGAAGGTCGGGTTCAACGGGATCTGCGGGACAGATCTGCACGAGTATTACGCGGGACCGATCTTCATCCCCACCGAGCCGCATCCGCTGACGCATCAGCAGTTGCCGCTGGTGCTGGGCCACGAGTTCTCGGGCACTGTCACCGAGGTCGGCAAGGGTGTGACGGGCACGAGCGTCGGCGATCGCGTCGCAATCGAACCGCTGTATCGCTGCGGGCACTGCGGGCCGTGCCGCGCCGGCAACTACAACATCTGCCAGCAGATCGGGTTCCACGGCCTGATGTCCGACGGCGGCATGGCCGAGTACACCGTCGTCCCGACGAACATGATTCACCAGCTCCCGGAGAACGTTTCGCTGGAACTGGGCGCGCTCGTCGAACCGATGTCGGTGGCCTTCCATGCCGCGACACTGGGGGATCCGAAGCCCGAGGACACCGCGATGGTGTTCGGCGCCGGGCCGATCGGCATCGGTCTGTGGTTCGCCCTTCGAGGTAAGGGACTGGACGACGTCTACGTCGTGGAGCCGTCGCCGACGCGCCGTGCCTCGATCGAAGCGCTCGGCGCGAAGACCCTCGATCCGACGGCGGTCGACATTCCCGCCTACATCGCCGACCGGACCGACGGGCGTGGCGCCGACGCGATCTACGACGCCGCCGGAGTGCAACCTGCCGTCGAGACTGCCCTGGGGTGCATCGGTGCGCGCAAGCCCGTCGTCAGCGTGGCGATCTACGAGAAGCCTTTGACCACACCGCTGCAGAAGCTCGTGATGAACGAATCTCGCATCCAGGGTTCGCTGTGCTACACCTCGGCCGATTACGAGGCCGTCATCGAGCTGATGTCGCAGGGCAAGTACGACACGACCGGCTGGGTGGACAAGATCGGGCTCGAGTCGGTCATCGACGACGGTTTCGAGGCGCTGCACGCGGGCACGAAGATGAAGGTTCTGGTCGATCCGTCCGAAGGAGCAACAGCATGAGCGTCGTACTCGTCACCGGAGCCGGCCAGGGGATCGGCCGCAGCATCGCGCTACGACTCGCTGCCGACGGCCACGACATCGCACTCGTCGACATCAACGACAAGATCGATTCGGTCGCGGAGGAGGTGCGAGAAAAGGGCCGAGCAGCAACGACATTCACCGCAGACGTCAGTGATCGTGCTCAGGTGTTCGCCGCCGTCGAGCACGCCCACAACGAGCTCGGCGGGTTCGATGTGATGATCAACAATGCCGGCATCGCCCAGGTTGCCCCGCTCGATGATGTGCGACCGGAGGATACGAAGAAGATCTGGGCCGTCAACGTCGACGGTGTGTTGTGGGGAATTCAAGCTGCCGCAGCGAAGTTCAAAGCGCTGGAATGCAAGGGCAAGATCGTCAATGCCTCCTCCATCGCCGGTCATGACGGGTTCGCGATGCTCGGCGTCTACAGCGCCACCAAGTTCGCGGTTCGCGCTCTGACGCAGGCGGCGGCCAAGGAATATGCCTCCCATGGCATCACCGTCAACGCTTACTGTCCCGGTGTGGTCGGCACGGACATGTGGGTGACCATCGACAAGCGGTTCGCCGAATTGACCGGTGCTGCCGAGGGCGAAACCTACGACAAGTTCGTCGGCGGGATCGCTCTCGGTCGGGCGCAGACGCCGGAGGATGTGGCGGCGTTCGTGTCGTACCTGGCCGGTCCGGATTCGGACTACATGACTGGTCAGGCACCGCTCATCGACGGTGGCCTGGTGTTCCGCTGACCCACCTTTGCGCTCGTGAAGTGATCTGGAGCACAATTGACTGTGATGACACCGTCGACAGGTCCCGAACCTGCGCTGGCGGCGGGCGAGGACCCGCGCCGCTACGCGCAGATTCTCACTGCCGTGTACGACGCGACGATGACCGGCGGCAAGTCGCCGGCTCGCCCGCGGGAGGTGATCGGGGACTCGTGGCGACGGCTGCAGACCCTCGGTATCGACCCTGAGCAGCGCAGCGTCGCCACGCCGCAGATCGACGTCTCGGACCTCGAGCTCAGCCGTCGGGAATCGGGCCTGTTCGACATCCTCGACGACCTGGCCCACGGGCTCGAATCCGTGGTCCAGGACGGCGACAACATCCTGGTGGTCGCCGACCGGCACGGCCGGGTGCTGTGGCGGAACGGGACGACGTCGGTGCTCGACCGCGCGGACGGGCTGGGTTTCGTCGAAGGCGCGAACTGGGCCGAGGAGTCGGTGGGTACCAACGCCATCGGTACCGCGCTGGTCTCGCGCCGCGCGGTGCAGATCTTCTCGGCGGAACACTATGTGCGAAGCCATCATCCGTGGACCTGCGCGGGAGCGCCCATCAAGGATCCGCGAACCGGGCACGTCATCGGCGCAGTCGATGTCAGTGGCCCCGCGAGTACGGTGCATCCGACCACGCTGGCGCTGGTGGACGCCATCGCTCGTCTCGCGGAATCGCAGTTGCGTGAACAGCATCGACAGAATCTGGACCGATTGCGTTCGGTTGCTGCGCCGATGCTCGCTCGGTTGCGGTCCCCGGCGCTCGCTGTCGACTCGCACGGCTGGGTTGCTGCGGTCGAGTCCGTTGCTCTGCGCAACCGCATCCTTCTCCCTGAGGAACTCGCCTCGGGTCGGTTCTGGTTGCCGACGCTCGGGGTGTGCGATTTCGAGCCGCTACCGGGTGGCTGGTTGGTGCGGCCGACCGACGCTCACGCGGACGCAACCGCGTCGGAGGCGGGCAGCACGACGACCGTGGTGCTCGATCTTCGGCAGCCTCAACGCGCACGAGTGCAGATCCGCAGCGAGGCCGGGGAGTGGACGCACGAGCCCACACCCCGACACGCCGAAATTCTGTATCTGCTCGCGACCAACAGAGCCGGGCGCAGTGCCGCGCAGATGGCAGCGGACCTGTTCGGCGACGACGGCCGGGCCATCACCGTGCGCGCGGAGATGTCGCGGTTGCGCAAACACCTCGCCGGTATCGTGCTGACACAGCCGTACCGATTCGACGAATCGGCGCACGTTCAGCTTCTGCTCCCCGACGATCCGAGCCGTCTGTTGCCGCATTCCACGGCGCCGGCGGTGCGTCGCACGTTGACACACACGTGATGTGCTGGTGCATACTGCACAGCGAACACAAGCACACCAGTCACAGGGGGAAGCCGGTCGAAATCCGGCGCTGACCCGCAACGGTGGGTTGCCTCGTCGCGAGGCAGCGAGCCCGATTACCCAGCGACTGCGTGAGCGGCACCTATTCGTCGTGGTCTACGAATCGGCAGCCCCGCGCGTGGCGATTCGTGCTGCGTGTGTCGGCTCTCATTTTCGTGGCTCTGAGCTCCAAGTGAGGTTCTCGTGTCACGCTCCACCCTTACCCTGAACGCCGCCGTCTTTCTCGCGGCGGTGTCGCTCGTCGGTTGTTCCCGCGGCGACGCGGTCGAGATGGCAGCCGCAGCGGCGCCGTTCGACGACACCGTCGAGGTCACCAACTGCGACACCGTCCAGCAATTCGACGCCCCGCCGCAGCGCATCATCTCCATGAACGACCACGTCACCGAGGTCCTCATCGAGATGGGCGTCGCCGACCGCATCGTCGGCATGGGATACCAGGACGCAACTCCGACGCCGGAGACGTCCGAGGAGTTCGCGCGTATTCAGGGCCTCGCCGACGAGTATCCGACGCGCGAACAGATCCTCGATCTCGACCCCGACCTGGTTGTCGGCGGCATGCGCAGCGCATTCGAGGCCAAGGAGGGACGTTCACGAGACTCGTTCACCGAAATCGGGATTCCGACCTTCCTGTTCTCGGAGTACTGCGGGTCCGGTCTCGCGGATATCGGCATGCTCGAGACCGACTACACCCAACTCGGTGACATCCTCGGCGTCCCGGACGCCGCACGTGAGGTCACCGACGGTGTCGTGAACGAGCTGGCCGCGCTTCGCGAGGACCTCGACGGCGTCTCCCCGACGCCCACCTTCTTCTACGACTCCGGCGAGGCCGCACCGATGACGATCGGCGGCGTCGGCGTGGGCCAGTTGATCGCCGACCAGGCCGGAGCGGCCAATATCTTCCCCGAGGGCGAACGCCCCTACCTGGACACCACCTGGGAGGTGGTGGGCGAGCGGGCCCCGCAGGCCATCGTCGTACTCGACTACGGAGACACCACCGCGCAGGGCAAGATCGACTTTCTGAAGAACCAGCCGATCATGGCGACGACCCCGGCGGTGCGCGAGGACAACTTCATCGTCGTGCCCCTCGACGACTTCTTCGAGAGTCCCCGGCTGGTCACCAGTGCCGAGACCATCGCGAAGGCGCTGCATCCGGACCGTTTCCAGTGACAGCCGTCGCCGAGAAGCAGTCCTCCGGAGCGAAGCCGTCGACGGGTCGACGCTCGCGCATCGGCTTCGGTCTCATTCTTGTACTCCTGACGGCGGCCCTGCTGATGGCCATTGCGGCAGCAGTGTCCTTCGGGTCGGTGCGCATTCCGGTCGGCGACGTGTGGGCCATCGTCATCCACCGACTGGCGCCAGGAGCATTCGAATCCTGGTGGACAGAGGCTCGGGCGGTCATCGTCGTCGATTCACGCCTGCCGCGGTCGCTGACCGCAGCTGTCGTCGGGGCCTCGCTCGCATTGGCGGGAGGGGTCGCCCAGGCGGTCACCCGAAACCCGCTCGCCGACCCGTACCTGCTCGGTGTGTCCTCGGGTGCCGGGTTCGGTGTGGTGCTCGTGATGACGCTCGGTATCGGCGCGGGTGCGCTCGGCGTGTTCACCGTGCCGGCGGCGGCATTCGTCGGTGCGATGATTCCGCTGTTCCTCGCGCTGGCCATCGGCGGCAGATATCCGCAGTCGACGGCCATCATTCTCGTCGGCGTCGCGTTGAGCAGTGTTTTCACGGCGCTGATCACGTTCACGTTGCTGGTCTTCGCCGACGAACGGAGCCTCAGTGGCGTGTTGCACTGGCTCGCTGGAGGATTCGGTGACGCGCGGTGGTCGACCCTGCCGTTTCCTTTGCTCGCGCTGATCGTCATCGGAATCGTCATTCTCGTCAGCGCACCCAAGATGGATCTGCTCACCACCGGCGACGACGGAGCTGCAGCCCTCGGCCTCGATGTCCGACGATTCCGCATCGTGCAACTACTCGCCATCTCCATGCTCGCCGGTGCGGCCGTATCCGTCAGCGGCGGAATCGGATTCGTCGGCCTGCTGGTGCCGCACCTGGCGGGATATATCGTGGGTACGCGAGCGATCCGGTTGCTTCCGGTGGCGGCGCTGCTCGGTGCGATCGCATTGGTCGGCGCGGACACCCTGGCACGCTCGGTTGCGCAGAGCACCGAGGTGCCGGTCGGAGTGGTGACGGCCCTCGTCGGTGCGCCGATCTTCGTCTTCATGCTCTACCGCCGTTACGCGAGGGAGATGCGATGAGCCTGCTCGTACACAACGTCAGCGCGACTCTCGGATCGCGAGAGGTGTTGCACAGCATCGGGTTCGAGGTTCGCCCCGGGGAGGTGCTCGGGCTCGTCGGCCCCAACGGATCGGGCAAGACCACCGCCCTGCGGTGTTGTTACCGGGCACTGACGCCCGCGAGTGGGTCGGTGCTCGTCGACGGCGTCGATGCGCACGGGATGAAGCGAGCCGAGCTGGCGCGGATCGTCGGCGTCGGGACACAGGAACCGGCGGCGTCGGTCGGCCTGACCGTCCGCGAATCCGTGGCCCTCGGGCGGGTACCGCACCGGGGCTGGTTCGATCGCCCGAGCGCCTCCGACGAGGACATCGTCACCTCCTGCCTGCGCCGGGTCGATCTTCTCGACCTGGCCGGACGCGATGTCGGCGCCCTGTCCGGTGGGGAGCGGCAACGCGTGTCCATCGCACGAGCATTGGCGCAGCAACCCCGCATCCTGCTGCTCGACGAACCGACCAACCACCTCGACCTCCGGCAGCAACTGGTCGTCATGAACGCAGTCCGCGATCTCGCCGCGGACGGGCTCGCTGTCGTCGTCACTGTGCACGATCTGCGCCTGGCGGTGGAGTACTGCACCTCCCTCGCCGTGATCGCCGACGGCTCGGTGGTGGCCTCGGGTGCAACCGCCGAGGTACTGACAGACGAACTACTGGCCGAGGTGTTCGGTATCCGCGCCACGGTCCGCACCCGTCCGCGTCCGACCATCGACATTCACGGACTGGCATGACCGTCTACGAACTTGCCGCGGCGCGGGTGCCAGGGCTGGGAGAGTACCTCGACGGCCCGTTCGATCTGCCGGCGTCGGTGATGTGCGATCGGCAGTGGCTGGCCGATCGAGTGGCAGACACCGGTCGGCGGTGGACCTGCACGGACGACCGCGTCAACGGGACGTTGTGGTGGTACTCGGCCAGTTCGACGCTGGCGTACATCGCCGTCGCCACCGCGATGGTGACGGGGGAGGCCGCCGATCCGGGCGTCGAGAACGCGTCGTGCTTCCTGCGCCCGGATGGTTACCTCGGCGGCGTCCGGAGTGAGCGCGTGATCGCTGTGGACCGCCTGCCGGCCGCGTTGGCAAGCACCTTCGGTGGCGTCGTCGACGCGTTGTCTGCCGTTTCGGGGGCCCGACGGCAGTCGCTGTGGGCGATCGCGACGGACTCCATCGCCAACCGCAGCCTCGACGTCGGCGCTGCGCTCGGTGACAGGGCGTTGGGCAGCGAATTCGGGGCGTGGCTGGTGCGGGAGATGGCCTCCCCGATGCCGAGACCGCGGTTCGTCGAGGTCGGGGGCCGCACGTTCACCCAGCGGTGCTCGTGCTGCCTGCTGTACCTCACCGGCGGTGCCGACAAGTGTGTGAGTTGCCCGCGCCGAACCCCGGCTGATCGCTTGCGTGGGCTCGAGGCAGCCGCGCGCTACTAGCCTGTGTAGTAGTGGACTAAGGTGTCTTCATGACTTCCGGGCCCGACGCTCCCACGCGCATGCGTGGTGCATTCGTCGGCGCCGTGTCCGGGTCTTTGTCCATCGCCGCCCACGGAATGGGTGGCGGAACCATGGTGCCGAGTGAATCGGCGCTCGTTCTTCTCGTGGTGGTCAGTGCCGCCCTCGGCGGCCTGGTGTCCCTGTTCGGGGCACGCGTTCCTCTGGTCGCGGTGCTTGCTCTGGGCCAGTTGGTCGGGCACACGGTTCTGTCGATCGCGAGCGAGCACCATCATGCCTCCGCTCTGACACCGTCGATGCTGGCCGCGCACGCTGCCGCGACCGCGCTGTGTGCGTTGCTCGTCCGCGGCGCAGTGCTCGGCTGCACCCACGCAGTGTCGGTTCTCCGACGCATCCTGCCGGTCCTTGCCGTGGTGCTGCCGGTGCAGGAGCGACCGCGCCTCGTCACGGTCGACTATCGACCCGATGTCATTCTGCGACTGTTGGTGTCCTGGGGACCAGGAACACGCGGGCCTCCCGTACCGGCCTGAGCTGTCCGCTTCACCCCACTCGTATTTCCTGATACCCGTGGGGCTTCCCCCTGCGCCTGAGCGGCGCCACCACCTCATTTCGAGACGAATCGAGTTCTCGTATGTCCATACAAGGCACAGTTGTGCCCGAAACCGGGCAGGCGCCCGAACACTCGCCGCCCGAACCGTCACTGATGATGAGACTCCACTTCTACGCCGGGATTCTCATCGCACCGTTCGTCCTCGTCGCCGCCGTCAGCGGCGGCCTCTACGCCCTCGCGCCGACCGCCGAGGACATCGTCTATTCCGATCTGCTGCACACTGATTCGACCGGACCGACAGCGTCGGTGGCCGAACAGGTCGACGCGGCAACACTGGTTCGACCCGACCTGGCGCTACAGGCGGTTCGACCCGCAGCAGAGCCAGGCGAGACCACCCGCGTGATGTTCACCGACCCGACTCTCGGCGAATCGGAACGTCGAGCGGTCTTCGTCGATCCCGTGACGGCCGAATCCGTCGGCGAATCCGTCGTCTACGGCAGTAGCGGTGCACTACCGATGCGGACCTGGATCAGCCAACTCCATCGTCACCTTCATCTCGGCGAACCGGGCAGGATCTACAGCGAGCTCGCGGCATCGTGGCTGTGGATCGTCGCGCTCGGGGGCGTCGTGCTGTGGGTGCGGCGATACCGAAACCGCGGCGGTCCACTGCTCACCGTCGACCGATCGCTGACGGGCCGGGCGCGTACCCGCAACTGGCACGGCGCCGTCGGAATCTGGATCGCTGTGGGGTTGGTCTTCCTGTCGGCGACCGGATTGACGTGGTCGAAATACGCCGGCGAGAACATCGGCGATCTTCGTACGTCGCTGAGCTGGACCACACCGAAAGTCGACTCCTCGCTCACCGGAAGTGCCGCATCGATGTCTGGCGACCACGCCGGACACGACACATCGGCGGCGCCGATGGTCACCGGTGACGCTGCGAGCGCGGGAGCCGCTCGCCTGGATGCGGTGCTCGGCTCGGCGCGTGCCGAGGGGATCGACGGCGCTGTCGAGGTGACGATCCCAGCGGATGCGAGCACGGCATTCGTCGTCACGGAAACCCGCCAGCCCTGGGTGTTGTCGACCAGCTCCGTCGCCATCGACGGGGCCACCAACCAAGTGGTGGACACCAACTGGTTCGAGGACTGGCCGCTGGCGGCGAAGCTGACCATGTGGGGCATCGCGCTGCACATGGGCATTCTGTTCGGTCTCGCCAGCCAACTCGCATTGGCCTTGTTGGCGCTCGCGCTCGTCACCGTAGTCGTCCGCGGCTACCTGATGTGGTGGCAGCGTCGGCCGTTCTCGGCCACCCCTGCGCGCGGGGGCGTCCGGCGCCAACCGATCCGGGTGATCGTGGCGCTGGTAACAGGGGCCGCCATCGTCGGCTGGTTCGTGCCCCTGCTCGGGGTCAGCCTGCTGGCCTTCCTTCTGATCGACGCCGTCATCGGACTGCGGCAATCCACACCAACTCACACATCGGAGACAGTATGAAAATCTTCAGAACAGCCCTCTTGGTAGCATTTTCCGCAGTTGCGCTGGCCGGTTGCGGCGCGGACGAAGCGCCCAGTGAAGCGCCAAGTGAAGCGGACTCGGTCACCGTCTCCGACGGCTGGATCAAGTCGGTCGATACGGGCATGACAGCGGGGTTCGCCGAGATTCGCAACGACGGCGCGGAGCAGGTCCGTGTGGTGTCCGCCTCCACGCCTGTGGCGCCGATGATGGAACTACACGAAGTGGTCCCCAGCGCAGACGGTTCGATGAAGATGCAACCGAAGGAAGGCGGCTTCACCGTGGCCGCGGACGACACCACGGTGCTCGCCCCCGGTGGCGATCACCTCATGCTGATGAACGTCACGGACCCGTTGACGCCGGGCACCGACACCGAAATCACCCTGACCTTCGAGGACGGGTCGAGCACCACCTTCACCGCGCAGGTCCGCGATTTCGCCGGCGCACAGGAAAACTACAGTGGCTGACAAGCCGCACCAGGGTCGCTCGGGTATCAGCCGGCGACGTCTCCTCAAAGGAGGCGTCGCCGCCCTCGGCGCCGGTGGTGCAGTGATCGGTGCCGGTGGACTCGCGTACGGGTTGGCCGCAGAGCCTGGTGAAGCCGTATTCGGTAGCGAGACAATACCGTTCCACGGAGATCATCAGGCCGGGATCTCCACCGCGGCGCAGGCACACGGCACGTTCGTGGCGCTGAATCTGCTCGACGGGATCGAACGAGGCCAGCTGATCTCGCTACTGAAGCTGTGGACCACCGACGCTGCCCGGCTGACGCAGGGCCTTCCCGCGTTGGCCGACACCGAACCCGAACTGGCGGTGATACCAGCGAATCTCACTGTCACCGTGGGGTTGGGGCCGGGTGCGTTCGCCGCCGCGGGCGTGCCGTCGCCGGTGCAACCATTGCCGGCCTTCGGCATCGACCAGCTCCAAACACGCTGGAACGACGGTGATCTGCTGCTACAGATATGTGCCGACGATCCTGTTTCCGTCTCGCATGCGGTGCGCGTGCTGACCAAGAACGTTCGGTCGATGGCATCGGTGAAGTGGGTGCAGCGCGGGTTCCGATCCTCGCGGGGCGCTCACCCGTCGGGAACCACCATGCGGAACTTGATGGGGCAGGTCGACGGCACCGTCAATCCGGATCCCGCGGTGGATTTCGATGACCTGGTGTGGAATTCGGACGGCGGATCGACGCTGGTGCTGCGCCGAATCGCGATCGAGATGGACACCTGGGATGTATTGGATCGTGGTGGGAAAGAGTTCACGATGGGCCGAAAGCTCGATACGGGCGCACCGCTCACCGGCGAATTCGAACACGACGAGACGGACTTCGAGGCTACCGACAAGTTCGGGATTCCCATCATTCCGCCGGGTTCGCACATCGCACGGGCGCGTGCCATGCATGCCGGTGAGCGGTTCTTGCGTCGGGCGTACAACTACGACGACCCGCCTGCGGACGGTGCGACCAGTAACTCGGGCCTGATCTTCGCGGCGTACCAGCGGGACATCGAGAGCCAGTTCCTTCCCGTCCAGCAGCGCCTCGACGAGCACGACGCGCTCAACGAGTGGACGACGCCGATCGGTTCCTCGGTGTTCGCCTTGCCGCGCGGCGTCACCGAGGGTGGTTGGCTCGGGGAGGAGCTGATTCAGCCAACCGGATAGCCGACCGGATATCCACTGGTGATCGCGATGCGGTTCCATCCGTTGATCACCACCGCCAGCCATGTCACCGCAGCAATCTGCTGCTCTGACAAGGCTGCCGGTATGTGGGTGTCAGGAGTCGGCGAGGTGTGTTCGTTTGCGATGCGGGTGATTCGCTCGGCGAGGACCAGCGCAGCCTGTTCCTGATCGGTGAAGTACTGCGACTCCCACCATGCAGGCAGCACCGCGAGGCGATCGACACTCTCACCGGCAGCCACGGCGTCGCGTGTGTGCATACGCAGGCAATGCGCGCAACCGTTGAGCTGTGAGACGCGTATCTTCACCAGCTCGACCAGAATGTGTGGCAGCCCAGCGGCTTCGGCGGCCTCGGCGGCGCGTTTGTCGAGCGCCACCTGGGCCTCGTAGGCGCTGGGGAACTGCTTGGTGACGTTCACGTGCGGCAACATGTGTGTCCTTTCTTCGCGGCACCGGTTTCGGTGCCGTCACCCGAGTGGACGAAACGGCTCACGATTGTGTGACAGGTAGGCACGTAGTGTGGATCGGGTGAAACTTTCGACCGTCGTGTTGGCGAGTGTGGTGCTCGGCAGCGTTGTCTCCTGCTCGTCTCCGACGCCCACAGAACCAGCTGCTCCGCCGCCGCCAAATCAGGTGAACGTAGTGGACCGCTCGTACTCGCCGTCCGAGCTCACGGTCAGCGTGGGAGATACCGTCACCTGGGTGTTCGACGACGGCGGGATGGCGCACGATGTCGTGGCCGACGACAAGTCGTTCAGAAGCCCCCTGTTGAAGTCCGGAACCTTCTCGTACACCTTCGACGAACCGGGCACGTTCTCCTACCACTGCACCCCGCACCCGGATATGACCGGAAGCGTCACCGTCGTTCCGTAGGGGTTGTAGACCTCTGTCCAGATGGCCGAGATGCTCGGAACCAATCAGGGTGCGGTGTCGCGGATCGAGGCGCGTGACGATCTCCTGTTGTCGACGCTGCGGCAGTACCTCGCCGCCACCGGTGCTGTACACCCGAAGATCGTCGTCGAGAAAGACGGTGTCGAAATCGCTCTCGACCTCGACGCATTCGCTTGAGCCGTTCTAGCGGCCTACATACGCCCAGCGCGACGCTGACGTCGAAGTTGTCAGACCTGGTGTAGAAGGACAAGCCAACCGATATCGGTGACGAGCGGAACCGTCGCGCCGGTGCACTGCACCGATTGCAGCAGTCCCTCGCCCATGAAGCTCAGGTCGTGCAGGAAGCCGCTGTCGCGACGGAAGCTGCTGCTACGACGGCAATCTGGCTGGGTGCCAGTCTCGCCGACCTCGCCCTGGTCACCGGCAAAACCCGTCAGGCAGCTCGAAAGCGGTGGCCGTCGCTGGGGGAGGTGTACCGCCGGCGGCTGTGGCTCGGAAACCACGTCGACGAGATCCGGAGGGCGGTGCACGTCGTTCTCGAGAATCAGGCGGAGATCGACGTCGACAGCGAGGTACTCGACGAATTACGGGCGCGCGAAGCGGAGGTCGCTCAACAGTTCGACGAGGCCGCCGTCGGTGACGCTGCCGACCCTGCACACCGATGGCACTCTTTGGACCGTCTGGTGAACGTGGCGCTCCGGGGGCTGACCAACACCGCACGCACCACCGGGGAGCAAGGCGAGTTCGCGATCCACGGCGCCGCAGGAGTTGTCGGCTTCTACGATCACGCGATCGGCGACGGGCGGAGTTCATGATGCTCTGACACCATGACCGGCATGAGAAACGCGTTGCGTCCGGCCTCGTTCACCGCCGGAACCCTCACGCTGCTCGGCACCTTGTATTTCGCGCAGGGTGTTCCCTTCGGGTTCTTCACCCAGGCGTTGCCGGTGGTGCTGCGCGAATCCGGATACTCGCTGGTCCAGATCAGCGCGGCGGGCGTGCTCTTTCTTCCCTGGGGATTGAAATTTCTGTGGGCACCGTACGTCGACCGATACGGAACCCGCAGGCGGTGGCTGTTGACGCTGCAATCCGCAGCAGCTGCGATCGCGTTGGCGTTGTCGTTTCTCGACCTGTCCTCGACGCTGCAGTGGTTGTTCCTCGGTATCTTCGTGATGAATGCGGTCTCTGCGACTCAGGACATCGCCACCGACGGGATGGCGGTGCGCACGCTGTCGGTGGCGCAACGCGGACTGGGCAACGGGCTTCAAGTCGGTGCCTACCGCATCGGGATGGTGTGTGGCGGTGGCGTGTTGCTGTGGCTGTTCAGCTTTGCCGGTTGGCGGGCATTGTTCGTCGCGATGGCGGCGCTGCTGCTGATCGCAACCATCCCGGTCTGGTTGATGCGCGGGCAACTGAGCGCCGCCGACGCCGCAGGCGAGCAAGACGCTGACGCCGCAGGTGAACGAGATGAGGTCGACGCACCCGCACGTCTTGCGATCACGTGGTGGTATCGCCTGCGTAGACCCGGCATGTTCGCCTTCATCGCGTTGATCATCGGCTTCAAATTCGGTAATTCGATGGGCTCGGCGCTGGTCGGACCGTTCCTCTCGGACAGCGGCCTGACGCTCGGCCAGATCGCATTGGTGGAGGGCGGAGTGTCCTCGGTCGCCGCCCTGGGTGGTGCCGCACTGGGCGCCTGGTTGTCCTTCCGATACGGACGGCGGAACGCTCTGCTGGTGGGTGGCGTCAGCCAGACCCTGAGCCTCGGGCTCTACGTGGCTGCGTCAATGGGTATCGGCGGCTTCCCGTTGCTGGTCACCGCCAACATCACCGAGCACGTTCTCGGCGGCGCGGCGACGGTCGCGGTATTCGCTCTGATGATGGATGCATCCGAAAAACGCTTCGCAGGAAGCGATTACACGCTCATTGCGTGTGCGGTCGTGTTCGCCCAGGGTGCAGCCGGACTTGCAGCCGGGGTGGTAGGGGATCTGTTCGGCTACACAGCGATGTTCGGCTCGGCGCTGGTGCTGTCCGGGATCGGGTGCGCAGCGCTCATCGTCGCCCTCGACCGAGGGGTCGGGCCGAGCGGGCTACGCGAGGTGATTGCTACGCGCAGAACGGACCGCCGCCGACGACACCCGACAATCGGTCACTGAGCCACTGGGAGTATTGAGGGAAGACCAGTTGCGAGGGACCCAGGTGACTGATTCCGCTGCCCTCGACGATCGACGGCGCATCCTGTGATTCGAATCGAACCGTTCCGCCAGCACGGCACCACTGCCCCGCGAGATCGGCTACTTGTCCGTAGTCGACAATGTCGTCTGTTCGGACCGAATGAAGTAGCACTGGTCCGCTCGGTGCCCTCGTGCCGATTCTGTTCTCTTCCAGCACTGTCTGTGCTTCTGGAATCGAGCTCAGCAGTTCCGACAGCGGACGCCCGCTCACGGTGTAATTTCCGGTACTTTTCAACCCGTAAGTCAGGGCAGTTCGAACTGTGCATTGTTCGGCGACATCGGCAAGCATCTCCTTTCCGACATCATTGGTTTGCGCGTCGATGATCGGTCCAAGCTCTGGATTGCTTTCCCGAAAGCCGTTCAGTGCGTATCCGATAGCGCCACTGAGTATCGAACCGTCGATCCGATCGAGGGTTCGGGCAAGGTCGGCCGGAACTGCTCCCGCGTAGGTTCCCGCGATCGTCAATTCAGGAGCATAGCTGCTGGCCAGCTCCGCTGCGGATGCGACGGCGCCACCGCCCTGCGAGTAGCCCCACAGCCCGACGGGAGTGCTTCGGTCGGCCGACGGTCGAAGGCTCAGGGCAGCGCGCACCGAGTCCAGTACCGCGGTTCCCTGATCGACGCGGTTGACGTAGGTGTGGACTCCAGCTGTCCCGAGACCGGTGTAGTCGGTCATGACCACGTCGAAGCCGCGCGAGAGGAAGTTCACGATCAAGGGAATTTCCACTTGAAACAGTCCAGTTGGTGCATTGGCGTTGAACGGCTCGGCCATCGTCTTGGATGGGGCGCATTGATCGCCCTGACCCTGTGTTCCGGGTGCCAAAGCGACAATCGGTCGTGGCGTCGGGCTGGTCCACGGAGCATTCGAACTGAACAGTGAACCGGAGCTCGCGGCAATCGAATCGTCGGACTTTGTGCTCGTGTACAGGATTCGCTCGTACGGGAGAGCAGTGGGAAGGGCCGCTGCGGCTACGGCTGTCGGTTCGTGACGGAGCAGGACGCCCGGCCGGGTCTCGGTGGTGAGCGTTGGCCCCACGTAGAACTCGTCGCCGATCGGATGTGGACTTGCACCCGCCATTCCAACTGTGAGGTACGCCAACACAGCTGAGGTCACGATGACGGAAGTGGCGATCCGGCGGAAATGCCGACGGGGAACTGCGGAGAATCTGCTCATGTCCAGGAATACCAGCATCTTTCAGGCGATGTGCACAGGGCGGCGCGGCAGTCACGCCCGTCGACTACGCCGACAAGCAGCTTCCGCATCGATTCGAGATTACCTCCACCCTCTATAGTTATAGAGGGTCTGAGATTGCATCTGTCACAAGTCACCAAACTACGAGCGGCATTGAGGAGGAAACCCGTGGACGCTCGACGTGCCTCTATCGCCGACGCCGCGATCGACGTCCTCGGCACAGACGGCTCGCGTGGACTCACCCACCACGCGGTCGATGATCGAGCTGGATTGGCACGTGGGTCGACTTCGTACTATTGCCGAACCCGTCAACAGCTCATCGCCCTCGCTGCTGCCAGGTTGGTCGAGATCGAGTTCGCGGAAGTAGCCGCCCTACCGGCGGGGCAGCCGAGTCCAGCGGACGATGCTGTCGACGCACTCTCCGCGCTTCTGGTGTCGTGGCTCGGCCCGTCCGGCATCGTGCACAGCAAGGCCCGACTCGAACTCTTCCTGTTGGCCGCACGCGACGACGAACTTTCGTCGACCATGAAGGCGTTTCGGGCCAAGTTCGTCGTGCAAGCCACTGCCCGATTGGGCGGCGACTCCCCAGAACAGCTCGGGGAGCTGATAGTCGCTTTGTTCGATGGATTGGTGCTCGCCCAATGTTCCTTCGAGAGAACGCCGATGACTCGAGACCACGCAAACAACCTGTTGGCTCCCTTGCGTACGATGCTCCGTCTTCACCGACCGCCACGAAGCTCGACGAACTGACTTGGCTTGCCGCCGGATTCGGCGCGCCATCGGTGTCTCGCTCAACCCGTGAGGTACTCCGGTATCGGCGTTCCGTCGAGCCCGAGTGCCACGGCGGCACGAGCAGTGACCGGCCCGACGAGGTTCCCCGTCCCGTTGTAGCCGCCGAAAGCGATGACACCGTCGTCGACTTCCGTGCACAGGGGCTTGCCGTCACCAGTGAACCCGACGGACGCCGCCCAGCGCGCATTCACCGAAACTGGCTCGCCTGCCATCGATTCGGCGACCTCGGTGATGTAGTCCTGAACCGGTGCGGTCGGATCGCTCGAGAAGGTCCATTCTTCCTCGGCGAACCGATCGCGGCCACCGCCGACGAACAGGCGCCCCGCCGCATCCTGCTGGGCGTAGTCGTAACCCCACCGCCCGTACACCGGGCAGGGCAGCCGCTGCGCCGCGATCGGCGCGGTGGCCAGCATCTGCAGCCGTGCCGTGCGGACCCTGCCGTCGAGCTGGGGGAGTACCCGCTCGAGCCTGCCGTCGATCGCGACGAGAACCAGATCGCAGCGGATCGTTCCCGACGGGGTGGTGACGGATCTGCTCCCGATGGTCGACACCGGTGTGTGCTCGTACAGTGCCGCTCGTCCCTGCAGAGTCGAGGCCAGACCCAGTGCGCGACGAGCCGGATTCATGACCGCGTCGTCGGGCAGGAAGATTCCATGCCCCAGCTCGCCAGAGTATTCCTCGACTGCAATACCGTTCTCGCGTAAGCACTGTGCGAGCGCTGCGCAGTCTTGCGCGTCGGCGACGTCCGGCGGCGCGCCAGGCAGGCCCGCCAGCCTGATCGACCCGGTCCGACGGATGACATCCGAACCGAGAACTAGGTGAAGCGAGTCGATTTCGTCCAGGGTCGCGCGGTAGAGATCGACCGCGCACTGGCCCCACGCGGCGAGGGCGTCATGCAGAAACGTCGCCGGTCCGCCGAGCAAGAACCCGCCGTTTCGCCCAGCGGCCCCCGCGGCGATGCGGCCCGCGTCGATACCGACGACGTCATGCCCCCGGTCGACGAGTTCGCTGATAGCCGCCAGCCCCGAACCACCCAGCCCGACGACGCACACATCGGTGCTGACGTCGGTGTCCAGCTGCGGTAGACCCGGCCATTCGGCGACGACGGGATCATCGTCCCAGGCGGGTCGCGAGCGGTCGGTACCAAGCATTGCTCGATGCTAACGAAATGGGCTTACACCTTCAGATGTCGTCGCTCCGAATGGTCCGACGACGCACAGCGACGAGTTCGAGCTCCGGGCGTGATGCCGCGACACGCTCGAGTCGGTCGAGCACATCGATGACATGCGCCTGATCACCGGCGACGACCGATGCGCCGATCTCGGCCCGTCGGTGCAGGTCGTGATGCCCGGTCTCCGCAACCGAGACCGCGAATTTCCGGGCCATCTCCGCCACCACAGGTCTGATACGTGAGCGCTTCTCCTTGAGGGAATGCACGTCACCGAGAAGAAAATCGAACTCTATCCAACCGATCCACATAGAAGCGCAATGCTACTCGGCGGCGCAACACCGCCCGCCGCGCTTAGGCTGGTTGTATGACCGCCCCGTCCACGTCGACCCGCCGCGCCCTCGCCGGACCGGCGTCCGTCGCGGCTGTGGCTGTTACCGCGGCGGCGATGCTGTACGTCCGGGATCCACGAACGTCCTCGTACCTGCCGTGTCCGATTCACGCAGCGACCGGGCTGTGGTGTCCGGGCTGCGGCTCGACGCGGGCATTCGGCGCCCTCGTGCACGGCGACATCGCGTCGGCGCTGTCGTCGAATGCACTAACCGTGGTGCTCGGCGTCATCGGCGTCGTGATCTGGGCGGTATGGGCCATCGCGCGCGTGCGCGGCCGGTCCCTGTCATTGCGTCGGCCCTCGGCGGCGGTCTTCGCTGCGGGAGTGCTGGTCGTGCTGGCGTTCACCGTGTGGCGAAACATTCCGGCGGGCAGCTGGCTCGCACCGTGACAAATCAAGGAGCAGCGTCGTGTTGTTGGAAATATTCTCGGTAGTGGTACTGATCGGGGCGCTCGTCGTGCTCATCCCGACGGCGCGTCGCGTGTTCAAGAAGGGTGACGACGAGTGAGCGGGTCCCCGGACGCCTGATTTCAGGCGAGTTTGCGGCGAATGCGCTGGTGTAAAAGCCGCACGAAACGTGGTGTTTGAACGCACTGCCTTAAAACTCGCATCAGTGGTGCGGGTTTATTACCGTGGTGGACATGCAACTGACTCGCTTCAGCGATCTGGCCCTGAGGGCGATGATGTTGCTGTCCGCCGTCGGCCCTGACGGACCACGGGTGACCACCGGTGCGATCGCCGTCAAAGTGAACGCATCGGAGCATCATGTGGCCAAGGCGGTCACGCGACTGGTCGAACTGGGGTGCGTGCGAGCCCAACGCGGCCGCACCGGTGGCATTTTTCTCACCGACACCGGGCGGTCGATTCCGGTCGGCCGTTTGATCCGTCTGCTCGAAGGGGATCGCGAGGTAGTCGACTGCGCAGGCGAGCATCCGTGCCCGCTCATCGCAGGATGTCGACTTCGCCGCGCACTGGCGGCCGCCAAAGAAGCGTTCTATCGGGAACTCGACGAGTACACGATCGACGAGCTGGCCGCGTCGCCGACGATCCCTCTCACCATCATTTCCGCACCTACACCCTGACCCGGGCAGCGTTCTCGGATCGGCAATTCGTCCATCGGAAGGAACACCCATGTCCACATCCAGCCCACTCGCGGTCGATCGAGGACTCGATCCCGCCCACGCGGATGTCATTCGCGCCACGTTGCCGCTCGTCGGAGCGAACATCGACACCATCACAACCAACTTCTATGCCCGTATGTTCGAGGCCCGTCCGGAGCTACTGCGAAACCTGTTCAACAGGGGAAACCAGGCGCAGGGAGCTCAGCAACGAGCGCTGGCAGCATCGATAGCAACGTATGCCGCACACCTGGTCGACCCGCAGTTGCCGCACCCGGAACAGTTGCTCTCCCGGATCGGACACAAGCATGCGTCCCTCGGGATCACCGCCGACCAGTACTCGATCGTGCACGAACACCTCTTCGCTGCGATCGTCGAGGTACTCGGGGCCGAGACCGTCACTGCTGATGTAGCCGAAGCGTGGGATCGCGTCTACTGGTCGATGGCCGACACACTCATCGACCTCGAACGCCGGCTGTACGAGGAGTCCGGTGTCGAAGCGGGGCAGGTGTTTCACCGTGCCACGGTCACGAAGCGGGTCGACGATCCATCCGGTGCAGTGGTCATCAGCGTGGCCGGACCCTGGGCCGCGGCGAGTAGCCGGCAACCGGGTCAGTACGTGTCGGTCGGGGTGACCCTGCCCGACGGCGCGCGACAGATCCGGCAATACAGCCTGATCACGGACGGCGACGCCGAGGAACTGACCTTCGCGGTCAAACCGGTTGCCGCTTCCGGTGGCTGCCCAGCGGGCGAGGTGTCGAGTTGGATCGAGATGTGTCTGCGACCGGGCGACGTCATCGACGTCAGCTTGCCGTTCGGTGATCTCCCGACCGACGAAATCGGTTCGGGGCCCGTTGTGTTGATCTCGGCTGGTATCGGAATCACCCCGATGAACGGGATTCTCGAGCACCTCCGTGGGCGGGCGGCACGGTGCGAGGTGCTCGTTCTCCACGCGGATCGCTCGCCTGCGACTCATCCGCTCAGAGAGCGTCAACGGCAGCTGGTGGACGGTTTGCCCGGTGCTGCTCTCGAAGTCTGGTACTCCGAGCCGGAGGATACGCAGGGCGCCAGGCACGGGCTGATGGATCTCACAGGTGTCGAACTCCCGCTGCACGCATCGTTCTACGTTTGTGGAAGCAATGGTTTCGTTCAGGCGGTGCGGACCCAACTCGCAGACCAGGGAGTGGACCCGGCCCGGGTGCACTGCGAGCTCTTCGCGCCGGACGAATGGGTGCTCGGCTGACGGATATCGACCGGATCGATCAACTAAGTTGGGTTCGAGCACGGTTGTTCGAGCAAGCCGAGGAAGGAGCACGACGAGTGAGCGATTCACTGAAGGCGCGTGTGCGCGCAAAGCTTCTCGATCAGCTTGCAGCTGACGGCGGTACGGACGCCGAAATCGCTGAGGGCGACGATCCCAGAATCAATGCGATCAGCGACGACCTCGCCGCTCTCGACGATGCGGACGAGGACGATCCGCTGATCGACCAGCTGGCGACGCGGTACTGGGTGCCCTAGCGCCGGTCGGCCCGGCTCAGCCGGCCCGGCTCAATCGGCATGGACGCGGCTGCGTGGGGGACCGGTGGGGGCGCATCGGCCGCCGGTCCTCACAGCGGCAAGGGACCAACCCGCGCCGACGACGGACAAGGCCAATACCACTCCAATTGCGATCATGGTTCCTACAATGGACTGCATTCAGTCGATAAAGTGCAGTCCAGTGTGCGAAAGTGGCATGTATGGACTCGTTCGATGCCACTGCGATCACGGCGCCTGAATTGGCGGCCCGGATCAACCCGTCGACGCTGCGGAAAAGGTCCGGTGGTCCGCTCTACCTCGAAATCGCGGACGAGTTGCGTCGATTGATCGAGAGCGGTGAAGTGTCCGCGCTGACCCGGCTGCCAGCCGAGCGGGCCCTGTCCATCAGCCTCGACGTCTCTCGCGTCACCGTCGCCTCCGCGTATCGATATCTCCGCGAGAACGGTCTGATCAGTGCGCAGCGAGGCTCGGGAACGTTTGTCTCGCCGACGGGGCCGACGGCATCGTGGGGTTCGCTCGCCGGTGACCGAGACAGTGCGACGCTGGAGTTCGTCAACGCCGCGCCGTCGGCCTCTCCTCTGTTGGTCGGGGCGTACGAGTCGGCAGCAGAGAACGTTCGTGGTCGACTCGGCACCGGCGGCTACACCCCACTCGGCCTGCCTGATCTGCGCGAATCGATCGCCGCGTACTACCGCGATCGCGGGGTGCCGACAGTCATGGACAACATCCTGGTCACCGCGGGCGCGACCGATGCCATCCATGCGGTGCTGGCGACTTTCGTCGAACCTGGTGCTCGGGTGCTGGTGGAGCACCCGACATATCCGGGTGTCGTCGAAGTCGTGCAGTCACTAGGGGGTAGGTGCATTCCGGTGCCGATCGACCCCGACGACGCCGACGAGTTCGTGGCGGCAGCCGATCGAGCCGCACGCCAGAGCGCACCGACGCTGGCCTACTTCATGCCCGATTTCTCCAATCCGTCAGGATCGCGACTGCCGCTTCAGCCTCGCCGCCAACTATCGGCGACGATGCATCGACACGCGGTCCTGACGATCGTCGACGAAGTGGCAGCCGATCTCTGTCTCGATGGATCGCCCCCGATCGAGCCATTCGGTACTGCGACACCGGATGTGGCGACGGTGACGATCGGGTCGACGAGCAAGACGGTGTGGGGTGGGTTGAGAGTCGGGTGGGTGCGTGCGGAGGCGTCGCTGCTGGCACAGGTCGCCGCAACGTATGCGCGACGCCAACTTTCGGTGTCGGTCTTCGATCAACTGGCCGTGACGGAGTTGCTCGGGCACTACGACGAGGTTCGGCGGCGTCGCACGGACGAGTTGACGATGGCCCGCGACCATGTCGTCGCCGCAGTACGTGATCGTCTGCCGGGCTGGGGCTTTCGGATCCCCGGTGGCGGGTTGGCCCTGTGGTGCAGTCTTCCCGAGGGGATGCGGTCGAGTGAACTCGTCGTCGAAGCGCAGTCGCGGGGGTTGCTGTTGGCGCCTGGGCCTCGATTCGGTACGGGCTATTCCTTCGACGATCACCAGCGGATTCCGTACACGCGATCGCTCGCCGACATCACCGCTGCAGTCGACATTCTCGCGGGACTGGACCGGCCGGTGGTGTCGACACCGCACGTCTCGTCGACGCGGCCTGCGGTGGTGGTGTGAATACGCGAGATATTGTTCTGCTGGTGAGTGTTCTGTTCGGAGACAGTAGGTGAAAGGAACCACGTGATGTCGGTTGAACTGCCTGGTCCGGTCCGTGCCGCCATCGATGCCGTGAATGCGAATGACTTTTCCGCGTTTTCGGCCTCGTTCACATCCGACGGCGTCGTCGACGACTGGGGGCGTGAATTTCGCGGCGCCGACATTCGGTCCTGGAGTGACGCCGAGTTCATCGGCAAGAATGCCACGCTGGCAGTGGACAGTGTCGAAGTAGTCGGTGCCGACGTGACGGTGATCGTACAGGTAGGTGGCGACGGATTCAACGGGCCGAGCACCTTCATCTTCACCGTCGACGGGGACCTCGTGAGTGCAATGAAGATCCGAGCTTAGCCCCAATACCGTTTACTTAGAATGACAAGGGTGTTATTCTTGAGTCATGCCGCGTGTGGGATGGGTGAAACCGGATGATTCTCAGCGGTTGACGGACCATATTTCGTTGGGTGTGTTGACGCGG